>JACREX010000089.1 GCA_016212695.1 Bacteroidia bacterium
AATTTTTTTGGTATCATTTTAAAATCCGATAATTATTTTCGAATTTACAAAGTTAATATTTTTCAAATAACTGCTGTATCTGAGTTTTAGGAATGTTATTCAGAAATTTAAATCTTATTTGAGGTCAGTTATTCTGAATTTCCCGCTGCCTGCATATTAATTATCTGGCCAAACGTATGGTTTATGGTTGCACCCGGATAAAAAGGAGCGGTCAAAACTAATGTGTCAATTTCGATCAGCGAACTGTTAAGCATCAGGCCTGCCCTGATCGTATCGCCGATATTAAAAATGCTGGATCCGAAGTTGCGGATTGTAGCGGTTATGGTTTCATGATCTGTAAGATGGCATGACGAGGAAGGTGAGACTATGTTTGATATTCCAAGGTCGGGGATATCATTATAAATGGCAATATCATCCAATGCAAAGCCTTCGTCAGCGCCTAAACCGCCGCTTGCAAAAATTAAACGGAAGCGTACATCCGGATTATTTGCAATGATTGGAGGAAGGATATGTTTTACTTTTTTCCAGCCGTTGCTTATATAGCTCCATCCGGGTATAACATTAAAACCGCTGTTTAAAGAAACGATAGTGTCATAATTATACCAGTTGTACGTATCATTGAAAGCGCCTATAAGGTGCCATGTATCGCCGTTGTCAACAGAGTATTCAAGGGCTGCGCCGTCAAAATCCGGTTGTGAAATCCACCAGAGTTTAAACTCAATAGCGGGATTTGAAATACCTGAAAAATTAAAGCATGGACTCTGCAGAAACGATTGCTCATCTAAATTATAATAACCCACAAGGTTTGTTTTCCATGCCTTTGTGCCTGATGCTGCCGTATTGATAACAGGAGAGCCGGGTGTGCCGTATTGCCAGGAGGAATTAGCGCCGCCCGGAAACCACCCACCCTGGCCGCTTTCAAAGTCTTCGAAATAGGGAATATTTATTTGAGGAGAGGATGTAATGTTTTTCCATAATGTATCATTTGCCGTGTTTTTATCACCCTGAGCTAATGTTGCTGCAAAAAAAATATAAGTAGCGGGCAGCGACAGGTCAGCGGTTTTTTTGAAGGAAAAAATCAAGTTGTCGCCAATAGGGATTGACTGAAAAATGGTGTCATAATAAACCGTAACTCCTCCATTCAATGAATAACAAACCCTTAATGTATCATTTGTTGATGCTCCTCCGAAATTTTTCACTTTGATTTTTACAGTATCTGCCGAAGTATGGTTGCAACCGCTTACTGGTAATAAAATCTGTGTTACGCCTGTTTCAGGATTTATAAAATCACCGATAAGAACCACATCGTCGAGGTTCCATCCTGAACACTGATTTGTACCGTCCGTTGTTCCGAGACTGAAGCGGATGATAACAGCGGTTTTTTTATCCGCATAAGCGGAGATATTAATTTCCTGGAATACCCAGGAATTATCTTCAACCTGCCCGCTGTTAGTCCATACGTTTATCCAGCTCAATCCATTGTCATTGCTGACTTCTATATATGCTTTATCAAATGTTTCAATATTCAGCCATCTGTAAAAACGCAGCCGTGTATTTGTATAAAATGTGCAGTTTGTTACAGGAGATATAGCCTTATATATTTTATTGGAAAGGTTTGGCTCATAATCGCCGGGATAGAGACCAAGGCCTGTAAGGTCTGTTCCAAGTACGTTTAAGCCGCTGTATGAAAAAGCGGGATCGGGATTTTTATAAGAGCCGCCAAGTCCCTGGGGATTATTTCTCTCAAATTCTCCTGTGAGAACCCAGCCTTTATCTGTCTCAAAATCGTCCTGAAATATCGTTTCAATGATAATTCTGTTCCCTGCAGGAGACTGGTCTGTGGCCGGATATAAAGAACCTGCGATATCAATTTTATTTGCCTGGATATAGGCATCAAAATAATTGGCAGCAGGGGTTACAGAAGCAATATCAAAGGTAATCCATATATATGAAATGCCCGCAGGAATATCGTAGTTAATGCTATTAAAAACCGCTTTACCGCCGGAAAGATTTTGCGCTGACCCGATTTGTGTTGTTGGTGAGAATGCGGGTTGCGTTGTTGCAAATAATTTTACACCTCCTGCGGGAACATAGATGTCGTTTGTGTTAAGAGAGACTGTTTCCAGAGAGTTTAAAAATAAGCTGCCTGAATTGCCTGCAACATCCATATCTATCCTGAGTATGGGATTATTTGAAGAGCCGCTTAACAGGTAATCGCTTGAAGCCTGGTTGATGCTGAGCGAAGAAAGGCTTTTGAAAACAGAGGGTGTTTGTTCAATGGTAATATTATCTATGCAAACGCCGTATCCATAGCCGGTTTTGGCCTCTAATGCGATATAATATGTAGCGCTTGGATTCGGAAGCGAAATGGTTTCCTGCGTCCAGTTGATAATCTCCGTTGTATAGGTAGCCAGCAATACCCATGAGCCCCCTGCGGAAGTTTTATAGTACACCCGCAACTGATCCTGATCCGGACCAAAAGCGTCTTGTGTGTGCCAGAATTTTAAAACCGGCAGATTCACACTGCTCAGGTCTATGGCCGTGGTAACAAGTTTGGTTGTCTGGCCTGAATAACTACCATAATAAAACAAGGCATTTTTCGTACCTGTATGCGCTGCTGCCGGGTGGCTGCTGTTACCTCCATTAGTGAAAGCCCAGTTAATACTTCCGCTCACATATACATAGCTCCATCCGGTCGGGAGCGCTCCTCCTTCAAAGCCTTCAGAAAATACTATCTGAGATTTAACCTGAGTTACTATTGCCAGAAAAAATAGCAGGAATAGTATTTTAAAATTATTTTTCATTTAACTTGACTTATTATTCACTTCGTTCATGAGATAGTTCATAAGTTTTGGGGGCTAAGTTCTAATATTCACAGCATTTTTTTTAAATGCCCTATATAATTTATATGCATCCGGCGAATCAAGGATAGCAGTGAACCATGTTTTTAATTTTTCTTCGGCAACCTTAAGGTCTCTTTGATACATAAACCAAT
>JACREX010000090.1 GCA_016212695.1 Bacteroidia bacterium
CGATATTCTTGAAATCACAAATATCACTTCCGGTCTGCCTGAATTTGTTCCGGGTTATACAACCCTTACCCTTGCACCCGGAGACTCATCGTTCCTGACCGTTTCTTTCAATCCTGTTACAGTTGATACATTTATAAGCAACCTTACTTTGGTTACCAATATCGGCAACCATAATATATGCCTTAACGGAGTGAGCACGTATCCGCCGATAATTTCTATTGATCCGGCTACCATTGACACAACGGTTTCTGCCTGCAATGATACGGTTCTGCTGCCGGTTATTATTTATAATACGGGCAATCATCCACTGGTTTATACAGCAGGGAATATTCCCGGTATAACTTACACAAACAGCGCAGATACCATTCCGTCAAATGATTCCACTATAATGCTCATTCATTTTAATGCAGTCACATCTGGACAGGGAACTCATAATTATTCCATTCAGATTGCATCAAATGATCCCTTACATCCGATAACTGTTTTAGACCTTGGCATTATTGTCAATCCTATTCCATCAAAACCGGTGGCGCCTGATGCATCCATCTGTTTTGACCAGCCTACGCCTGCTTTATCAGCTCTGGGAACCGCTATAAGATGGTATAGCAATGGTGAACTCACAAATCTCCTTTATACAGGTAATCCGTTTACACCCGGCGATACGGCTGTTGGAGTTTATCACTATTATGCCACGCAGACCATTGACGGTTGTGAAGGCCCCGCTGATACTGCCACATTTACTGTTTTTGCCATTCCTCTTCCCCCGGTCAGCAATAATGTTACGGTTTGTTTCGGCAATACAAATACCTTATTGATTGCCGCAGGATGGAACATCCTCTGGTATGACGACGGCGGGCTCACAAACCTTGTTCATTCAGGGAATTCATATAACACAGGTATCAGCAGTGTTGGTATATATCCTTATTATATAACACAGACACAAAATGGCTGCATCAGTTTGTCTGATACGGTCACATTATCTATTAATCCTGTTCCGGCGCCACCGCTTGTTCATGATACAACCGTGTGTTTTGGGAATCCGGTTCCCGTATTGGTTGCCGGAGGAATAAATATTCAGTGGTATAGCGATTCGCTTTTGATGAATCTGATTATTGCCAATGATACTTTGATTACAGGCCAGACTGCTGCCGGAATTTACAACTATTATGCAACGCAGACAGATACAGTTTACAGTTGCGAAAGTGAACCCGTCCGGAACACGTTGACTATTTTCCTGCCGCCCCGGCCCGTCACTTCTGACGAAGCTGTTTGTTTCGGATTTACAACGCCAGACCTTTCCGCTTCCGGTATAAACATTCAATGGTACGATGACGGAGCGCTGAGTAACTTAGTTCATACAGGAAATATTTTTCCGACAGGACAAACTGTTGCCGGCACTTACACATATTACGCAACCCAGACCGATACCGTATTTGGTTGCGAAAGCTTATCTGATACGGCAGTCCTTTATATATATCCTATTCCTCCGTTTCCTGTTGCATCTGACACTACCATCTGTTTCGATAATATTACACCCGACCTTGCTGCTGTTGGCAACAATATTATATGGTATGATGACACGCTTTTAACCAATGTTGTGCATTCAGGAAATATTTATCATACGGGTATTACTGCAGTCGGAACATATCCTTTCTTCGTAACACAAACAGTAAATAATTGCGAAAGTCCCGCCGACACTGTCGTATTAACCATTAACCCGATACCTGCTCCACCGCTTGTTTCCGACACTGCTATTTGTTCGGGCATGGCTACACCAGACCTGGTTGCTATAGGAGTTAATATCAACTGGTATTCCGATTCAACGCTCACAAATTTAATTTACAGCGGCGATACGCTAACTCCCGCAGATACTTTGCAGGGAGTATATCACTACTGGGTCACACAGACAAACGCAGGTTACAACTGCGAAGGACATCCTGCTATGATCACCCTCACTATTGATTCCCTGCTTCCGCCTCCAACGGCTTTAAGCCAGTCTATCTGCTTCGGCGAAAGCACGCCTGATCTCACTGCAACAGGCGACAGCATAAGGTGGTATTCCGACGCAGTTCTTACCGTGTTGGTTCATTCCGGTAATATTTTTAATTCCGGCGACACGGCGGTGGGAGATCATATATATTATATTACTCAAAACAGCCAGTGTGGCGAAAGTACGGCTGACAGCGTAACGCTAACCATTTATCCCATTCCTGCAGCGCCTGCGACCACTGATGAGTCTGTCTGCTTTGGAAGTTCTGTGCCCGTATTAACAGCAGCGGGCGCCAATTTAATATGGTACTCTGATACGGCAATGACAAATGTTGTAAGCAATGATACAATTTACGATACAGGAGAAACGGCTGTGGGGATTTATAATTATTTCATCACGCAGACCATCAATGGATGTGTAAGCCCTGCCGATACGGCAACCTTAGAAATCAAGCCGATTCCGGCTACTCCTGTTTCTTCAGACACTGCGATTTGTTTCGGAACCGCAACTCCAGATCTTAATGCAACAGGGAATAATGTTTTATGGTATTCAGATATCTCTCTTACTAATCTTGTCAACACAGGAAATACTTTTGCAACAGGTGAAACTGCAGTGGGCGTTTACAAATATTATATCATTGATTATGATAGCTTGGTCAGTTGCCCCAGTTTCACCGATTCGGTTATCCTTACTATAAATCCCATTCCTGCTGCGCCTGCGGCAAGCGATGAAACTATATGTTTCGAACAACCGACACCTGATCTTGTTGCAACAGGAACCAATATTATATGGTATAATGATTCGCTGCAAAGCAATATTGTTAACACAGGAAATGTATTTACAACCGGAGAATCGGCTGTTGATACTTTTGTGTATTTTGCTACACAGACGGTAAGTAATTGCGAAAGCCCGGCTGATATGGTTGTTCTTACCATTAACCCGATTCCTGCTCCACCGCTTGTTTCCGATACCTCCATTTGTTCGAGTATGACAACTCCTGATTTGATTGCCATTGGTGATAACATTAACTGGTATTCCGATTCAGCGCTGACCAATTTAATTTACAACGGCGATACTTTCTCTCCCGGCGTTTCTTTGCAGGGAATATATCATTACTGGGTCACACAAACCAACGCAGGTTACAACTGCGAAGGACATCCCAGTATGGTCACTCTGACTATTGATTCCCTGTTACCGCCTCCTGTTGCCATAGGCCAGGCCATCTGTTTTGGCGAGAGCGCTCCCGATCTTACTGCTACAGGCGACAGCATCAGGTGGTATTCCGACGCTGCTCTCACTACTTTGGTTCATTCCGGTAATATTTTCAATTCCGGAGACACCGCCGTGGGAAACCATGTGTATTATTTCACACAAAATAACCATTGCGGCGAAAGTACGGCTGACAGCGTAACCCTGACTATTTATCCCATTCCGGCTACTCCTGCAACAACAGACGAGTCCATCTGCTTTGGAAGCACCGTGCCTGTTTTAACAGCTACGGGAACCAACTTAATATGGTACTCTGATACTGCAATGACAAATGTTGTAAGTAACGATACCATTTACGATACAGGAGAAACGGCTGTGGGCATTTATAATTATTTCGTCACTCAAACCATTAACGGTTGCGTCAGCCCGGCTGCCGGCATATCGCTTACAATCCATGCTTTACCGCCGCTGCCTGCCTCTTCAGATGTGGCAGTTTGCGTTACCGCTACCATTCCTGATCTTGTTGCTACAGGGATAAACATAACCTGGTATGATTCCACATTCACTACCCCGATTCATCTCGGCGATACGCTTGTTACTGGCCAGACAGCCGTTGGCACTTATGTATATTATGTTACGCAAACAGACACCATTACTAATTGCACTAGCCCGGCAGATACAGTAACTCTTGAAATTGATTCACCGCTTTCAGCGCCTCTCGGAGAAGATAAAACCTTGTGTTTAGGTTCCGGGTTACCTGACGTAACTGCAACCGGCATTAATATGCAATGGTATGATGACACGCTTCTTACCAACTTAGTCTTTAGCGGCGATACATTCCCCACAGGAATTACAGTTCCCGGGACATATTATTACTATGTCACTCAAAACAATGCTTGCGGTGAATCAACAGCCGATACAGTGACGCTGACAATTCATGACATTCCTCCAACACCGGTTACTTCCGATAATTCTGTTTGTTACGGGAACACCATTCCGTCATTTACAGCCTCAGGAAATATTATAAGATGGTATAGCGATTCTACACTAACGACGTTGGTTTCTATCGGGAACGATTTTCTACCTCCCGACACATTACCCGGAATTTATACTTATTACGTAGCAGATGCAGATACAACAACCGGATGTTTGAGCATTCCGAATTCTGCAACCCTGACCATAAAGAATGTGCCACCGGCGCCTTTAACATCTGATACAGCTATATGTTATGGTTTGAATGTTACTGACCTCACTGCTTCGGGAATCAATATTCACTGGTATTCCGATTCATTGCTGGTAAATCTTGTTGATTCGGGAAATACTTTGGCAACAGGACAAACCACAGCCGGAATTTATACTTACTATGCCGCTCAGACCAATGAGTGCGGAGAAGGAACTGCATCATCGGCTACATTAACAATTAATGCGCTACCCTCTACTCCGGTTGTAAATAATGAAGCCATTTGTGACGGGGCTCCCGCTCCGGTATTTTCTGCTACGGGTAATAATATTATCTGGTACAGCGATTCCGCATTAACGATAAATATCGGTTCAGGGAATACCTACACGCCTACTGACACAATTGTTGGATATTATACATATTATTTTACGCAAACAGATATTAATACAGGATGTATTAGCAATGCCGGAATGGTGACATATACCGTCAACATCATGCCTTTACCTCCGGCAACAACGGGAGCAACAGCATGCTCCGATCAGCCTGCCAGTTTAATGGCAATAGGTACAAATATCACATGGTATAGCGATTCGCTGCTGACTTCCCCGCTTGATACAGGCAACATTTATATTCCTGCAGATACTGCCGTTGGCCTGCATACCTATTATGCAACGCAGTCGCCAACCGGATGCGAAAGCTCTTATGAAACAACCGTGCTGACTATTCTGGCAACACCTTCTGCACCCGTTGTTTCCGGCGCAACTATTTGCAGCGGTGAAATCATTCCTGTATTGGCTGCTTCAGGTTCAAATATTCTCTGGTACAGCGATTCATTGCTGACGGATAGTGTTGGTTCAGGAAATAATTATACCCCGCAGGATTCTCTTGCCGGCACATATAATTATTATGTAACACAAACTGCAAATACTTGTGAAAGTAATTATGCAGATGCTTTGTTTACTGTCCATAGCACTCCTTTGCCCCCGGCTATTCTGGATACTTCAGTTTGTTTCGGAACACCAAATCCTGTATTAACAGCAACCGGCAATTATGTAATCTGGTATGCCGATTCGCTTCTGACAACTGCGCTTGATACAGGAAATGTTTACACTCCGATACTTACTACTGTCGGAATTTATACATATTATCTGACACAGACCGATACAATAACAGGTTGTACCAGCCAATCTTCAGATGTATTATTTGCAATAAATACGATACCAATTCCGCCAGTGACATTAGACACGTCTATCTGTTCCGGTGGGATCAATCCGGCGCTTACTGCCACGGGTACAAATATTATATGGTACAGCGATTTATTGCTGATGAATGAAGTCGGCACAGGGGCTTCATACATATCACCACAAACAACACCGGGAATTTATACCTACTATGTAACACAGACAATGAGTAATTGCGAAAGCAATTATGAAACCGCTGTTCTGACAATATTAGCATCGCCTGCAGCCCCGGTTGTTTCTGACACCTCCATTTGTACCGGTGAAACCATCCCGGCAATGTCTGCTTCAGGTACAAATATTACATGGTACAGCGATTCGTTGTTGACTGATGTTATCGGAACCGGGAATAATTACACTCCGCAGGATTCAGCAGTGGGTGTGTATATATATTATGTAACCCAGTCAAATGGCATTTGTGAAAGTAATTATTCTGAAGCCCAGTTTACCATCAATGTCTCTACAACTCCTCCTTCAGCACCGGATAAATCTGCCTGCTTCGGCGCCCTCAATCCGTTATTCACGGCAACAGGTAATAATATTACATGGTACAGTGATTCACTGCTGACACAGGTTGTTCATACCGGAAATACTTTTACTCCCGACGATTCGACTGCCGGCGTACACCATTATTATATCACACAGACAAACGTAACATGCGGTGAAAGTACAGCTGAAGAAGTGCTGTTTACCATCATGGCATTGCCCGCACCACCGGCCGCCAATGATGTTACCATTTGCTTCGGATCAACCACTCCCGATCTGACAGCATCCGGCATAAATATCAAATGGTATTCAGAAGAAGAATTAATCATTCTTGTAAACACGGGTAATACATTCACTACCGGATATACTGACGTAGGATATTACACCTTGTATGCAACACAAACCGTTGGTGGCTGTACGAGCCCTGCCAATGATGTAATCCTTACCATTAATCCTACACCATTAGTTACTCTGAGCCAATATCAGGTTTACATTCATAAAGGAGAATCGGTAACGCTGACAGCTTATAATGCCAATAGTTATATATGGACTCCCGCAGCAGGCCTGAATACAACAACGGGACCTGTTGTTATCGCTACTCCTATGACGACAACAACCTATACGGTAATCGGAACAAGCAGCCAGGGTTGCGTTGATACGGCAAGTTGCGTGATAGATGTATGGCAGATCGGTGTTGAAGAAACTCCGTTTGCAAAATCACTTTTGGTTTATCCGAACCCGTCAAACGGCGTCCTTATGATCGAGTATCATACATCGGGCAGAGAGATTCTCACGGTGAATCTGTATAACCAGATCAATCAATGTATATTCACTAAAAAACTTACAGTTGAAAACGGAGACATGAAAGAAGCGCTGAATATACTGAATCTGGCAGAGGGCGTTTATAATTTACAGATCATAAAAGATAAAGATATTGTCAACAAAAAAATTGTATTGAGGCATTAAAATAATTTTCAAAACAGTTGCAGTTATTATAGAATTAAAACAGATACTCTATGAAAGTTTTTAATTATTTTATTTTATCCGGGTTATTAAGCCTGGTATTTATTTCCGCACCAGCACAGCAAAGCCAGCCGGCCGGCCTGGAGTCGCAAATCACAGAGGGTAACAAGTTGCTGAAAAACGGCAATTTCGGTTCTGCGCTTATTGTCTGGCTAAAAATCCTTAAAGAGGATGTTGAGAATGCGGATGCAAATTTCAAACTGGGTTTATGCTACCGTAATTCTATGGATAAACAAACAAAAGCATTGCTTTACTTTAGAAAAGCGGCAAAAAATACAACTACCAAATACAACTTTTTTAATGTAAAAGGGAAAAAAGCTCCTTTGGATGTGCTGTATTTTCTGGGTGAAACTTACCTGGCATCCAATGAACCGGATAGCGCCCTTCTGGCATTTATGCAGTATAAAGACAAGTATCAGGGAAATCCGCCCATTGACGTGGAGAATCAAACCCGTATGTGCATCAATGCCCAGAAAATGCTCAATCAGCCGCTTCAGGTAAAATATAAAAATATCGGCAACATAATCAATTCCGGATATTTTGACGCCCATCCTGTGGCAACCGTTGAAAACACCATGCTCTTTTTCAGTTCGCGGCGTTTGCGCAGCGACAACAGCAATAAAGACGCCGTTGATCCGATATCGGGGAAACATTATGAAGATATTTATTTTGCAAAAAAAGACGGAAAAGGAAATTGGGAAGCGCCTGCATATTTTGAGCATAATACCGACAAAAATGAATATCCTGTTTGTGTTTCATCCGATGGGAAGACAGTATATTTCTGCAGAGAAGACAAAAAAGACGATTACAATATTTACTATTCAACATTCAAAGACGGCGTATGGAATAAACCTGAAAAACTCGGCGCTGGTATAAATTCGCAGTATAATGAAACGGCGCTTACAGTTTCTGTTGACGCAAAGAATCTTTATTTTTCGAGCGACAGGAAAGAAGGCTCTGGGAATTATGATATTTACCACTGTATGAAAAAAGCAAACGGGAAATGGAGCAGTCCGAAAAATATGGGAAGTATAGTTAATACAACCGGGAATGAAAACATACAGTTTGTTCATCCGACCGGAAAAAGATTATATTTCAGTTCCAATGGATATTCCGGAAAAAGCATGGGAGGATTTGATCTTTTTTATCTCGAGCGGAAACCGGACAGTACATGGTCTGAACCCAAAAATATCGGATATCCGATTAACTCAACCCGGGATGATTTAAGTTTTTTTGAAGCCGGTGAAGGAAAAAGATATTGTTCATCCATCAGCGATAATCTTGACTTTGATATTTTCGAGATCGAAGACGGTAAATTTGATTCCAAAAATCTAAAACCCGGGACTGTTGTTGAAGTAACCAAAGAAAATGATATTGCAGAAATTGTTGAAATAGAAAAACAGGTTGAAAAAGTAGTTGAAATAACAGAGATTGTTGAACAGAAAGTGGAGGTAGAAAAGGAAGTACAGGTAACAGAAATTGTGGAGGTGGAAAAAGAGAACCCCGAGGTTGCGAAAGCGCAGGCAGAAAAAGCGAAAGCAGAGGCAGAAAAGGCAAAAGCAGACGCTGAGATTAAAAAAGCAGAAGCGGAAAAATATAAGGCGGAAGCGGAAATTAAAAAAGCTGAGGCGGAAAAGGCTAAAGCAGAAAGCGAAAAGCAGAAAGCAGAAGCAGAAATCCTGAAAGCAAAAGAAAAAATCGCCGAGTCAGAAAAAGCCAAAGCAGACGCTGAAAAAGCGAAAGCCGATGCAATAAAAGCAAAGGAAGACCGGAAAAAGGCCAAGATTGATGCAAAAACAGCAATACCCAGAGCCAAGATAGCTGATGCGGAAAAAGCGAAAGCCGATGCGGACAAAGCAGCTTCTGATACAGAAAAAGCCAAGGCAGATGCTGATAAAGTTAAAGCGGAAGCCCAGATTGCAGAAGCCAATAAAGCCAAAGCGGAAGCCGACAAAGCAAGGGCTGATGCCGATAAACTGAAAGCACAACAGGATATAGCCAATGCAGAGAAAGCAAAAGCAGATGCGGAAAAAGCAAAAGCAGACGCCCAGAAAGCTGAAGCAGACAAGGTGCTTGCTGCTTCTGAAAAAGCGAAAGCAGACGCACAAAAAGCAAAAGCCGATGCACAAAGAGCAGACGCAGAAAAAGCCAAAGCTGAGTCCGATAAAGCAAGGGCTGAAAATGAAAGCAAGAAATCTGTTGCCGAATCGGAAAAACTGAAAGCACAGGCAAAAATTGCAGATGCAGAAAAAGCCAAATCAGATGCGGAGAAAGCAAAAGCCGATTCAGAAAAAATAAAGGCTGAAACCGATAAAATCAATTCAGAAAAACAAAAAATAGCAGACCAGAAAGCCAAGGCGGAAGCGGATGCAAAAAAATCACAGGCAGACGCAGACAAAGTAAAAGCACAGGCAACTCTTGCAGAATCTGAAAAAATAAAAGCAGAGGCAACCAAAGCCAAAGCCGAAACGGACAAGGTGAAAGCAGAAGCGGATAAATCTGCTGCTGATAAGGCCAAAGCTGAAGCGGATGCACAGAAATCAAAAGCTGACGCAGAAAAGGAAAAAACAAAAGCACAGGCCACAGAAGCTGAAAAGGCAAAAGCGGAAAGCGAAAAGCTGAAAGCAGAAGCAGAAGCCAAGACGGCAAAGGCAAATGCTGATAAGGCCAAAGCCGAAGCAGATGCGCAGAAAGTAAAAGCTGACGCTGAAAAGGAAAAAACAAAAGCACAGGCCACAGAGGCTGAAAAAGCTAAGGCAGAGGCAGCTAAAGCAAAAGCCGAAGAAGAAGCCAAAACAGCAAAGGCAAATGCAGAAAAAGTAAAAGCAGAAGCGGATGCTAAAAAAGCGGAAGCTGAAAAAGCAAAGGCTGAAGCAGAGAAAGCAAAATCAGAAGCAGCTAAAGCCAAGGCGGATGCAGACAAAGCAAAAGCCGATGCTGAAAAAGCAAAAGCAGAGGCAGCTAAAGCCAAGGCAGACGCAGACAAAGCAAAAGCCGATGCTAAAAAGAACAATAAATGATTTTCATTCAACAATTAGGTATAGGGTATAACGGTATAAGGAAATAAAGTTTGTACACCTTATACCTCTATACCTTATTCCTTTATACTTTTCATAAATATAGGTTAGTTAAAAAATATTTATAATATTTCAATAAATTATGCAGTGGGCATTCTACATCCTTGTTTTTTTTGTGATCATTGCCCTGATAGCCTATATAGTTTTCCTTCAGGTCCAGATAAAACAAAAAAACAGGTTGATCGAATCGGTCATTAATAAAATCTTAGATAATGACAGAAACTGGAACAGGGACGACATGATAGCCCTGTTTAAAAATATTTTTCAGTACGAGATCCCTGTTTATACCAAAGATAAAATCATGGACGACTCCATCCTGAATTTTATTTTCCATAATGATAAAGAAGTTCATGTTTTTGTGCATTACACAAACGAAGAATCGGTAGCCAATAAAATAATGGAGGAAGGATTCCGTTTTGCCAATTCTTTTTATAAAACCGCCGAAAATGTATATTATGATAAAATTGATTTTTCATACAGGCATCTTCTGCACAAAAAATTCGGAAAATTTGTTGTTGTCATCTGCATTTCAAAACAGATTTACAGCTTTTATATTAATGAACTGAAAAAATTTTCTGTTAAAAATCTGCTTCTTGAACAGATTCTTACAGAAGTGCCGCCGCAAAAAGACGATACCCATAATGACATTTACCTGCTTCCCATGTTTTATATCAAAGGGTTCTTTAATTATGAAACAGGCAATATCTTTCTTAACCGGGATCACAATCCTGAATATGATTCAGACCAATACAAAAAGAATATTGAATTGCATGCAATCAATTCAACATAATACTTTAATGATGCAATTTTTTCCTGGTTTTATTAAATTTTATTAATTTAACGCTTTTAATTTCTTAGTTCAGTAATACTAACGCTATGAAAAAAATTTATTGGGTTTCGATAGCATTACTTGTCAGTAATATCGGATTTTCACAAAAATTATTAAAAAGCATTGCCAATGCCCACGAAGGACAAATCCTCACGGTTGCTGTAAATAACGATGGTAAAAATGTGATAACCGGCGGTGCGGATAAGCGAACCTATATCTGGGATACAAAGACAGGAGAAAAAATAAAATCATTCGGAAGCCACAGCGACAAAGTTACGGGCGTAGCTTATAACTCGAATTATAAAACATTCATTACCGCCAGCGCCGACATGAAAATCATCGTATGGGGAGCAGACGACGGTAAGCCGAAAAGCATCATCAAAGGCAATACCGGCGCGATAACATCCGTAGCCATTAATCCTGTAAATGAAAATATAGCGAACGCTGCGGGGAATGAAATAAAACTTTGGGACGAAAAATACAGGCTTCTTGCTTCGCTTCAGGGCCATGCTAAAACAGTAAATTCTATTGCATACAGCCCCGATGGAAAAAGCATTGTTTCCGGATCGAATGATAATACGGTAAGAATCTGGGATGCCTCTTCCGGCCAGTTATTAAATACGATTAATGCAGACCAGAAAGACATTACCTCGGTTTGTTTCAGCGCCGACGGGAAATATGTGGCCAGCGGCGGAACAAACGGCACCGTTAAACTCTGGAGCGCACAGTCCGGGAATAAAATCTCTGAATTTGCCGATTATAAAACCGCTGTGAGAACCGTTTCTTTCAGCCCGGATGCAAAATATATTGCCGCAGGGGGAGAAGGAAACAACGTGATCATCTGGGATGTTGACAATATGCAACTGAAAGAAAATTTTCCTGCAAATGATAAAGGGGTAACTGCAATCGCTTTCAGCGATAACGGTTCCACCATGGTTTCCGTTGGCGGTGATGCCAATCTGAAAATCTGGGATGTTGCCAAGCTGAACATCGGGAAAAAGAAATTCGTAAAAGAAACCGCGCAGCCCGACCTCGTGTGCACACCTGCGATTTTAATTGATGATAATGACAATGCCATTATAGAAACCGACGAAAAAGCATCCATTACGTTTAACCTGCAAAACAACGGTGAAGGGCTTGCTTTCGATGTTGTGGCAAATGTTGTTTTAGAAAATCCCATCAAGGGTTTAACCTTTGACAAGCAATACAAAATCGGAAATATTGCCAGCCTGAAGTCGCTGAAAATTTCCATCCCGGTGAAAGCCTCACAGGAACTTGAAACCGCAAAAGGTAAATTTAAAATCACATTCACCGAAGCCAACGGCTATAAAATTTCTCCTTTTGATCTGAGTTTTCAGACCAAGGGCGCAACCAGTACATTTATCATGATTACAAGTTTCGATTACACCTCGCCTACAGGAAAAGCAGAAAAAGGAAAACCGATCACGCTGAATCTTATTTACCAGAATACCACCAATGCGGAGGCGCAGAATATCAAGGTGAATTACGTATTGCCCGAAGATGTGATTGCGGTTGACAAACTTTCTGAAAATCTCGGGAGTTTCAAAGCAAACGAGGCCAAGCAGGGTTCCGTTCAGTTTATTGCAAATGAAAATTACGGCGAACCCAAAATAAAAGTTAAAGTAAAAATTGATGGCGCGGCATTCACCAATGCGGATGATATTGATTTATCAATAACCATGAACGACAAGCTTCCGGTTAATATTGGCTCACAACAGTTACTTGCCGACGATCAGCAGCAGCTTATGCGCGGCGATCCGCTGAAGGGGCTGAATATTTCCACGGCAAAAAAAGAAATGGAAATTGGAAATTATTATGCATTGATCGTGGGGATTGACAAATATGGACAGCCATGGCCTGCATTGAAAAATGCCGTGAAAGACGCAAAAGCCGTTGAAGAAACCCTGAAGGCCAAATACAGGTTTGATAAATTCATCGCGCTGTACGACGACCAGGCAACGCGCCAGAGCATCATAGACAAATTTGAATGGTTGGTTACGAATGTAAAGGAAAAAGACAATGTGTTTATTTATTATTCCGGGCATGGAGAATATAAAGAAAATCTGAACAAGGGCTACTGGGTTCCTGTAGACTCCAAATCAAGTTCCGTTTCAAATTACATTTCCAATTCGGATATACAGACCTTCCTTGCCGGTATTAAATCAAAACACACCCTGCTGATTTCCGACGCTTGTTTCAGCGGCGATATTTTCAGGGGAAAAACAGAATACCTTCCCTATGAAAATTCTGAAAAATATTACCAGAAAGTGCATAATCTTTCTTCGCGCCAGGCTATATCATCCGGCGGCATCGAGCCGGTTATGGACGGCGGCAGCGACGGCCACTCCGTATTCTGTTACTACCTGCTGAAAATTCTGAAATCAAATACCAACAAATATTTTGATGCAGGCCAGCTTTACTCCGAGATAAAAATACCGATCGTGAACAACTCGAATCAGACGCCCAATTTTTCACCTATCAAAAACACCGGCGATGAAGGCGGACAGTTTATTTTTATTAAGAAATAAAAAAGATGTCTTTAAAAATATTTTTTTTCTTTTCTGTTATTTTATTTTTTCCTGTTTTACTTTTTTCACAGCAATACAACTTTCGTATCTTTTCCGTTGAAAAAGGCTTGCCGAAATCATCCATTTACAGCATTATCCAAGACAAGCGGGGTTACTTGTGGTTAGGCACAGACGGGGGCGGAGTGTGCCGTTTCGACGGAAAACATTTTGTCTCTTTCACCAAAAGAAACGGCCTTGTCGGAAATGTCGTGCGAACCATGATGGAAGATAAAAAAGGAAATTTATGGTTTGGCACAGACGATGGAATCTCTATTTATAACGGGTATAAATTTTTCACGATAAATAAAGCCAAAGGACTGCCGGCCTCTCCGGTGATGAAAATTTTTGAAGATTCACAAAATAATATCTGGGTAGGAACCGCTGGCGGCGGTTTATGCAAACTGAAATTTGTTTCCAAAGACTCGGTTTCAATAAAAACATATACCAAAGAACAGGATAAGTTACAGACCAATTTTGTTTTTGATATCTGCCAGGATAAAAGCAAACGCCTGTGGCTGGCTCTTTACGGAGGCATTAACATCCTTACTTTTGAAAACGACAACATAAAAAATATCATAAAACTTGATCAGGTATACGGAGATATCCCTTCGAATTTTATCCTCACCATTGAAAAGGATTTCAAGGGCAACCTCTGGTTTGGATCACAGGATGCCGGGGCATTTAAAATCATAACCGCCGGAAAGGATTCCGGAAAAGTTGTACCCTATGGAATCGCCAAAGGATTAAATGATGTTACCGTTTGGGATATCATGTGCGATAGCCGTGGGAATCTCTGGTTTGCCACAGATAAAGGTGGTATCAATAAACTCACCGACTACGGATTTATCCATATCACCCAGCAGAACGGGCTATCCGGAAATCAGGTTTACAAACTTTTTGAAGATGATGAAAACAACATCTGGGTTGGAACTTTCGGTAGCGGCTTATGCCAGTTCCTGGGCGAGAATTTTATTCATTACACCGAAAAAGACGGGTTGCCGAATAAAGATGTATTATCCATCGTCCAGGACAAAACCGGGAAATACTGGATGGCAACCGATGGCGGCGGATTAGTGCAGGCAAGTTATGTAAACAACAAACCGGTTTTTAAAACATTTACTACGCGAAACGGCCTTATTGATAATTTTATCAATGCGCTGGCCTTGGGCAAGGATGGCGCTCTCTGGATTGCCACACAGAAAGGCGTAAGCAGATACGACCCTTCGGCTACGCTTAGGACAGGCGGCAAAACCTTCAGAAATTTTTCAGGAAAAGATTCCAAAATTCTTAACAACCAGGTTAAGAGTATTTATGTGGATTCAAAAGGCATTGTCTGGTGCGGCACAAACGACGGAATGGTTCGCTATGACGGAACGAAATTTTTCCCCATTCACGAAGAAGACGACAAATTTGCCCAGTTTAATTATATCCTCACCATTCTGGAAGATAAACGCGGAGAAGTCTGGTACGGCACTTTCGGCGGTTTGTTACGAAATACGCATCAGCGGTTTATTTTTTACGATGAAGCAGAAGGCTTACAGAATAAGCAGATCAACTGCCTGGAGGAAGACCGGTATGGTAATATCTGGATCGGGACATTCGGAAGCGGCGTGTTTAAATTTGATATTAAGAGTAAAGATAAAAAGCCGATCAAGTTTGTAATGAACGACAGCATACTGGGTTCAAATAATATATCTTCCCTTTTTTTTGAAAATGAAAATTCCCTGCTCGTAGGAACCGACAAAGGCTTTGACCGGGTTATCATGGATAATGCCCAGAAAATCGTAAAGGTTTTAAATTTTAATGAATCGGATGGTTTTACGGGTGTGGAAAATCATACGAATTCCATTTGCAGGGATAATAAAAATAACCTTTGGTTTGGTACGATCAAGGGATTGACAAAATATTCTCCTGCTTTTGATAATATAAATTTAAAACCGCCGCGCACCCATTTAACCACCATAAATCTTTTTTTCAGTAATATAGACTGGCTTAAAAAAACAGACAGCATAATTCCGTGGTTTAACCTGCCGGGTTCATTAAAATTAGGTTATTCGGATAATCATATCACATTCAAATTTACCGGCATTTCATTTTTCAACCCAGAAAAAATAAATTATAAATACAAACTGGATGGCCTTGATATGGATTGGACTCCCGCAAGAACAGAAAGCGAGGCTGTATATCCGGGATTAGCGCCCGGCGATTATACATTTAAGCTTATTGCCCAAAATAAATTCGGGACATGGAATAGCGCTCCCGTAAAATTCAGTTTTACTTTAAAACCGCCTTTTTGGAGAACAACCTTGTTTTATATTTCAACGGCGGTTTTTATTATATTATGTTTTTATCTATTCCTTGTTATCCGGGTGAGAAAGCTGAAGAGAGACAAAAGAATTCTTGAACAAAAAGTAAGGGAAAGAACCGCTGAAATTGAAAAGCAGAAACAGGAAATTTTAGAAAAAAATGAGGAACTGCATCAGCAGAATGAAGAAATTCTTACACAGAGGAATGAGATCGAAAATCAGAAACATATTGTTGAAGAAAAGAATTTAGAAATCACAGACAGTATTCGCTATGCAAGGAGGATCCAGTCTGCGGTGCTCCCCAGCGAAGAATATGTTGGCCATGTGCTGACGGATTATTTTATACTGTTTAAACCTAAAGACATTGTCAGCGGCGATTTCTACTGGTTGTTCAGAAAAAATAATTTATTACTTTTAACGGCTGCCGATTGCACAGGACATGGTGTTCCCGGCGCATTCATGAGTATGCTCGGATTATCGTTCCTCACGGAGATTGTCAACCGGCCGGATATAACAACCACAAATCAGGTGCTGGATGAATTACGGATAAACATAATTCGTTCGCTGCAGCAAAAAGGGGTAACCGGCGAACAAAAAGATGGAATGGATATTTCTTTCTGCTGCCTGAATCTTGAAACAAACACATTACAGTATTCCGGCGCAAATAATCCCTTGTACCTGTTATCAAAAAATGAAGACCCTCAATCTGACGGGAAACCAGTACTTGTTGAAATCAAGC
Organism: Bacteroidia bacterium; assembly: GCA_016212695.1. Classification (GTDB taxonomy): domain Bacteria; phylum Bacteroidota; class Bacteroidia; order Bacteroidales; family GWF2-35-48; genus GWF2-35-48. The sequence goes on from JACREX010000090.1 coordinate 16,666, forward strand.
CCGATAAAATGCCCGTAGCCATACACGATCATATGCCTCCGTTTGCCAGGCAGGAAATATCCCTGAAAAAAGGCGACACATTCTATCTTCTTTCCGATGGGTACGAAGATCAGTTTGGCGGGCCCAAGGGGAAAAAATTTAAATCCTCCCAGTTTAAACAACTGTTGCTCGAAATGTATCATCTGCCTATGAAGGAACAGGGAGAATTCCTCGACATGACTATTGAAAAATGGAAAACAGGATTTGATGCGTTTTATGAACAGACAGATGATGTAACGGTTATAGGGGTAAGGGTTTAATATTCGTGGTGGATATAACAAAATGCTTAAAATACTTGTCAGCCAATATTTAGAAATTCCAATAATCAAAACAGTAAATTCAAAGCACCAAGAACCAAGCCCCAAGCTCCATGCTGTAAGTCGTTTATAAAGGATTCCTTCCTTTGAATTTGGAACTTGGGGCTTGGAATTTTTATATTCTTGAAAACGGTTTATTATAAGAAATGAAACTCTTTTTACATATACTCTTTTTTGTCATTTCATCAGTGTCTTATGCGCAGCAGAAATACTGGGTGTTCCTTACAGATAAAAAAGGAACTGCTTTTGATCCCTATGAGTATTTCGATACCAAAGCCATTGAACGCCGGATCATCAACGACGTGCCTCTTTTGGATTCTACAGATTTTCCTCTTTGTGATAATTATAAATCTGTTATTAACGAAAAAGTTCTGGAAATAACCGCTGAAACCCGGTGGTTCAATGCGCTCGCAGTAATAGCCACACAGGAGCAGATCGAACAGGTAAGGGAACTGAATTTTGTAAAAGAGGTTGAACCCATGACCCTGAAAATTGCCGAAGCAGCGTATGGCTTTGACACCGGGATTTCTCCTCAATTTATGGATTTACTGAACCGCCAGATCGAAAGCATGGAGGGCAGCCTGTTCGAAAAAAACAATATTGATGGCAAAGGGGTGCGGATTGCCATATTCGACGGCGGCTTTCCGACCGTAGATAAAAACCCCGCATTTGAACATATCCGTGAAAACGGAAGAGTCATTAAAACCTACGACTTCGCAAAAAAAAGAGAATTTGTTTATGGGTACAGTACTCACGGAGCCATGGTGATGTCGTGTATCGGGGGAATCGTGCAGGGCAAAAAAATAGGCCTTGCCACCGGCGCTGAATTTTTATTGGCAAGGACAGAAGTAAATACCGAACCTTTTTCAGAAGAAGAGAACTGGCTTGCCGCAGTTGAATGGGCCGATAAAAACGGCGCGCAAATTATAAACAGTTCCTTAGGCTATACCAACGACCGATATTTCAACGAAGATATGGATGGAAAGAAAACATTAGTTTCAAGGGCAGCCAACATGGCAGCGAGAAAAGGTATTCTTGTTATTAATGCAATGGGCAACGACGGCGACGGGAAGTGGAAATATATAAGCGCCCCTGCAGATGCTGACAGTATCATATCTGTCGGCGGCATTGATCCGGATTCTGAATATCATATTTCATTCAGCTCTTACGGGCCTACGGCCGACAAACGTCTTAAACCAAACGTATGCGCCTACGGCGATGTGATCGCTGCCGGCAAACATGCGCTTGCCAATGTACAGGGAACATCATTCGCAAGCCCTCTGGTTGCAGGATTTGCAGCGTGTGCATTACAGGTAAATCCGAAAATCAAAACCATGGAACTTTTTCTGCAGATCGAAAAATCCGGGAATTTATTCCCTTACTTTGATTATGCCCACGGATATGGAATTCCCCGCGCAGGCTACTTTGTAACCAAAACAAATATTGAGACGCAGTCAACTTTTGATTTTAAAAAAGATGATACGTATCTGTATATTATTATCAGGGATAATATTCTCACCACTCCTTTTAAAATTCATAATTATCTCTATTACCACATAGAAAACACGAAAGGAACTCTTGATAAATACGCAGTGATAAAAGTGTATCAGAAAGAATCCTTAAAAATACCTCTCAGGGAAATCAAAAATAATGAAACGCTAAGAGTGCATTACTTGGGATATACAGGGACGTTCAAGTTATAAGTTTCTGAAGTTCAGAATTTATATTTTTCTTATATGGTAATCGGAACCACTGATTACTGAATACCGATTACAGATTACAGAAAGCACCTGTTTTTATTCATGCTGAACGAAATCTAAACTTCTTTTCTCTACCCTTCATAAAGCACATCATACAACAGTTTCATTTGTTCGGGGGTTCCGAGCACAAATAATTTATCATCAGAGCTGATCTTTTCTTCGGGGGTCGGGTTAAAAATGAATGCGCCGCTTCTGCGTTTAATGCCCACAATATTGGCTCCGGACAGGTTTCGTATATTGAATTCTTTTATGCTCTTGTCTTTAAATTTCACATTCATGCGGTTGCAGGCAACTTCTTCAAGGCTCACGTCTTTGCCTTGCAGCATAATGAATTCGAGGAATTCAACCACATCGGGCTGCGTGACTAATTTGGCCATTCTCTGCCCGCCTATTTTATCGGGCATAATCACTTTGGTGGCCCCGGCGCGGCGGAGTTTGGCATCCGAATTATCGTCCGAGGCGCGGCTGATGATCGTTAATGCAGGGTTCATTTCTTTGGCGGTAAGAACCACATACAGGTTATCCACATCGTTGGGCAGCGTAGTGATAAGCGCTTTTGCCATTTTAATATTCGCAATCTTTAATACATCATCTGTTGTAGCATCGCCCTCAATATACAGATAATTGGTGTCGCTCCGGATCTTATCAATTATCTGCGGGATTTTTTCGATGATGACAAAACAGTTCTCTGCAGCGGAGAGTTCTGATGCCACCTGTTTGCCATTACGGCCATAGCCGCATATCACAACATGGTCATTTAAATTCTGAATGCTCTTTTTCACTTTATTTTCATTAAAATAGTTTCTAAATACTCCTTCAAAAAAAAGTTTTGTAAGGTTGGTTACAAAATATCCTAAAATTCCAAAGCTGAAGATAATCAAAAATGCCGTAAATAATTTTCCTGTGGTAGATAAGGGCTGAACAATTTCAAATCCCACGGTGGTAATGGATATCACGGTCATAAAGAAAGCGTCCACCGGCGAGTAGCCTTCAATAAGAATAAAGCCCAGTACTCCGGTTATAAATATTATAAACAGAAGTACGGATGCGATATAAATATTCCGGATGCTTTTACTGTGGCTTCGGTCCATAATTTAGTTTGTCATCAAAACCTTATTCCCAATCTGACAATCCAAGCATCGCATTTTTGCACAATACTCTTTTTTCAATTCGAGCAATGCCTGCGTATCAAATGCATTTGCGGCTTTAATACCCGCTTCTCTCCAGCCCCTTATAATGGAGTTTTTTTCAGGCTCCAGTTCTTCGAGCAAAGATAATGTTTTTGCCTTATACGCTTCTTTATTTTTTTGTTTTCCATAAAAAAACAGAAACGGGACCATTGTGTTGATAAGAAAAATATGAAAGGCTTCTTTGCCAAATGCTTTAACTTTTTTGCCGGATTTTTTTCCGAAAACATAATGTGTGTCCCAGTATTCAGAGGCATTTATTTTCAATAGTGATTCTATCTCATGCAGGTTTTTTGCTTCTATGATTTTTGAAAACAAACCCTGCGTTTTGTGAATCAGGTGTGCAAACTGCGAAATGCGCAAAGTCGGAAAATTAGACGGCCTGAGGCGGAGAAATTTCCATAAATGCTTTTCTATCGGGGTCAGCCTGAATTTCTGTTTGAAAAAATGATAGTCTTTTTTTAATGCAATGTAATACTCATCAGTGACCGATTCGCTGGAAAGCAACCCTGCCTGTCCGAAAAGAATGGCTTCGATATGCGTCCGGTTATCGTGATGCTTTAAAAGCTGGTTCAGGGGCGTTGCTTTTGCCAGCAGTTCGAACGGTTCTGCATTAAGGCTGAATCCGAAATTCCGTGCAAGCCATATATATAATGTGTCTTCCCACGAATTTTTACTGTTCTCAAATAGGGTTGAAACAGCATTTATTTTTCTCTCTAACCGTTCAATCATCAGGGCGTGCAGCCAGTGATCAATTATGAATTTATCCACATCAGGAAGGGTATCTAAGCAGGGAATCCACAACCGGCTTTTTAACAGCGATTCGTAATTATTTAAAATGTTCTTATTAAATTTTAAAACAAGGGTTGGTATTATTTTTCCGTTTTTTCTTTTAATGTCGCTATCATGTTTAAAAACGACATGAAGGATAATGTTGTCATAGGTTTTATCATGGGCGTGAGAATGCTTGTACCAGTCGGAAGAATTTACATGCACCTCTATATTGCCCGCCCATGTTGTGTTCCCGATTTTTATCCTGGCATTGAAAAAATCAGGGCCCGCATCCGTATTATGGGTTCCGGGAGAAATAATCCGAACAGGTTCGCCCTGTACGGTTTTAAGTTTTGATTTATCAGCTAAATTGTACTTCCATATATATTGGAGAAAACCCTCATTCATAAATATACATTTCGCTTTTATGCCAAATATCAATATTTTTAGGTTTTATAACAACTTTTTTAAAAATTAAATTGCGAAATTTGAGAATTGAATTACTTAAATCCGGTATAACACACACATTGGAAAATTGTTGAAATGTAATGTATGACAAAACATAAAAATTCTAAATTCTAAATTCTAAATTCTAAATTCTAAATTCTAAATCCTAAATTATTAACTATGTCCAGATTAATTTCATTTTCCGAAGCGTCTTCCATTGGAATTCATTCCATAGTATTAATCGCGCAGTCAAAAGAAATGATCAACGTGGTGAAGATTGCCGGGCAGATCGGCGCATCAAAGCATCATGTTGCCAAAATCCTTCAACGGTTAGTTAAAGACGAGTTCCTGTCGTCGAATCGCGGCCCTTACGGCGGTTTTATATTAAAAAAAGATCCTTCGGAAATTTCTCTTCTCAATATTTTCGAATCCATTGAAGGGCCTATTGAAATATCCAGATGCGCGGTTGGTATTCCCGCCTGTCCCTTTGATGAAGACTGCCTGATGGGGGATATTGTAAATAAAATGACTCATAAATTTAAAAAATATCTCGCCAACGCAACGCTTAGTGAAATTTTACGAAAAAGAAAAAAGAAAAAATAAGTTCAAATACTCGCTATGAAATCTTACATTAAAAATATTTTTCTCGTTCTGGCAGTATCAGTAATGATTCATTCCTGCAAGATGGCGGAAACAGCCAGCAGCCCGATGAGCTTCCGGATGGAAATCCTCGCTAAATCTCCTTCGGATTATAAATTGTATATCCATAAAGGAGCCGGGCAATATGAACTGTTAAGCCCTGTCGGCGGCAGCACCTACGACATTTCCATCCCGGCCATGAACGGAGGATATTCAAAGTTTCTTTTTATTGTTTACAACAAACACGATCCCAACGATTACAAAGTGATCCATGTAAAAAAAGAAGGAGAGATTATTAAAGAATTATCCCTGCGCGAAATCCAGCAATTAAAATACGAGAAAAATATTTATAAGCTGAAACTGTAAATCCTTGTTTTTATGCTAAACCGCTATCTAAATGTATAAAAAACTTGTCTGCAAGGATGTAGAATTTCCAATTGAATATTAGTATTTACCTGCCTGACGGCAGTCAGGTTTGGAATTTGATGCTTGAGATTTGGAACTATTCTCATGAGCGAAAAGCGAATAATTTTAATATTTTTGAAAATGATATATAATACCCGGAAAGTAGTTGATATAAATTCAGCAAAGCCAGGCAAACGCATTATAGTTATTAACAGCCCTATCTGTAAAGACAAATACATTTTGAATTCAATCAAAATCTGTGTATCTTTGCTATTATAAACCTTTAAGCTTAATCTTTACTATGAAAACAAATATGAAATTAACCGCTGTCTTTGAACCCGATGAAGAAGGCGGTTATATTGCCTATATTGAAGAAATTCCGGGTGTAAACACTCAGGGAGAAACACTCGAAGAAGCAAAAACAAATATTCTCGATGCTCTTAATTTAGTCATGGAAACACGTCGGGCTATGGCAGAAAGAGATATTAAAAAGAGCCGTACACAGAAAAGAAAATATATAAGAGAAGATATTGTTTTTGCCTGATGAAAATAGTTGATTTTATAAGACATTTAAGGATTCACAGGTGTGAATTACTTAGAGAAGGCGGAAATCATAGTATTTACATAAATACGGTTAACAACAAAATCTCATCAGTCCCGCGTCACAAAGAAATAAAAAATAATCTTTGCCGGAAAATCTGTAAAGACTTGGAGATACCATCGCCATTTTAATTCTAAAAATTTAATCACACAAGCTCATGTTGCCGTCTCTACAAAGACAACCACATTTTGTTTTTCGCACAAAACCACTAACAATGCTAATAAAAATACTTTTACTTTTGCAATAAAGAACTTCCTGTGAAAGAAACCCTGTATTCCGACATTATCCTGCCCCTTGCATTATCCGTGCGATACACGTATAGAGTGCCTGTTGAATTGGAAAATAAAATTTCTGCCGGGAGCCGGGTTGTCGTTCAGTTTGGAAAGAATAAATTATATTCGGCAATTGTTTACAACCTTCATCACAACAAACCAGAACAGGACGATATCAAAGACATCCTTTCCATGCTTGATGAAAGCCCTGTTGTCACTGATCATCAGCTTCGCCTCTGGGAATGGATGGCGGAATACTACATGTGTACGCTCGGCGAGGTTTATAAAGCCGCATTGCCTTCCGGGCTGAAACTTGAAAGCGAATCAAAAATTATTTCCAACCCGCAATTTGACGAAAGCGTTGAACTGACTGAGAAAGAAAAAATAATCCGGTATATTCTCCAGAAAAAAAATACACTCACCATAAAGGAAGCCAACCGTCTTCTTGAAATAAAAAACTCGTTGCCTGTTATAAAATCACTGTTGGAAAAAAATGCTATAAGTATTGAACAAAATCTTGTACAAGCCTATAAACCGAAATTCGAAACCTATCTGAGAATAACACCCGGTTATTCAACTCCTGAAAAAATTAATCTTGCTTTTGTTTCATTGAAAAGAGCCGGTGTACAGCAAAAATTATTATCAGGGTATATCCGCCTGTCGGAAATATTCCTGTCGGAAAAGCCCAAGGAGGTTACAAAAAAAGAGTTGCTCAATGCGGTGGAGAAAGGTGCTTCATCGCTGAAATCTTTACTCGGAAAAAAAATTCTGGAAGAATATACCATCGAAATAAGCCGGGTGCATTCATCCGTTAACAATGCCGGTTATTCAAATATCCTGAGCGAATACCAGCAAACCGCTTTTGATAAGATTACCGAATCTTTTAAAACACATGACACGATTTTAATGAACGGTGTTACCTCAAGCGGGAAAACAGAAATCTATATTCACATGATCCGGGAATTTATAAAACAGGAAAAACAGGTATTATACCTGTTACCGGAGATTGCATTGACGGCTCAGATTATCGGCAGGCTCAGGATTGCTTTTGGTAACAACGTGGGTATTTATCACTCTAAATTAAGCGATGCGGAACGGGTGGAACTATGGAACAGTGTTCTGGGAGTTAGCGCCACGAATAAATACCAGGTCATTCTAGGAGTGAGGTCATCAATTTTTCTTCCTTTCAAAAATCTCGGGTTGGTAATTATTGATGAAGAACACGAAAACACCTATAAACAGTTTGATCCCGCTCCAAGATATCACGCGAGGGATGCAGCCATCGTGCTTGCAAAATTGCATGGGGCAAAAACATTGTTGGGATCTGCCTCTCCGTCGGTTGATTCCTGGCACAATGCAAAAACCGGAAAGTTCGGATGGGTAGAGATAACCCAACGGTATCAGGACATGGAGTTACCGGAAATTATCATTGCAGATATCCGGGAATCGCTGCGAAAAAAAAACATGAGATCACACTTCACGCCGTTACTGATAAACAGCATTCACGATGCATTGCAAAACAAGGAGCAGGTAATTCTTTTCCAGAACCGGCGGGGTTTTTCACCTTATATCCAATGCGGAAACTGCGGATGGATTCCTAAGTGTACACGATGCAATGTGAGCCTCGCCTATCATAAAAATCCAGGGAAAATGATCTGCCATTATTGCAATTATACCGTAACAATTCCCGGAACCTGTTCCGAATGCAGCAGCAAAGAAATTCACACCTGCGGTTTTGGAACCGAAAAGATCGAAGAAGAAATCGCTTTGTATTTCCCGGATGCAAAAATTTCAAGGCTTGATCTTGACGCAGCCCGCACACGAAAAAATTATGAAAAAATAATCCGTGATTTTGAAGAACACAAAACAGATATCCTTATCGGAACGCAGATGATCACAAAAGGATTTGATTTCGACCGGGTATCAGTGGCAGGTATTCTCAATGCTGATAATATGTTAAATTATCCGGATTTCAGGGCATTTGAGAGAAGCTTCCAGGGATTGATGCAGGTGAGCGGAAGAGCAGGAGGGAAAAATAAACGGGGCAAGGTGATATTACAGACTTCCGATCCAAGACACCCGTTGATACAGGATTTCTTGTATAACAACTTTGCCGGATTTTATAATACCCAGATCAACGAAAGAAAGACTTACAATTACCCGCCTTTCTGCAGACTTGTCAAGTTGACACTGAAACATAAAAATGAAGCAACAGCCGATCATGCCGCCCGCGAACTCATGAAAGAATTAAAACTTCATTTCGGCGACCGGGCGCTTGGCCCGGAAACCCCGGTTGTAAACAGGATTCAAAACCGTTTTATTAAAAACATCATGGTAAAACTTGATAAAAATAAATCGCTCGGCAGATCAAAAGAAAACCTCCGGCAAATTATAACCCGTTTTAAATCGAATGAAGCCCGCAATACCACGGATATCATAATAGATGTCGATCCTGTGTAAAAACTCTTTCGTCGGGAAAAATTTCAGAGTCTGAAGAGGCAACACATTTCAGCATGGGGGCGGGGTAAAAATAATTGGTGATTATTTCTTAATCTTAAATTTTGCAATCAAAGTCAAAGTATAATTGTTATTATCGCCTGGTACAGGATAAATCCAGATTTTTTCTATTTCACGGTAAATTGTTTTTTCCTGCCCCTGTTTGTTTGTTATAAATTCATCGTTTAGGAGTTCCTGAATCTTTATAAACTGCTCCACTTTTGAGTAGTTGTATATAACCTGTTCTACTAAGCTCATGGTTGTTTTGGCAATATCTTCTGCCGGATTACCTTCGCTCGCAACTACCGTATTGTATTTCCCTATCTTTTCTTCTTCTTTGGTATCAATCATTTTCTGTAAGGTTTCCTGTATTTTTAATTCAAAATATTTCAGGGCTTCTTTTATACATTCTTCGGTCATGGGTTAATTCCGTTGATATTTATTAAAATATATTGTAAATCAGATGTCTACAAGTTATCACCAACGGATTTCACCCAACACCTATTTCACCAATACATCGCTTTTCTCATTTTTGTACAAATCTGTGATACTGGTAAGAAATGAACCATTAATATCATAAATGGCAGTCGGAGCAATCAGAGATAAAGATTTATCGCCCAACTCAGACTGAGAAGGGCCGCCATAACGGTTTAAATCGCCCTGAACACAAATATACAAACCTTTCAGATTGATGGCTGCGAGGTCTGTTTTAATTTGTTCTTTTATGGATTCCCTGCTTTTCTCTTTCTCTGCAATCTGTTCTTTTATTTTCTTAACATCTTTAATTTTGATTAACTCCTGTTTGTCGAGGCTGATGCTTGTTGCTATATTTTTCAAGCGGGCAATTGAATTGTCAACTTCATTGTTACATTCATTTATTTTTTTCTCAATGTTTTTTATGTTGTCAATGGTAAACAGTTCTTCCAGCTTTGGAAGCTGCTGTATAATATAATTGAGGTTTATATTGTTCTTTTCAATAACCAATGTTTTTGGCAGGTTACAATTGGCAGAAAAATTATACTGTTCTGCTTTCAGATTCATTTCAGAATTATTAGCTTTTTGTTCCTGAATATTTTTTCCTGTCTTAGCATTTTTAACAGGGCTTTTACCTGTGATGGTTCCGTTTTCCTGAGCATTGCAGAAAAAGCCTGTTGCGATCAGTATGGATATTGTTATTAGGTTTTTCATTTTTGTTCTTTTTTATGGTCTTAATTTTTTAATTTTTAATTTCGAATATCGAATGCTGAATTTCGAATATCGAAGTTTTGTTCGTTCATTATTCGGAGTTCGATGTTCGACATTCGTTATTAATTCATTTCTTATCTTTAGTTAAGCGTAGTCTCCCCGATAAATCGGGGCAGGCTCTGACTGCGCTTCCTGAAATTGCGGTCTGAGACCGCTACATCGTGCGGCGCAGACAAAGTCTACGCCGAGCGAAGGGATTACCTGCTTTTGTATTTTTAATGTTCTCTGAAATTTTAAATATTAAACAGGTGAAATCAATCAGCCTTTCTTCTAAATTATATTTTGTGTTCATAAATCATTTTTTAATTTCGAATGTCGAACACTGAATATCGAATGTTGAAGTATAATTCGTTTATAATTTATTGTTGGGCGTTCATCATTCATCATTCTATTAAAAGTTATATCTCAACATCATTACAGGCCGTTTCATGGCTGTGTCGTAAGTATAACCCAAAGTGATTTTTTTATTTAATGCTGTGGCGTTACCTGCTTTTTTTGCTTGCATGGCAGTCAATAGTATATCGCCTGCCCAAATTGCGCCTGCTGCAATGAGCAAGGTAACACCCGTTTTCCTAAAGAGATTTGCATTACTGTATAATTTATCTCTCTGCACTTCATCATCTAAAGATTTGTATTTATTGTAGGTATTAAAACCATACAAGATGCAACCAGCGCCACCGGCAAGGCAGGTATAACCTGCAATTCCAATAAACATGTATTTATCGTTCCCTTTTATTTGTACATTGCCCCAGCCAGGGAAAACAGCAGAGTGCCATAGCGCATTTCTCCTGCCTGCCGCGTTTTTATAGAATTCCAAATCTAAACGTGATTTTGCCGTAATCTCCACATAAATATCTTCATCGGGTAATTGCGGATCATTCTTTATATTCCATATCACTTTTTTCTTGCTTCCACCCCTGATATTTTCTCCAACCTCGCCTATTAGATTTTTTGGAACAATGGTTTTACCTGAAACTGTTTTAATGTTTATTGAAACATTGAAACGCTCATTGTCCCTTATTTTGCCAATGTCATAGGTAATAATCATGCTATCGCCTGAAATGGTAAAATCCACATTTTTTATTTCGGCTTTGGTTTGTGAAAAAGCAGTATTTGCGATTACAACATATGCTATTAAAAAACCTATTATTATTAGAAATTGTTTTATCATAATCATAAATTAGTTAATTCAATATTTTTTTTAAGTTCTGATATTTTTTTATCTCTTATAGCCCTCCATCGCCAGATTATTGACTGATGAATAATAACACTTAAAATACACAGCAAATAGGAAATATAAAGAAATAAATTATCGCCCTTAAACCATAAAAGCAGGATTATTGCAATAAACAGAAAAAGCAATTTGAAGGTTTCATTCAAATAAAAAGGCAGGGTGAGGTAATAATTTAAACCCTAACTTCCCAACTTATAGACAATAGGTTGTTAATAAAAAAAAAGAAATCATAAGGTTTGTAAGAATTTTTTTTGTTTATTTTGCATATTGTCTAAATAGGTATATGCAAATGAAAACAAAAAAGCAATTTTC
>JACREX010000088.1 GCA_016212695.1 Bacteroidia bacterium
AAACTGTATTCTGGTAATCTGAAACAAAACCGGAATTTTCGTTTGTAAAAAATACAGATTTTAAGTATTCACCGGGGATTCCGGGCAATGCTGTCCACGTGTCTCCCTTATCTGAAGTCTTTAGTATTGTTCCGGCACTTCCTGCTGCATATCCGGTATTTGTAGCCGGAAAGCACACATCATATAGATCATAATTTTTTTTGGTTTCAATAATTCTCCATGTAGCGCCTCCATCAGTAGTTTTAATAATTGTTCCCTCATTGCCCACTGCAATTCCGGTATTTGAATTAATGAATTTTATGCTTATCAGGTTATTGCCTGTGGGTAGCGGATTTTGCCAGAACCACTGAGAAAAGCATAAGGAGGAAATAATAAAAAAATAAATAGAAAAAAAATATTTCATAAATGGGATTTATCTTAAAGACGATTTGAAAATAGCCGGGTTGCTTTAAACTTACCCCGGGTAGTTGTTGTCAACTAGGCAAATTTTTTCCGGCTTCAGCCTGTCGTTACAAAAATGAATCTAAAAAATTATTTAATTTCCTCCAGTTTTTTATCAGCGTCTGCTTTGCGTTTTCCGCCTTTCGTGGAAATTTCGTTCAGTTGCCGTCTTGCTTCTTCCATATCTTTTTTCTTGATATGCGATAAGGCAAGGTACCATTTGGCATCATCGGCGTATTCAGCAACATTGTTTTTAAGAAGGGTCTCAAAATTCTTAATGGCTTTTTTAGGCTTGTCAATGTTGTAGTAAGCCAACCCTGAATAATACAAGGCCTTATAATTAGCCGGTTCTTTTTCAAGAACCTTTTCAAAGAGGCTGATAGACTCATCATACTTTCCGGAATTGAACTGCCGTAACGCTGTACTTAGTAATTCAACGGGGCCAGGAAGGGCGCCGTCTGTAGTTTCGAAAGCAGCCGATTTGTTTTTATTTCTGTGGGGCTTATCTTTTTTCTTTTTATCAGACACTGTAGATTCCATTACGGTATTCTGTGCAAAGTGGTCTGCCGTAGTGGTTTTTGTGGTATTATTTGATTTTTCATCCTTTTCCTGCCCTGAGCCGTCGCCCTGAACTTGTCGAAGGGGAAGCCGAAGGGTTGTTTCTTCTTTTTTGAGTGAAGATTCTTTTTCTGCCTCAACTTTCGCCAGGACTTTTGTGTCTGCTTTTTCTTTCCCTTTAGGTTCCTGTACTTTTTTTGATTTTTTATTTTCCGCATCGTCTTTACCACCTGCCTGTATGGTAGGCAAGCTTTCATCTGCTACATTTCCCGCATAAACGTCAGATGTAACTTTTGCATCTTTTGAAAGATTGTCAATGGCCTCGCCGGATTTTTTCCCTTCATCGTTCTTTTTAAAGTCCTTTTGGTTTTCGTTTTGATTTTTGGGCAACATTTCGGTATTGGCTGTCTGTGCAACAATCGTTTTGGAAACCTCTTTTTCTTTTGCCGCTCCTGCGCCATTTGCATAACCCACCGACCAGCCTTCTTTATTTTTATCTTCTGCTAATTTCCTATCTGCTTTTTTATTTATTTTCTGCCGTTCTTCTTCCTTTGATTCTCTTAATACAGCCATGTTGTCTGCAACAACCATTTCCTCGGCACGTGATGAAGCGCCTAATTTTACTCCGCTTTGGGCATTCGTTTTCCCAGTGACAACGCCCTTGTCTTTCTTTTCCATCATTTCTTTTTCCTGTTGGGTTCTTAATAATCCCCGTACAGGTAGTTTTTCTGATGCTGCATCTTTTGAGGGTTCCGCTTTTGCTTTTTCTTCCTTGGGTATGGAGTCTTCCGTTTTTTTAATTTCAGTATTTTGTGTTATGAGTTTTTTATTGAGGGTCTGATCGGAAAAATTGGTCATATAAAGAACAACGCTGATAACAACCAAAACAGTTATAACAGCTGCTATTTTAAGATATGTATTAAAAGAAAAAAAATTTTGCTTTCCTAATTTTTGCCGGATGTTTGTTTTCAGTTCTTCAACAGCAATATTTATTTTATGTTGGTTCAATATGGCCATGCCCTCCAGCTCGTCAGAGCAAAGTTCGCAGGATGCCAGATGATGTTCCATGGAAATTTTATCTTCGGAAGAAAGCGTTCCCTCGTGATAGCGGAAAAGCGCCTCCTGCGAGGGGCATTCAGACTGGGCAAATATTTTATTAAGCTTGTTTTCCATACATATCCGTAATATATATTTTCAGGTTACGCTTGCCGTTTTGAATATAGCTTTTTACCTGGTTCATCGTGTAGCCTGTTATTTCCATTATGTCTGCATAACTTTTATCCTGTAAATAAAACAAATCAATACATTTTTTCTGCTCGTCGTCCAGTTCATGAATCCCCTTTTCGAGCAGGTCCAGCTTAATTTCAACATCGCTTTCAATATCAGGATGCATCGGGGCGCCTGTTTCCATAAAAATGATCATGTCTTTTTCCAAGGGGCTTCGTTTTTTATCAAAACTTTTTTCGCTCCGGATCTGCATCAGGCAATGATTTTTCACGACTACATGAAGCCATGATTTGAAATTGGAAACATCATGTTTCAAAAGATCTGTCATTAATTTTTCTACAATCTGCATTACTGCGTCTTTGCTCTTCTCTTCATCCTTCAGGTATTTCAGGCAGACGCAAAACATGAAATGCGTATAGCGTTCGAACAGTTCTCCCAAATACATGTTTTCTCTTGTCGTTTTATATTTTTCGACAAGTTCGTTGTCCGAAAGTTTGGTACGACTACGCTCACCACCTGTTTTTATGAAGAGTTTACCGAACAAGTATTCGCATTTTGAGAGTATAAAATTAATTAAATTTTGTAAATAACACGAAACATACGTTAAACGGCCTATTTTTGTGCCCAGACTAAAAGCCATTGACCTGTTTGACTTCAGCGTGAAACTTCGACGTGAGACTTCGGCGTGAACTCAGTCGAACGGTTGTGGCTTGTCCACGTTGGGCACTCTATAAACTCCTTTTGTTTAATTGGCGGATTGGCAGTTTGTATTGTTAGTGTTTACATAGATGGCTGTGTATTTGTTTTTAATTCATCTTATACTCAAACTTAATCTTTGCGAATTCCCGGTTTGCTTCCACGATTTTTTTCTTCAGGTTCTTTTTAAATACTTCAATGGTTTTGGCAATTGCGGTATCGCCGGTTATTCAGCCGGCTTTTTTGTTTTGTCTTTTATGAACAGTAAAATCAGTTTTTCTCTTGCTACGATAAACAAGCCGAATATGATCATAACCATGCTGCCAAATGCAAAATTCATCCAGAAGTTCGAAGTGTGCAGATAATCGCTTACTAAGAACAGTACAACTGCGATAATAATATAGATGGAAATATTTTTCAGGTCGTAGTCTATTTTATAATGTTTTTTCCCCCAGAAATACGAGACGATCATCATGGCGAGGTAGCAGAAGAAAGTAGCCCATGCAGCCCCCATATAGCCGCCGAAATATTGATGGTCGAGCGGAATCAGGAGGATGTTCAACAAGATGGTTATAACCGCTCCGAATATTGCCAGGCAGGCTCCGTATTTTGTAAGGTTGGTCAGTTTATACCAAATAGATAAATTAATGATGATCCCCAAAAACATATTGGCTAATAAAATAATTGGAACGATCTTTAACCCTGAATGGAACTTAATGTCAATAAAGTATTTTACAATATCAATATATTGCATCACTCCGAGAAAGATAAGAAGGCAAAAGATCACAAAATATTTCATAATGCGGGCATACATTTTTTTAGCGTCTTTCTCTTTGGCCTGCGAGAAAAAAAACGG
Organism: Bacteroidia bacterium; assembly: GCA_016212695.1. Lineage (GTDB taxonomy): Bacteria > Bacteroidota > Bacteroidia > Bacteroidales > GWF2-35-48 > GWF2-35-48. The sequence continues at coordinate 3,779 of JACREX010000088.1, forward strand.
TTCCGCCGCATACCTGAACATCTGCACAAACAGCGTCATCAGCATGGCCACTTTGTAATTGGCACCATATATTCCCACCTGGTCCATCACATCATAACTATCGGGAAGCAACCGCTTAAGAAGTATCCTGTCTATGGTCTCGTTCACCATTCCTGCAAGCCCAGCAATTAATAAGGGCAAAGAGTACCAAAGCATTTTCTTCAGCAATATTTTATCAAAAGAAAACCGGATATTAAAAATTTCAGGGATAAGCAGGATAATGGTAAACAGGCTTGCGATGAGGTTTGCAATAAACACATAACCCACTCCGATTTCAGGATTATAGATTCCGGCGAAAACAGAATGCGGGTCTGCCTTTGCAATCCACGGGCAATAAACGAGGAAGAAAAGGTTTGCTATAATATTGATGATAATCCCGGCAAGTTTGTAAAACGCAAATTTCCATGCTTTGTTCTGCTGCCTGAGCTTAGCAAACGGAATGGCAGTGAATGCATCCGCCGCCATAATGATACCGAACCAGATGATGTACTCTTTATGGTCAGGATATTTGACCCAATTGGCAATGGGCTGTGCAAAAATAAAAACAGTCAGTACGAACAGCAATGATGTTGAGAAAAGCGCAATGAGCGAGGTGGTGTAAACTTTGTTTTTATTTTTTTCGCTTTCAGCAAAACGGAAATACCCGGTTTCCATACCATATGTAAGGACGATCATCAGGAAGGCGGCGTATGCATATAATTCCGTAATTACACCGTACTGGCCCGTTTCAAAAACGCGGGTATGCAGAGGTACGAGCAAATAGTAGAACAAACGCCCGAGCATGGAACTTAACCCGTAAATGGCCGTCTGGCTGGCTAATGTTTTAAGTTTTCCCAATATTGATTTTGTATTATTGCTGCAAAAGTAGGGTTATTTTTGGTATTCTATCCGGGAATTTTATAAATCATTTTGAAATGCCTGATCCCTGCTTCAACAAACATATCCCCTTCGATTACAAACCCGTTTTTCAGATAAAAATTCATAGCTTTCTCCTGGGCGTGCAAATAAATTTTACCCGGCAGTTTCAGCACATCTTTCATCACGTTGTCAAGAATTATCTTCCCTATGCCTTTGTTTCTGTATTCGGGCAATACGGCAAAGCGTCCAAGTTTGATCCCGGTTTCTGTTTCCCTCCACCTTGCGGTTGCTATCGGCCCGCCCTCATAAAACAGCAGGTAGTGAGTGGAATACTTATCCCTTCCGTCAAATTCAATATCTTTATCAACGCCCTGCTCTTTTACAAACACCGCTTCACGGATGGATAACGCTATTTTGAAGAGCGCCGCATCTTCGTATTTAAAACGTTTTACTTCTGAGGTCATATTTTCATTGCAAATTTACCTGAACTATTCATAAAAAACAAAGTGAATTTATGAACTCTATGTCCAGCATAAATTTGTCCGAAGCATTTACTTTTTTATTTTTACAAAAAATTAAAATGGAAATACTTAATGAAAAAAGGCTTTTTATCAGGCATTCCGGGAATATCAAAATTTGCGCTTGCCGTATGCGTGGTGATAGTGACTTTTATAGTTTTTGTTATAATAGGATTTGCATTGGGCATGATGATTTTTAAAATAAACCTTTTAAACGCCCCCTCTGTTTTCTCCGATTTTTCTAACCCGCAGAATATTGCCCTGTTAAAATATTTTCAGGCGGTTCAGTCTGTCGGTCTATTTGTAGCCCCTCCGTTCATTATTGCGCTGATGTTTGATAAAACCGGGTTATCTTATCTACGGTTTAATATTAAAATAAAACTTTTATCATTCATCGCTTCCGTGCTTATCATGATTGCCGCCATACCTTTGATCAATGCCCTGATGAATATAAATTCGCATCTGGCGCTGCCTGATTTTTTATCGAAGGTGGAATTATATATGAAGGATGCTGAAAACAAAGCGCAGTTGATAACCCAGGCATTTCTCAATGTAAATTCTTTAGCCGGGTTAGCCGTAAATTTATTAATTATTGCAGTAATACCGGCCATCGGAGAGGAGCTTTTATTCCGCGGCGTATTCCAGAGAATTTTTATTGAATGGACCAAAAACGTGCATGTGGGAATACTGATAGCGTCTGTTCTGTTCAGCGCATTTCATCTGCAGTTTTATGGTTTTCTTCCCAGGATGATGATGGGCGTTGCGCTCGGGTACATGCTGGTATGGAGCGGTTCCATCTGGCTTCCTGTTGCAGCTCATTTTATTAATAATGCAGCAGCAGTGATTTTATCGTACCTTGTAAATGTAAAAATTTTATCTCCTGATATTGAAACACTGGGTATGTCGCAGGACAGCCTGACTTTTGTAATACTGAGCATACTCACGGTTGCAGGATTTCTTTTCAGCATTTACCTGCAGGAGAAGAGGAAGAGAGAGCCTGCCGGAACGGTCAGATCAATTGATTATCAATAATGGCATATTCGTATTTTTTTTATCCGTTGTATTTTGATATTGTGTCTGTTCAAGTTTTTTCATGCGGTCTTCTGCAAGGTTTGTATTCTCCATGATCTCCTGTTCAAAAACAATTTCAGTCTGATTTTTCATGGCATCGTGTTTTAGTTTTTCAGAGGGACGGAATACATATACAAGGCCATATTCCTCGCATTTGCTTTTCCTTTCAGCTTCCGGAAGATCTTTGTAATATTCTTCCACTTCGTTCCACACATTGAGAATTATCTGGTCGGCTTCTTCGCGGATGCCTGCAACCCTGCCGAGCGAAGTGCCGCTGGTTCCCTGCAGCGATTTCTGCTTCCAGTAAGATTCCATGAATTTATCGTAACGTACTTTCACATTTCCAACGGTAGGATTTGTAATATAGTTACCGCCTTTCGACACTCTTTCGCTGTCGCCCTTAACCAGTTTTTCTCCCCAGGCTATTACCTCTGCTTCGGAATTCAACAGCGGCACTTTTGAATCGTTTTCGGCAATACCGAAATAGGATCTCGATGATGCGGGCAATTCGCCTCTTGCAATGGCAAAGTTCATTACCTGGATGAAATGCGAGATATACAGTTTTGCCTTTTTATAAAGTTCGTTATAGTCTTTGCTCCTTTTAACCTGGTTTGAATAGGTTTCTCTATAGGTGTTAAGCAATAATTCAAATTGTGTTGTGAAACTTTTTACTTTATGAAATGTTGCCTGGCTGAACGCCAATTTAAAAGGCGCTATATGATTGCCCAACTCAAGGGCTTTCTTCAGCGCCCTGTACCTCGAATTGTCAGTGTTTGGTAATCTTCTGTAAGGCATAATGTTTATAATATGTTAATATACTGTTTGCAGTATGTTAAAAACTCAACCTGTCATGCAAAGATAATCAACCCGTAATTTTTTTTTTAGGTCAGTTTCGGAAAATATAAACAAACGGGTGTTAATATTTATTAGAGAGATATTGTATTGAAAAATAAAGTTTAAACGGGAATAATCTGCAGAAAAAGATACATTTAAAATAAATAATCATGCAGATTCAAAATCTGTGTCAGAAAAGATTTTATTAACAGCAGGGGTTTTTATTGAAGGGTGTTAATAAAATTATCTCATAAGAAAATTTTTGGCTTTCTCAATAGCTCTGCCTAAGCCATCGGGATTTTTACCGCCGGCTGTTGCATAGAACGATTGTCCGCCGCCGCCGCCGTTTATTTCACCTGCAATTTTCCGTATGATCGTATTTGCATTAAGATTTTTTTCTTTCACAAGGTTCTCGGATATCAGTATCGTGATATTTGCTTTCCCACCGAATTCTGCGCCTGCCACAAAGAACAAATTTTCTACCTGGTCTTTCAACTGAAAAGCAATATCTTTAATAGAGTTTGCATTACCGATATCAAATTTTGTTGCAATAACATTTATACCATTTATGATTTCAATTTTATTGAGCAATGTATTTTTGAGTGCTGTTATTTTTTCTTTTTCGAATATATCAAGTTGTTTTTGCAGCAAAGAATTTTGCTCAATCAACGCCTCGATGCTTTGCGTGATGTTTTTCGGATTTTTTAATAATTCTTTAATGGTATCAAATGTATCCTGTTGCCTGTAAAAATATTCTTCTGCTTTCTCCGAGGTGATCGCTTCAATTCTTCGAATACCGGCTGCAATGGCGCTTCCCGAAATTATTTTAAAGCGCCCGATCTGCCCGGTGGCTCTCACATGAATGCCTCCGCACAATTCAACGGATGTGCCGAATTTAATGGCGCGAACCATATTACTGTATTTTTCTCCGAACAATGCAATGGCTCCCATCTTTTCGGCTTCTTTCATGGCTATGGAGCGATACTCTTCGAGAACTAAGTTTTGGCGGATTTTTTTGTTAACAGATATCTCAACATTTCGGATCTCTTCATCACTCATTTTTTGGAAATGCGAAAAGTCGAACCGAAGATACTCCGGGTGCACAAGCGATCCTTTTTGCTCTACATGCGCCCCTAAGATTTCCCGGAGCGCCTGGTGTAACAAATGAGTTGCCGAATGGTTGGCTGCAATGGAATTTCTTTTTTTAATATCAACAACCGCTTTAAAGTTTGCTTTAATATTGGCAGGTAATTTTTTTGAAATATGGATGCCTAAATTATTTTCTTTTTTTGTATCAAGAATCAGAATTTTTTCACCGCCAGCCTCAATGTAACCGCTATCGCCAACCTGTCCGCCGCTTTCTGCATAGAAGGGTGTTTTATCAAAAACAAGCTGAAATAATTCTTCATTTTTGGATTTTACTTTCCGGTATTTTGTGATTTTTATTTCTGCTTCGGCAGTATCATACCCGGTAAAAATTTCTTCTTCCGATGGCAGCAGTTCTGTCCAGTCTTCCGTATCAACGGTTGCTGCATTGCGTGAGCGGTTTTTTTGCTCCTCCATACATATATTAAACCCGGCAACATCCACTGCAAATCCCGATTCCTTAGCAATAAGCTGGGTGAGGTCTAAGGGAAATCCGTAGGTGTCGTAAAGCTCAAAAGCAACGTTGCCGTTCACTGTTTTTGATAGTTCGTCCGCCAATTGGCGGATCGCTACATGTTTTTCTTTTTTCATTTTCAGGATGATCTGATCGAGAAGTTCGATCCCGTTTTCGAGAGTTTTCAGGAATGCAGATTCCTCTTCGGTAATTACTTTTTCAATCAGTTTTTGCCGGGCCTTCAGTTCGGGGAAAGCGGTTCCCATATTATTTACAAGAACATTTACCAGCTTATTTATGAACGGTTCTTTAAAATCCAGGAACGTGTAGCCATAGCGTATGGCGCGGCGCAATATCCTTCGTATCACGTATCCTGCTTTATTATTTGATGGTAATTGCCCATCTGCAATAGAAAATGAAATGGCTCTTACATGGTCTGCAATAACGCGCATCGCTATATCGCATTCATTGTTTTCGCCGTATTTTTTTGCCGATAAGGTTGCGATTTCCCGGATCAGCGGGGCGAACACATCCGTATCGTAAGTGGATTGAACGCCTTGAGTAACCATACACAGCCTTTCAAAACCCATGCCTGTATCCACATGTTTGCTTGGCAGCATTTCAAGGGTTCCGTCAACTTTCCGGTTATATTGAATAAATACAAGATTCCATATCTCTATCACCTGAGGATGGCCCGTATTTACTAACTGTTTCCCGTCGGTCTTTAGTCGTTCGTCGTCAGTCCTGATGTCCGCATGAATTTCAGAGCATGGTCCGCAGGGCCCTGTGTCGCCCATTTCCCAGAAATTATCTTTTTTTGAACCTTCGATTATGCGGCTCTCATCAATATGCTGTTTCCAGAAATTATAGGCTTCTGTATCCCGGTCAAGATTTTCTTTTTTGCCGCCTTCAAAAATGCTCACATACAATCTGTCCTTATTTATTTTCAGAACTTCTGTGAGAAATTCCCAGCCCCAGTCAACCGCTTCTTTTTTAAAATAATCGCCGAACGACCAGTTTCCCATCATTTCAAACATCGTATGATGATAGGTGTCGCGGCCCACTTCTTCAAGGTCGTTATGTTTCCCGGATACCCGCAGGCATTTTTGCGTGTTGGCAATGCGTGAATATGTAACCGGCGAATTACCGAGAAAAATATCTTTGAATTGATTCATGCCTGCATTTGTGAACATAAGAGTCGGGTCGTTTTTTACGACAATAGGCGCCGAAGAAATAACCTGATGTTGTTTAGACAGGAAAAAATCTAAGAAAGCTTTTCTTATGTCGTTCGATTTCATTTCATTATTCGGTTTTTTGTTATAAACTGAGTTTGCAAAGTTAAATTATTTTAATAAATTTGTTTTCTTTTCAGAGGAATTCTAAGAGAAAAAATATTTACAGAAGGGTTGATTTAACGAAAAAAGAGGCGAATGTCAAAACATAAATACCGTTTTAATCCGGAGTCTCTCAGCTTTGACAAGATCGAATTAAGCGTAAGGAAAAAGATTGTAAAATTTTTACCTCATTTTTTTACCACTCTGGGAGGCGCTGTCGTACTGTTTGTGATTTTTGCATATTTTGTTGATTCTCCGAAAGAGCGAATCCTGCTTCGTGAAAACAGGCAGTTGCAGTTTCAGTATGAATTGATGAACAGGCAGCTCGACCAGGTGCTGTCTGTGTTGGGCGACATTCAGTACAGGGATGATAATATTTACCGGGCTATTTTTGGCGCAGAACCGATCCCTGCTTCTATGAGAAAAGCCGGGTTTGGCGGAGTGAACCGCTATGCCGAACTGCAGGGCTACGATAATTCCGACCTGATGATCAAAACGGCAAGGCAGCTTGATATCATCACCCGGCAATTATATGTACAGTCAAAATCGTACGATGATGTGGTGCATCTTGCAAAGAACAAAGAAAAATGGCTTCAGTGCATCCCCGCCATACAACCTGTGCTTAACAAGGACCTGAAAATGGTTGCATCATTTTTTGGATGGAGAATGGACCCGGTTTACAGATATATGATCCATCATGACGGTATAGATTTTGCAGCGCCCATTGGCACGGATATTTTTGCAACCGGTGATGGAGTGGTTAGTATAGTTGATTATTCAAGAGGCGGATATGGTTATGAAATTGTAGTCAATCATGGTTTTGGATACCAGACCCGGTATGCCCACCTGAGCAAGATGCTTGTACGCGAGGGACAGAAAGTGAAACGGGGCGAAATTATCGGAAAGATTGGTAATACAGGGAAATCAGTAGGTCCTCATTTGCATTATGAAGTAATAAAAAATGGCCGGGCTATTGATCCTATTAATTATTATTTTCTGGATTTGAAACCGGACCAGTATGACAAGATGATTGAAATGGCGGCACAGGGTGGGCAGGCGCTTGACTAATGACTAAATAAACAAAAAAATGCCCTATAAAAGACCGCAAATAGAAAAAATTTATTATACCATTGGCGAAGTTGCCAGGATGTTTACTGTGAATACTTCTCTCATCCGTTTCTGGGAAAAGGAATTTGATATTATCAAACCCCGGAAAAACAAAAAGGGGAACCGGTTATTTACTAAAATGGATGTGGATAATTTTCATATTATTTATCATCTTGTAAAGGAACGGGGAATGACTCTTTCCGGCGCAAAAAAGAAAATTGCAGAAAACAAAGAGGATGCCATGCAGAATTTCGAAGTGGTGAGTAAGCTGAAAGAAATTAAACAATTTTTGCTTGAAATCCGTGAAGAATTTGATATTAACTGATAGTAATTATTATAAAACAAATCATAAAATGAAATATAAAATCAAGTTTTCGGTCTGGCTTTTAATCGGCGGACTCATTATTTATAGTTCATGCGCAACTATTTTCAGGGGTACACAGCAATCTGTAAATTTTTCATCCGATCCGCCCGGAGCTGAAGTTTTTGTGATGGGGCAAAGCACAGGCCGGGTTACACCCTGCGATGTGAAGGTTAAAAGAAAAGTTCACAAAAATATATACAAGAATAACCAACAATATGAACAGATCTATGAATTAAAGAAAGATGGCTATCATGATTTTTTGACCAAAGATTATGGAAATTTTAATTACGGTTCATTTTATTTATGGGTATGGGATATAGGCACGTATGGTATCGGTACGGTAATTGATATTGTAAACGGAGCCTTCAGGGTTTATAGCGGTCGTATCTATGGACAATTGGTAAGTAAAGGCGGAAATCCGGATAATTATACGGTTAAAAGCAATAATGAAAAATCCAATCTAAATGAAAAGCCCAATTATTCTGCACAAAACAGTCCTGCTGAAATTTTTGATGTGGACAAGAATATCCCGGTAGCGCCAAAAAAAAATCCGTATCGTTTTGCTTTGGTTATTGGCAATGAAGATTACAGCTCATTCCAGAAAGACCTGAACAGCGAAATGAACGTTGCTTTTGCCGTAAATGACGCATCTGTTTTTAAAGAATATTGTGTGAAGACGCTGGGCATTCCCGAAGAAAATGTTACCTTACTGCTTAATGCAAAAGCCATGGAGATGAACAGGGCGATCAAAAAAATAAATCTCCTTGCAAAAAATTCCGCCGGAAAAGCCGAGATCATTTTTTATTATGCCGGCCACGGTTTCCCGGATGAAGTCTCTAAAGAACCTTATTTGATGCCTGTTGATGTGAGCGGCGCCGAACTGGATTTTGCAATAAAACTTAATGAACTCTACAGACAACTTACCGAGTACCCTGCACAAAAAATTACGGTTTTCTTAGATGCATGTTTCAGCGGCGGTGCAAGAAACCAGGGATTGCTTGCAGCGCGGGGAGTGAAAATTAAACCCAAAGAAGACCCCCTGAATAATGGAAAGATGATCGTATTTGCAGCCAGCAGCGGCGATCAGTCTTCGTTGCCCTACAAAGAAAAGAAACATGGTATTTTTACATATTTTCTGCTGAAAAAATTTATGGATACCAAAGGACAAATGACCTATAAGGAACTTTCGGATTACCTGGCAGAGCAGGTGGGGTTGAAATCCGTAATGATAAACAATAAAGAGCAAAACCCGCAGACCAATGTCAGTTCCGAAGCGAAAGATGTGTGGACAATCTGGAGTTTTAAATAATGCTGTTTTATTGACAAACAAAAATTACATCAAACAAGGGTTATGAAAATTAAAGAAGTGGTTTCTTATCTCGAATCAATCGCTCCTCTTGCCTATCAGGAAAGTTATGATAATGCAGGACTGCTAACGGGTAATAAAGATGCCGTCATCAAAGGCGTGCTGATAACTATAGATGTAACCGGAGAAGTGATTGATGAGGCCATACAAAAAAAATTAAACTTAATCATAACTCATCACCCGTTGATCTTTAATAGTATAAAAAAACTAACCGGAGCGAATCACCAGGAAAGAACCCTGATTAAAGCTATAAAGAATGATATTGCCATTTATGCCGGGCATACAAATTTTGACAGTATTACGGGCGGCGTGAACTCAAAGATTTGTGAAAAAATCGGGTTGAAGAATTGCAGCATACTTTCACCCCTGTCCAATGAACTGAAAAAGCTTGTGGTCTTTGTGCCCTCAGATCATGCACAGAAGGTACGCGATGCTATTTTCAAAGCAGGGGCGGGACATATAGGAAATTATGATATGTGCAGTTTCAACCTCGAAGGAAACGGAACATTCCGGGCAGGCGAAGGTGCGAATCCGTTTGTGGGCAATATCGGCAGGATGCATACCGAAAAGGAAACACGGGTAGAAGTCATTTTTCCGAAAGCCCTCCAGGGAAATATTATCAGCGCTATGACCTGCGTTCACCCTTACGAAGAAGTTGCCTATGATATATACCCGTTAGATAACCGGTATAATAAGGTGGGTATGGGTATGGCGGGAACGCTGGAAAAAGAAGAAGACGCTGCGACTTTTCTAAAAAGAATAAAAAAGATTTTTAATGCGGGAGTAGTCAGATATACTGCCTTTCATAAGAAAAGTGTAAAGAAAATAGCGGTATGCGGCGGAAGCGGCGGTTTTTTGCTGAAAGAGGCAATCTCGTCAAAAGCGGATGTTTTTATAACAAGCGATTTTAAATACCACCAGTTTTTTGATGCTGATAATAAGATAATTGTTGCAGATATCGGGCATTTTGAGTCGGAACAGTTCACAAGAGAAATTTTTTATGATTTATTAATTAAAAAATTCAATACATTTGCAGTTTGTTTTTCGGAAGTCAATACTAATCCAATAAATTATTTATAATCATGGCTAAGAAAGTAAAAGAAGTTAAGAAAGTAAAAACAACGAAGGAAGTGAAAGCAGTGAAAAAAGGAAAAGAAGTGAAAGCAGTGAAAAAAGGAAAAGAAGTGAAAGCGGTTAAAAAAGAAAAAGCAGCGAAAAAAGTGAAACCGGCGAAAGCCGTTAAGGAAATAAAAGCAGTGAAAAAAGGAAAAGAAGTGAAACCAGCGAAAGCCGTTAAGGAAATAAAAGCAGTGAAAAAAGGAAAAGAAGTGAAAGCGGCGAAAGCCGTTAAGGAGGTAAAAGAAGTGAAGAAAGGAAAAGAAGTGAAAGCGGCGAAAGCCGTTAAGGAGGTAAAAGCAGTGAAGAAAGGAAAAGAAGTGAAGGAAGTGAAGGAAGTGAAACCGGTTAAAGAGGTAAAAGAAGTTAAAGAAATTAAAGAAATAAAAGGAACTAAGGAGGCAAAAGAAGTTAGAGATTTTAAAGTTATTATTGACCCTACCGATGCATCCATTGAAGGAAAATTAAAATCATTATTTCAACTGCAGACAGTTGACACGGAAATTGATAAAATCAAAACATTGCGGGGCGAGCTTCCTCTTGAAGTAAGGGATCTGGAAGATGAAATCGCCGGCCTTGAAACCCGCCTGAAAAATTTAGAAGACGAAATTAAGAATATGAATACTTCTGTTTCCGGCAAAAAGACTGAGATCAAAGCGGCCGAAGACCTGATAAAAAAATACAAAACACAACAGAATAATGTACGTAATAACCGTGAATACGATTCTCTTTCCAAAGAAATAGAATTTCAAACGCTCGAAATCGAACTATGCGAAAAACGCATCAAGGAATTTACGGCCCAGATCGCAGAAAAATCAGTAGTTGTGCAAGTTTCGAAAACGGCTCTCGACGACAGGATGAACGACCTGAAAATAAAAAAACGCGAACTGGATGAGATCATCTCGGAAAACCAGAAAGAAGAAGAAGCCCTGCTGAGCAAGATAGCAGAACTGGAAAAATATATTGAACAGAGATTACTCATCGCATACAAGAGAATCAGGAAAAATGCGAGAAACGGCCTGGCGGTTGTTACTATCGAAAGAGATGCCTGCGGCGGCTGTTTCAACAAAATTCCACCCCAACGGCAAATGGATATACGGCAGCGAAAAAAAGTAATCGTTTGTGAATACTGCGGCAGGATTTTAGTTGACCCGAATATTGCCAATAAATAATTTTCAAAGAATTTTATACACTGCCAGTTCAACATCGAAATTATATTGCGAGGTCTGTATCATTACATCTTTTAATACTTCGTCGGGAGTTCCCGTAAATACGCCATCCTGGTATGCTTTGATCGTATAGGTTTTACCATTTTCAAATTTATCGGAAATAATCAGCGTTCTGTAAGTCATCGTGAATGATTTGTCAATTTTTTTCCCATTCAGGGAAATGATCTTGAAGGTAGGCGGATCGGCTTTTGTATGGGTTTCAATCTTTTGAACTTCGAGTTCGGCGACTTTTCCCAGGGGTAATCCCAGCGGGCCCATGATCTGATATTTTGTATTAATTTCTTTATAACTTATTTGAGTGGTCATGGTTGCCGATAAAAATATCAGACTGATTACTGCAATACTTAATGTTAAAATGGTTTTCATAGTATTTTGTTTTTGTGTTTATTTTCTATTGCAAATACATATCTGTAATCGTTAATTATAAAATTTTCGAAAATCATTACTTTATAAGGTCCATCCCGATATCGCTGCGGTAATATTTCCCTTCGTAATGAATAACGGATGCGTTTTGATAAGACAATTCCCTTGCCTCTTTAATACTGTTCCCGTAAGAGCTAACGCATAAAACCCTGCCTCCGTTTGTCAATATTTTACCGTTTATGTGTTGCGTCCCGGCATGAAAAACCATGCTGTTTTTTACGTCTTCCAAATGAGTGATTAATTTCCCTTTTTCATAGGCTTCGGGATATCCGCCAGAAACAAGCATCACGGTGGCGACCGTACGGTCGTCGATATCGATGGAAATATCAGCCAATCTTTTTTTTGCTACTGCATCGAAAAGATCCATGATATCTGTTTTGATTCTAGGTATAACCGCTTCGGTTTCCGGATCGCCCATCCTGACGTTGTATTCGATAACATATGGATCGCTCTCAACATTCATCAGCCCTATGAAAATAAAACCTTTGTAAGCAATCTGTTCTTTTTGCAAACCCACAATGGTGGGTTTTATAATACGATCTTCCACTTTCTGCATAAACGGTTTGTCGGCAAATGGAACCGGTGAAACGGCGCCCATTCCCCCGGTATTCAGGCCTGTATCGTTATCGCCGATTCTTTTGTAATCTTTTGCTTCAGGTAAAATTTTATAAGCATACCCGTCTGTGAGTACAAAAACAGATACTTCAACCCCTTTTAAAAATTCTTCGATAACAACTTTTCTGCTTGCGCTGCCGAATTTACCATGCAGCATTTCTTTCAGGGCATTCTGCGCTTCAGCAAGATTATTTAAAATAATCACTCCCTTGCCGGCAGCCAGTCCGTCTGCTTTAAGAACATAAGGCGGATATAAACTTTTCAGAAAATCGTATCCGTCCCGGAGGGTTTCTGATGAAAAACTCTTGTACTTTGCAGTTGGAATGGAATGTGTTTCCATGAATTTTTTTGCAAAATCTTTACTCCCTTCCAGCATAGCGCCCTGGCGAGACGGCCCGATCACAGGAATATTTTTTAACAGGTTGTCTGTCATAAAAAAATCATAAATTCCATTTACCAAGGGTTCTTCGGGACCTACCACGAGAAGATGAACAGAATTTTGCAAAACAAATTTTTTAATGTCTTCGAAATTATTAGGAGAAACATCAATGTTCGTTCCCGTATTGGCCGTTCCGGCATTTCCGGGCGCTATATATAGTTTTTTCAATCGTCTGCTTTGAGCAATTTTCCATGCAAGAGCATGTTCCCTGCCGCCTGAACCCAGAAGGAGAATATTCATGTTTTTTAATTTAAAATGATTAATTGTAACTTTACAAAGTTATACAATATTAAGATTGTTCAAATGGTAAAGCATTTTTTTAAAAAGATATTTCTTCTTTCTTTTATTGTTCTGTATTTGCAAAGTATTGTTTCATTTGCGGGGGTTCCGGATGTAACAGTAGAGAAAAAATCCAATACGGAAAACATGTTTGAACGGGGATTTTTAACTTCTTTTTCTCCGGATATAACTTTTTATCCCGGGCAGATTATTAATGGATTCGGGATCAATATGGAACCGTCCATCAACGAGTATCTCAGCCTGAATTATCGCTTTGCCCTGAATTATGATAAGGGCGAGAATTTTTCGATACATGGAAATCCGGGAACCGTTGTTTCGCCATTTATGTTTTCTCTTGCTTTATCGGCAGATTCCAACCGGGCCGGCTGGGTTTTTCTCGGCTTTCTGACTTTGTTATTGCCCGAAGGAGTAAATTTTAAATACATTCCGTCAAGTTATTCCAAAATGGCATTTTCTGCTTATCTCAACCCCTTTGGCGTAGATTATGCAAGAAGGCTCGAAGGATTGCCAAAGACCCTTTATATGAGCGGAGAGGCTGGGATTAAGGCCTGTTTCAGTATTGGCGGTGATTTTTATTTTGGAGCCTACGGAGGTATCCGCACCATTTACCGGTTTCAAAAATTAGGTTTCACGGCCGGGATTAATATAGGTTTAAAAATTCAACGAAAGGAAGAAACAAATAAAACATACACCTATTAGTATACTATGCGTGGGCTACTAAATTGGTATTCCCTCATTAATATCCGCTCTTTAATTCTTCTTTAAGGTATTTTCCTTTTTCGGCATCTGTAAATTTCTTGTTTTTCCCGTAAATAGCCATTTCCCAGTCGCCATACATAGGGTTAGGCAGGATAATAAATTTTTCGCCGAATTTTTCTTTATTCTGGTCAACGGCAGAAAACCCAAAGTCCGTATCTCTCTTTTCAAACACATCAGAAAAATCAGCGAGATTGTCGCCTATCAACAGAAGTATCTCATAATCCTTTGCAACGGTGTTCCTGCGTTTTTCCTTACTGTTTTCATCGGTTCTGCAGATCAGGTGAGCATCGTCGGCATAAGGGAATTTCAGCGAATCGAGATTCTTTTTGGTAACAGCCAACTCGTTTATCCTGCGGTTGGTAATATAAAAAACTTCGACTCCTTTTTTCTTTGCATAATTACAAAACTCCAGCGCTCCCGGAAGAGCCAACGCTTTTGAAAGAGACGTCCATTGTTCCCATATTTCTTTTGAATAGCCCCTACCTGTTTCAACACATTTAATTTCAAAGGGAATATTATTCAGAAGCGTTTCATCAATATCCGCAACCACGGCTTTTTTCTTATTCTTCGGCATTTTTGCCAGCTTGGAATCTAATTGCATTTTCGCCAGGTTGAATGCTTGGTAATAGCATGCCCTCATCTCGCCGGAACGACTATACCAGGCGATAGCCGCCACTAAGTGCTGATAATTTGATACCGGATCGGCAACTATTACAGAATCTTTTTTCTCAGAATTATGGTCTTTTACCTCATGTCTTTCGCAGGAAAAAAACAGCAGGCAAATAACAATGCTCAAATAAATAATTTTTTTCATTCGGGTACTATTTTGTAATTTTAATGCTTTATTTTGTGCAATAGTTCGATAATTTTTTTATTGAGGGACTAAAGTCCCTGATTATATCAGGGTTTCATTCATAACCCCGACCTTACCTGCCTGCCGGCAGGCAGGAGGTCGGGGTTAGTTCAAATACCCATAGTTACTGGGCTTTAGCCCAAAACCTCAAAAATAATTACCGAAGTATTGTTGTGCAAATTAAATAAAAAGATCAGACCAATTAGTGAATAAACAGGCAAAAATACTATTCATCTTATTTTTTATCATAGCCACGGCTTTTTTTTCCCGGTCGCAAAGCCTGAAAGAACCCGGGTCCCCTCTCATTCAGAACTATGAAGATAAAGATTACGGAACCGATTCTCCGCAAAACTGGTCTATGGTGCAAGACCACAGAGGCGTGATGTATTTTGGAAATACAGAGGGAGTGCTGGAATATGACGGGAAAACATGGCGGCTGATCAAAGTTACAAACAGTTCGGTGATCTGGTCTCTCGCCATTGACCCGAATGGAACCATTTATGTAGGCGCAGTGAGTGAATTCGGATATCTTGCCCCGAATAAAAACGGAAAACTGATGTATGTTTCGCTGCTCGACAAAATAAAAAAAGAAGACCGGGACTGCGGAGACATACGGGATATATGCGTTACCGGTTACAGGGTTTATTTTATCGGCAGCAGTAATATTTATATATATAGAAATTCTTCCATTACAGTTATTAAAACAGGCTATTCTCCGATACGGGGATTTCTGATACACGACTCGGTTTATATTGCACAGAAAGACAACGGGATTTTCAAAATCCAGAATAATAAATTAACCCTGCTCCCTTTCAGTGAAGAACTGAAGTCAGATTTTAAAGAGTATATTATTCTTCCTTTTTGCAAAAGAAATATTTTAATCGGGATCAGGGACAAAGGATTTTTTCTGTATGATGAGGCAACTAAAGCATCTTCTGAACCCCTTTTAGCAAAAGATTATATTACAAAAATCCATACTGAAGTTGATGATTATATCAAAACAAATCTTCTTACCACAGGAATACGGCTCGATAACGAACGGTTTGCCATAGGAACGCTCTCCGGCGGAATTGTAATATTCGGCATGAATGGAGACCTCCAGCAAATCATTAATAAAAACAGGGGAATGATAAGCAATGGCGTTTACTGCCTGTATAACGACAGGTACAATAATTTATGGGCAGGCCTTGTGAGCGGAATAGCAAAGATCGAAATTAATTCGCCCATTTCGAAATTTACCGAACTAAACGGCCTCGAAGGACTTATTTTAAGCGTTAAATCTTTTAAGGGAAGAAAATATGTGGGGACCACCAATGGCATTTATTATATGCCCGAATACAAACTAAATTCAAATAATGATAAATTCAAATTCCAGATGATTAAAAACACTGTGGCATCCTGCTGGGATTTTTTCGAAATCAATAATAAACTTTTTGCACCCGGCCCGTTGGGATTATTAGAAATCAAAGATACAACCGCAGTAAAAATCAATGAAGCAGGACAAATATTAACCTTCTTCAGGTCGGATAAATTTCCAGATATTATATTCTTAGGAACCCGGCCGGGATTGAAAGCATTAAAGGTAAAAATAAATGGAGAAAAGGTGGTTTTTGAGGAACCCTTTGTTTTTAAAGAAGTAAATACCGCTATCTGGAGAATCGCAGGCGACCGGAATGGCGACTTATGGATTTCTGATAAATACAACGGTTTATATCATCTTCAGTTTCCCGGCAGTAAAGATATTTCCAAATATACCCTTTGCAGATATGATACTTCCGACGGGCTTCCGCAAATGGATTTTGATTACCCATTCTTTATCAATAATGAATTAATCGTCGGCACTCAAAAGGGGGTGTACAAAGTTGTTGCGGCATCAGGGAAAAAATCTGTAAAGTTTATCCCTGAAGAAACTTTCGGAAAAATTCTTAATGCACGCCAGACCGATGTAAAGCAGATTGATATGGATGCCATGAACCGCATCTGGATAAACTCCTACAAAAACGGCGTGTTTTTTTTGACAAAAGAAAAAAATGGCGGCTATTCCCTTTATGACAAAATATTCCGGAAAACGGGATATGTCTATCGGTTTTTTATTGATAGCGATATTACATGGATATGCACGAACCATTCGCTTATAAAATATAATTCAAAGATTGACGAAACGCCTCAAACTAATTTTCTTTGCCTTATCAGGAAGATTTCCATTGGCAAGGATTCAACGCTTTTCTGGGGTATATCCAATAAAGGGAAGGGCATGCAAACACAAAATGAAATCCCTTCGATTAATTTCAGTTATAATTCTATTTCCTTTAAATATGCCGCTCCGTTCTTCGATAATGAAGCGTTTACCGAATATTGTTATTTTCTTGAAGGCTTTGATAAAGGCTGGAGCAACTGGTCGAAAGAAAGCAAAAAAGAATTTACCAATCTGCATGAAGGAACCTATATCTTCAGGGTAAAAGCAAAAAACATCTATGACGGAGAAAGCGCCGAATCCGCATACCGGTTTAAAATTACTGCGCCATGGTATCGGGCATTCTGGGCTTATGCGTTATATATTATACTGTTTGTTCTGATCATTTATCTGAGCATAAAAATTTATTCCAAACGGTTAATTGATAAAAATATCCGGCTCGAAACACTGATGAACGAAAGGACATCGGAAGTGCAGCGTCAGAAAGAAGAATTAGAATTGCTTTCTTTAGTTGCAAGCAAAACGGATAATGCCATAGCCATCATGGATGCCGACGCCAATTTCGAATGGATAAACGAAAGCTATAAAACCATATACGGATGGGATTCGTTGGAACAATTTATCTCTGCAAAAGGGAAAAACCT
Organism: Bacteroidia bacterium; assembly: GCA_016212695.1. Lineage (GTDB taxonomy): Bacteria > Bacteroidota > Bacteroidia > Bacteroidales > GWF2-35-48 > GWF2-35-48. Next base: position 21,442 of record JACREX010000088.1, read on the forward strand.
CAGGCAAAACAGCTCAAGCGCCATGATCAACGAAGTGCTGGATAATTGCCTGAATAACAAAAAAGCCGTAGTATATGATAATTTAACTCCTACCAAATACGGAACAGATATCTGGTCGCAAACTACGTTAACGCCGATACTCGATGAAAAGGGCGCAATAAAAAAAATCATTGCTATTGACTCCGATATTTCGATGCTGAAAAAAGCGGAACAGGAAATCATTGCACAGCAGGATTTATTGGCAAAAGCAAATAATGAGATGCAGAAAACAAACATGCTTATTACAGACAGCATTAAATATTCGAAACGAATCCAGGAAGCCATTCTGCCCTCGCGGAAATTCATCAATTATTATTTTCCCGAAGCATTTGTATTTTATAAACCGCGCGACATTGTGAGCGGCGATTTCTACTGGATGTCCACACTGGGGAATAAAGTATATTTTGCTGTGGTAGACTGCACGGGGCATGGCGTACCCGGCGCGCTTATGAGTATGATCGGAAATACCATTCTGAATGAAATAGTAAATGAGAAAAAAATTTCGAGCCCCACCCAGATTCTTGAACTCCTTACCTTGAGGGTAGTCGCCGCGCTCGAAAAAGGCCGCGAGGCCGACGATATTCAAACAGACGGCATGGACCTTGTTCTCTGCTGCTGGGATAACGACACTCATGAACTGCAGGTTGCCAGCGCCAACAGTTATGCCATCCTGTTTAACAAAAAGGGGATGCAGAAAATCAGCGGAGAAATTTATTCGATAGGCGACATCTTCTCATATAATAATAATGTGGTTTACGTTAACCATAAGTTTAATGTTGAACATGGCGACACCCTGTATCTTTATACAGACGGTTACTTAGATCAGTTTGGCGGCGAAGAAAATGATAAATTTATGACCGCTCAATTCGAGCAGCTTCTGATCAGCATACAGCACCTGACGATGAAAGAACAACTGAGCAAGGTCAGTTCCTGTTTCGAAGCATGGAAAGGCGCCAACAAACAAACCGACGATGTGCTTGTAATGGGGATAAGATTTTGATCAGTAAATCACTAATTTTTTTGACTGAACCGTATTTCCGGAAGAAAGAATCAGGTAGTAAATCCCGCCCGCTAAACCGGTTCTGTCTATTATAAACGGGGATGTAATATTTTTATATTGTTTAACAATTTCACCAAGCATATCTGTAATTACTATTTTGCAAGATGACAGATCAACAGATGAATCTATAATCATATTGGTTTTATTGTTAAAAGGATTCGGATAAATGAAAAAATTCATGAGATTCTGAATAAAATCAACTGCTACCAGGTCGGAATATTTAAACTCTCCGTTATAATCGGTTTGTTTTAGCCTGTAGTAAGATGTGCCGGAAAACGGATCATTGTCGGTAGCTTGATAATTTATATTCTGATTACTATTTCCTGCACCCTGTATTATTCCTGCCTGAAAAAATTGAAACGCATCTTTTGTTTTTTCCAATGTAAAATAATCATTATTAATCTCGCCAGCTGTAGCCCATTTGCACAAAACTTTCGGCAAAGCGTCAATATCAATAAGATTGGCTGTAAAATAAAGTAATTCAATTGGCAGCGGCGAACAAACGCCACCATATCTGCAAGCGAAGCCGCCATATGTGCCCCCTTTAGAAATATTCAAAATAACACAGGATATATTATTTAGGGCAAACCCATCGTAAGAGCCTCCAAGAAAAATAGCTGGAACAGCAGGACAGGAAATATTGTTTAATGCAAACCCATCATATGAGCCGCCTTTAAAAGGAGTGGGACATGCAATGTTTGCTAAGGCAAATCCATCAAAAGAGCCGCCTGTAAAAATAGTAGAAGGGCATGCGATGCTGTTTATTGCAAATCCATCAAATGCTCCACCGAGAAAAATACTTGCAACAGGAGGACAGGCGATGCTGTTAATTACAAATCCATCGTAAGAGCCTCCGAAAAAAATATTTACAGCAACACAGGATGCACTGTTTAATGCAAATCCATCGTAAGAACCTCCGAGAAAAATACTTGCAACAGAAGGACAGGCGTTGCTGTTTAAAACAAATCCATCGTAAAAACCACCGAGAAAAATATTTACAGGAACAGGACAGGCTATGCTGTTTATTGCAAATCCACAGTAAGAGCCGCCGAGAAAAATATTTACAGCAACACAGGATGTACTGTTTAAAACAAATCCATCGTAAGAGCCTCCAAAAAAAATATCCGCACCGGAAGGACAGGCAATATTGCTTACTGCAAATCCATCATAAGAGCCACCTTTATAAATAGCCTCCGGGCAGGAGATTAAACTATTTAACGCAAATCCATCATATGAGCCGCCTGTAAAAATAGTAGCAGGGCAGGCGATACGGTCTATTGCAAATCCATCAGATGCTCCACCGAGAAAAATACCTGCAACAGGAGGACAGGCGATGTTGTTTAATGCAAATCCATCGTAAGAGCCGCCGGGAAAAATATTTACAGCAACACAGGATGTACTGTTTAAAACAAATCCATCAGATGCTCCACCGAGAAAAATATTTACAGGAACAGGACAGGCTATATTGTTTATTGCGGAACCGCTGAAACTACCACCAGTGTATTGTGCAAAGGCAGGAATACCTGTTAATATATATAAGCACAGAATAAAATACTTTTGCATGGTTATAGGTTATCAGTAATCGGTAATCGGTAATCGGTAATCGGTTTTTGTTTTTGTTTTTCACCGATTACTTTTTTTACCGATTACCGACTACTTCTTCTTTATCGTACACCTCTTCCGCCACAATAATTAGTTCTTGCACCAATAGTATTGTTTATAGCAGTGGTAGTATTATAAATAAGGAATCTGCTGGAAACCTGGTTGTAAGCTACGTTCGCTAAAGTTGTCGCCCAATCTCCGCCTTTCTGGCCAATTATATTTGTTGTATTGGCAGCAAGAGTAGCAACAGTACTAATGGGCCAATTAGTAACATTATGAAGTCCACCACCTGTAGCTATGTCGCCATCTCCCCATCTGCGGTCAAAAACATTGAGTATGTTTCCTGTTTGTGTTGATGACACGGCGCTATTCACGTCGGCAGCCAGCGCTACCACAAACTCTCTTACATTCCCGGTTAAGTCCATTACTCCGTAGTAAGAAGCATTAGCTGTCGTTCTGGTGCTGGAGCCGGTTGCAAATATTCCGCATCTTGCCGGTCCTGTGGTTCCTGCGTCTCCATTTGTATATACTTGCGACTGGGTAACGGTATTTCCTGCGGTAAATGTTTCAGTTCCGTTTTCAGCGCCCGAAAAGTTAACCGCTGCTGTAACGGTTGCCGTAGATGCTGAATTTGCCATTTCAGCAAGAGCGGGTGTAGCTGTTCCGCGACATGCTTTTTCATATTCCATTTCAGTCATTGGTCTTAGGCAAGCCCAATCTAAATAAGCAGCAATATCAGACCATATCAGATAGTTCTGCGCCCTGTCGGGCCGGTCGGTGCTGGCAACACCTGCTATTAAATTAAGGCGATTCCTGTTAGTATTATAATTACCGGGCCACCGGATAGTTTGCTCAGCGCTGCTAAGCGTGTTTAAGAATTCAGCATACTGTCCTTCAGAAATTTCATATTTCATTATATAAAAACCATATTGACCTTTGGGCCAAACGGCAGGTACACCGGTAATTTGTGTACCGGCGCCTACTGCAGGTGCATTAATAAAAAATGTTTGTGCTCCTGTTTCATAGGCGGCAGTTATGTTCACGTAAGGAGATAGAAGATCACCAGGGACGACAAAGCGTGAACCATCGGTAAATCTGTTTGTAGCGCCCAATATTCCTGCAGTGGCATCACCAAGATAAAAATTGTTCTGTGGCACATATACCATTTCTATAGCGAAGACGCTTGTAGAAATATCTATGCCTGCAGCAGGCAAATTCGTAATTTTTAAAGAAACGTCAGAGGTAACAGTTCCTAAAACATCGGTGACCGTTTTTCTGAGCATTATACCCTGAGTAAAATCCAATGTAAGTCCCTGAACAGCGCTTTGTGTAACATCTGCTCCGCCGCATCCTCCAATGCCGGCGCTGCATGGTGTAGTCATTGCCTGTAAATTAGTGTAGGAATGGTTGGCAGTGGTGGCGCTAAGCGTACCATGGGTATAATCAGCTGTTGGATTACTACAAAGCCGCCACTTTACAAATACCCACACCGCATCCCAATTGTTAGGCGTAGTAGTAATATTCCAACTATTATCCCATGAAAGTGTAAAAGTCACATTTTGTGTAGTTTGATTCACTGCAATACCTGTGATTGTAAGATTGTTTGCCTGAACAATACTGCTTAGTAATAAAATACTAAACAGGAATATCATCTTTCTAAAAGATAATAAGAATAAACGACATTTTTTAAGGGTTTTCATAATTATTTCATTTTAATTTGTGGAGCATTGCGCTTGATTGCAGGCGGTATTAAGCCTAACCTAAAATACTATTATACTTTGTCATTCCTTCTTTATTATATTTACAAATATTCTAAGATTTTATTTTTAGTTTTTATTTCTTTCTCTTTGAACCTGGCGACCATCATAGATTCTTGTTCATGCAAATACTGCAATACATGTTTTTCTCCGGTGAAATATATAATAGAACAGCCAAAAAATTCTTTAAAAAAAATCAGGTTGTTGTGATCGTCGACAAAGCAAAACGATTGCGGTTGCAGACTTTCTTTATTAATATGGTATTTTTCAAAAAGTATATTTTTAATATTTTCATAATCCTTTTCTGAATAGTTTTCAAATATATATACTCCCATAAAAAAGGATTCATTAAGAAAATGTAATTCCGCCTTGGTTTTGTACCCTCCGATTTTCCATTTAAATATATAAACTATATGATCGGGGATATCGCTGTTTTCAAAAACAAAGATCGGTTTCATGGAGATAAGTTTTTTTACCCGGTCTTTATGCATGCCGAAATCTATGATACCCCTGAAACAAATGATTGTGTCGGTTTTAACAATTTGTTTGCAGTTATCGCTGTTCAGAAAATTTAATATGAATTTATAATTTTCAAATTTTTCAAAGAAAGTATAATATTGTGTAGCCACGTAATACGATTCTTCTTGAAAGCCAAACAAGTATGAAAAAAATTTATTGCTCATCAAGTACGTTTTGTAAAGTTCATAAAGCGCCTAAAGTACTTTAGCGCACTCCAAACTTTAGCGTTCGACTGAGCGTTCGACTGAGCTCACGCCGAAGTCTCACGCCGAAGTCTCACTTTAGGCACTTCTTCCTATTCGTTATACCGCTATTTTCGCAACAGGGTCGCACCATTGGCTAAGTCCTTCTTTTGAAATACTTGCGCAGCAGGTCGTCTAATACTTTTTCGGCTGCATACATAGCTGCCGTTAGTTGTTTTCCCCCGCCCTGCGCCGCAAGCAGCGGCAGTGTTTCAAAACAACTGTACGTCGTGCAGCGCAGGGTTTGTATGTTGCGTTGTTTCCCCTGCGCTAAAGCACAGGGTTACCAATATTTCGCCCTTATAGGGCTGATTTTTGTATTTCACTTCTAAAATCTTCATTCGTTAATCGTTAATCATTATTCCGTTTTGTGTAAAAGGAGTTCCGTTTGATACAAAAGAACCTTGCCTACCGGCAGGCAGGTGTCCGTTTGTTCTTAACGGAGTTCCGGTTGATACGGTTCTATATGGAGTTGGTACAGCCGGTGTTTTGTTTGAAATGAAAAATCTGCCTGCCTGAGTAAAAAATTCTGAGTCTGAGTTGGAAAAGGATATAGTTTTATTACTTTTATAATTTTCTTTGCAAGAGGGCGGGTGGGTTAAAGGAGTTGTGTGTGTGTGTGTGTGTGTGTGTGTGTGTGTGTGTGTGTGTACAACCATGCGCCTTTCGGCAGGTGATACAGTGAGCCAGTCGAATTGCTCAAGGTGCCAGGTTTCAGAGCATTGGGCGGTTGGTGACAGTGATATGGTTATGCAATAATTCATCGTGGTAAAAATATGAAGAAAAAAAATATTCCACAACATTTTTAAAGATTTAATACCCAACCTGAAGTAAAGAAATATTTATATATTTGTAGTAGTCAGTATTCCCGAACACCAAATTTATTTTAAATATGGCAACAATCCGCGTAACCAAGCAATTCAAATTCGAGATGGCTCATGCACTGTGGAACTACGACGGTCCCTGTAAAAATATCCACGGCCACTCTTACACTCTTTTTGTTACGGTAAAAGGAGAACCGATCAGGGATAAAAACAACAGCAAATACGGGATGGTTGTTGATTTTGGCGATTTAAAAAAGATTGTAGAGAACAGCATCATAAAAATCACAGACCATGCTGTTTTCCTGAGCAAGGATGCGCCTCATGAGAAATTGGCCGCCATAAAAGAAATGTTCGACCGCTGCGAAATTGTGGATTTTCAGCCGACCTGCGAAAACTTAGCTGTTTATTTTGCCGGAAAAATAAAAAATGATCTTCCGGGAAATGTAACCCTGCACAGTTTAAAACTTCACGAAACACCAACTTCATATGCAGAATGGTATGCTGAAGATAATCTATAACCTAAATTTCTAAAATAAAAAACTGAAAAGTGGTGGGAATATCTTAAATTTACATTGTTCCAAGAAGTTTAAGAAACACCACTTTTCAGATGAGTAAAAATAAGAAGAAAAAATCGGTTTACAAAACAAATAATGTT
>JACREX010000093.1 GCA_016212695.1 Bacteroidia bacterium
GTCGTCAGTCGTCAGTCGTCAGTCGTCAGTCGTCAGTCGTCAGTCGTCAGTCGTCAGTCGTCAGTCGTCAGTCGTCAGTCGTCAGTCGTCAGTCGTCAGTCGTCAGTCGTCAGTCGTCAGTCGTCAGTCGTCAGTCATTTGCTGCTATTATTTCCAAACCCCGGAGATTTTCTCGCTGCAGTACTCGCATTTGTTATCTTTGATATGATTGTTCAGGATATAAAAACCTTTCCGTTCAATGATCATTTTTTTGCATTTCGGGCAGAATGTATTCTCCGCTTCATGGCCGGGTACATTCCCGATATAAATGTATTTGATGCCTGCATCCATTGCAATTTTTCTTGCTTTTTCAAGCGTGGAAACAGGCGTGACCGGCAGGTGTGTCAATTTATATAACGGAACAAATTTGCTGAAATGCAGGGGATATTCATGAAGGTTGTTTTTAACTAACCATTCGCACATTTTTTTTATCATGTCCATATCGTCTGTCCAGCTCGGAATCACAAGATTTGTTATTTCAAGCCATACTTTTTCTTCTTTCAGGGTGAGAAGAGTATCGAGTATTGGCTGAAGGGAGCCGGAATTTAATGTATTATAAATTTCTTCTTTAAACGATTTCAGGTTGATGTTGGCTGCATCTAAATATTTTGCTAAGCTGCGCAACGGCTTTTCATTAATATATCCATTAGAAATAAAAACATTTTTTATCCCTTTATCGTGTGCAAGCTTGGCTGTATCAAACATGTATTCATAAAACGAAATCGGTTCCGTGTAGGTATAAGCAATGGAATCGCATTTATTCTTTAGTGTTTCTTCAACCACTTTAGCGGGCATCTGGTCATATGTACGAACCTCTTTGGGGCTTTTCTGCGAAATATCCCAGTTCTGACAGTTCAGGCAGGCCAAGTTACATCCGGCTGTTGCGATTGAATATGCTTTGGTTGAAGGTTTAAAATGAAACAGGGGCTTTTTCTCGATCGGATCAATATTAGTGGTACAAGGGTTTCCGTAAGCAATTGTATAAAGCTTACCGTCCTTATTTATCCGCGTCCTGCAAGCGCCGGAATTTCCCGGTTTCAGAAGGCACCCGTTCGGGCAGAGTTCGCATTTCACATTCGTTCCCCGTACGCTGTACCATGATGCTTCTTTACTGAATTTTCCCAGATCATCCGAATCAAAAATATTTGAATTTAACATATCATTGGTTGTATTAGCCCATAAAGATTTAATACCATACGTGCCGGCTATAACACCGCCAATGCCCAGCAGGCCTTTTTTAATAAATTCACGTTTTGGTATTTTTTTGCTGTCTGACATTATTTACTGTATCATCTTATCAGGTACAAAGATAAAATTTATTGGGTTTGAGTGTCACCTGTTGATAAAAAATTCAATAAATAAAGCAGCTACCTGATGATGTAATATTTTGCACAGGAACAGTGCGGTTATTATACATTATAAGATTGCTGACAAAATGAATTGCTATAAACATTATTTTAATGCCGGAGCCACTGAATAACAAAAATTATTACTGAAAGGCTCAAAATCAAATGTAAAGATAGGAGTTAAGACAGGATTTAATGAATACTTTTCAACATTTTTTTATTTAATCAAAAAAATATTTATTTTTACACCCTGACAGTACCAAATATATTTTAATATGAAAATCTTTAGATATTTATGCATTCTGATTTTTACCTGTTTCATTACTTCCGGGTCATTCGCCCAGAAGGATTATGAAAAGGCGGAAGATGCTTTTAAAAACTACGAATATTATAAGGCTATTGATTTTTACAAGAAAGCCTTTATGAAACTGGCAAATAACAAGCCCAAACAAGCTGAAGTGGTTTTTAAAATTTCGGAATGTTACAGAAAGCTTAATTTGTCCCCGGAAGCAGAATTATGGTATAAAAAAGCGATCATGGTTAAATATCCCGATCCTGTTACGGTTTTATATTATGCCGATATGTTGAAGATGAACGGAAAATATGATGAGGCGTTTACGGAATATCAGAAATATATTGGCTTGGTTCCGGATGATCCCAGGGGAAAAATCGGTGTTGAATCTACACAATTAGTACAGAAATGGAAAGATAAACCAACCCGCTATGAAGTTGAAAACATGGCATTTTTTAATTCTAAAGATGCAGATTATTGCCCTGTTTATGTAAAAAAGGACTATAAAGAAGTCTATTTCACTTCTGCAAGGGAAGGTACTACCGGTGCAAAATTCAATTACGTATCGGGCCAGAATTTTTCCGATATTTTTGGTTCCAGCACCGACAGAAAAGGGGTTTGGAGTGTACCGGTTCCCATTCAGGGCGGTGTTAATACTGAAAACGACGAAGGAGTATGTTCAACTACCCTCAAAGCAGCCTCTTTATTTTTTACAAGATGCAAAGTGATGAAAAAAGAAGATTTAGCCTGTAAAATATATGAGGTTACCAAAAGAGGCGTGGTTTGGGGCGATCCCGAAGAATTAATACTCGGCTCGGATAGTTTTTCGTATGGACATCCGGCAATTTCTCCTGATGAACTTACGTTATTTTTTGCATCCAACATGCCGGGCGGATATGGTGGAAATGATATATGGATGGTGAAAAAGGAAAAGAAAGGCGGCGCATGGAGCAAACCGGTAAATCTGGGTGTTGAGATCAATTCAAGCGGTAATGAAGTATTCCCTTCTGTGAGAGAAAATAGCGTTTTGTATTTTTCTTCCGACTATCATCCGGGAATGGGCGGGCTTGATATTTTCAAAGCCACAATAGATAAGAAATCCGGAAGATATGTGATTGACAACCTGAGATCGCCTATTAATTCTGAAAGCGACGACTTTGGTATATGCTACGAAGGAAACCAGGAAAAAGGTTTTCTCACATCCAAAAGAAGAGGCGGTAAGGGAATGGAGGATATCTGGAAATTCTACCTGCCCGCAATTGAATTTAATTTATTAGGTGTCGTCAAAGATGAAAAAACAGAACAGATCGTACCGGGCGCTACGGTGAAGCTTGTTGGTTCGGATGGATCCAGCCTCGAGGCAAAAACAGAAGCAGACGGTTCCTTTAAATTCAAATTAAATCCGCAGACAGATTACCAGGTTGAAACTTCAAAAGATAATTACCTGAAAGGAAAAGGAAGGGAAACAACAAAACCCTACGAAGACAGCAAAGAATTCAAAATGGAAATATTCATGAGGCCGATCATCAAAACCGAAGCGATTGAACTGCCGAATATTTTTTACGACTTTGCCAAAGCGACACTCCGCCCCGAATCTATGGTTTCACTCGATAAATTAGTTGAAATTCTTAATGATAATCCTACGATCACCATTGAACTGGCATCGCACACAGACTTCCGCGGAAAAGCCGAGACCAATATAAAATTATCCCAGGCCAGGGCGCAGTCTGTTGTTGATTATCTTATATCAAAAGGTATTACTTCCGATCGTATGACGGCAAAGGGCTGGGGTTTTACAAAACCGAATAAGGTCAGCAAAAAAATGGCAGACAAATATCCGAATCTTTTACAGGAAGGCGCCGAGTTAACTGAGGAGTTCATCAAAGCCCTTTCTACTGTGGAAGAGCAGGAAGTTGCCCATCAGATAAACCGTAGAACCGAGTTTACCATCACTTCGACAGATTATCAGCCCAAACCGAAGAGTTCGGTTCCTGACGGAACTAAAGAAGAAGGTCCAAAATAGGTAAGCTGCATACTATATTAAAAGCGTTTCTGGTATTTTACCAGAACGCTTTTTTATTTTAATTTCAAAGATAGTTGAAGGATTTAATTTATTAAATGAGCAAGGAAAACAGGTATAATCAGAGAGGTGTTTCCGCCTTGAAAGAAGATGTGCATAATGCAATAAAAAATATTGATAAAGGTATTTTTCCAAAAGCTTTTTGTAAAATAATTCCTGATTATCTCAGCGGAGATACCGAATACTGCGTTGTAATGCATGCCGATGGCGCCGGCACAAAATCATCGCTGGCCTACCTGTATTGGAAGGAAACCGGCGATATGACGGTGTGGAAAGGAATCGCACAGGATGCCATTGTGATGAATATTGACGACCTGTTGTGCGTGGGAGCTACGGAAAATATTCTGCTTTCTTCAACCATCGGGAGAAATAAAAACCTGATACCAGGCGAAGTTATTTCTGAAATTATAAACGGTACTGAAGAATTTCTCCGGGAGATGAGGGGCCATGGCATTACAATATATTCCACAGGCGGAGAAACTGCCGATGTGGGCGACCTTGTCAGAACAATTATTGTTGATTCCACGGTTTGCTGCAGGATGAAGAGATCGGATGTGATTTCAAACGAAAAAATCGAAGCCGGAGATGTGATTGTAGGGCTTGCCTCATATGGAAAAGCAAGCTATGAAAAGGAGTATAACAGCGGTATGGGCAGCAACGGGCTCACCTCTGCGCGCCATGATGTTTTTGCAAAATACCTTGCTAAAAAATACCCTGAAAGTTATGATTGCAGCATACCCGACAAGTTGGTTTATTCAGGTAAAATGAAGATTACAGATAGGATACCCGGACTTAACGCTACAGCCGGAAAACTTGTATTATCACCAACAAGAACATATATGCCGGTTGTAAAAAAGATACTTGAAAAATACCGAAAGAACATTCACGGAATGGTTCATTGCTCTGGAGGAGCGCAGACAAAAATTCTGAATTTTGTGGATAACCTGCATGTCATTAAAAATAATCTGTTCCCTGTTCCGCCATTATTCAGGCTTATACAGGAACAATCCGGTACAGGCTGGCAGGAAATGTACAACATATTCAATATGGGACACAGGTTTGAAATCTATTTACCGTCAGAATTTGCAGATGATATTATTTCCATTTCTGAATCCTTTGGTGTGGAAGCCAAAATTGTAGGTGAATGCCGTAAGGCTGATAAAAAATATCTCAGCATTCACAGCGAATTTGGAAAATTTGAATACACTCATCATTAAAAAAGTAGATTGTATGCTTCATTTTTGCTCAGTACACAAAAGAAAGATTGTCCGTCATCTGTCATCCGTCATCGGTCAAAATTATTAAATCGTAAATTTTAAAATCTTACTATGGCCAATAATTTAATTTTAGATAAACTCGAATCATTAAAGAACAAATATGAGGATATCGGGAAATCGCTTACCGAGCCCGACCTGATGTCTGACATGAAGCGGTATGTGAAGCTTAATAAAGAATATAAGGAACTTCAGCCTATTGTTGAAGTGTACAAAGAATACAGCGAGGTGCTCAGCAATATAGACCATGCAAAAGAGATTCTGGGCAATGAAAAAGATGAAGAAATGAAAGAGATGGCTAAGGCAGAACTTGATGAATTAAACCAAAAGGTGGGCTCGTTTGAAGAGAAAATAAAACTGCTGCTTTTGCCGTCAGACCCGCAGGATACGAAAAATGCCATACTTGAGATTCGCGCAGGGACAGGCGGCGATGAAGCCAGTATTTTTGCCGGGGATTTATACAGGATGTACACAAAATTCTGCGAAATAAAAGGATGGAGAATAGAGATTACAAGCGCTTCCAATGGCACTGTCGGCGGGTTCAAGGAAATTATCATGAATGTAAAAGGGAATGGCGTTTATGGTATTTTGAAATACGAATCCGGCGTTCACCGCGTGCAGCGTGTGCCGCAAACCGAGACGCAGGGCCGCGTGCATACCTCTGCCGCTACCGTTGCCGTATTGCCAGAAGCGGATGATGTGGATATAGAACTGAAAAATGAAGACATTAAAAAAGAAACATTCTGTTCGTCAGGACCGGGCGGACAGTCGGTGAATACAACCTATTCTGCAGTGAGGCTTACTCACCTTCCCACGGGTATCGTAGTATCCTGCCAGGATCAGAAATCGCAGATCAAGAACATGGAGAAAGCAATGAATGAATTGAGAACAAGAATTTACAATCTTGAATATGAAAAATATCTGAATGAAATTGCCGCCAAACGAAAAACCATGGTTTCGTCAGGCGACCGTTCTGCCAAGATACGGACCTATAATTATCCGCAAGCCCGCATGACCGATCACAGAATCAATCTGACCATGTACAATCTGCCTAATATTTTAAACGGTAATATCCAGGAGATCATTGATCAGTTGCAGATGGCTGAAAATGCAGAAAGGCTCAAGGAAAGTGAAGTATGAAATTATAAATCGTAAATCGGACACTTCGACAAGCTCAGTGTCCGAAATAAATCGTAAATAAAAATGACCTACGAACAGTTATCTCAAAACATCAGGAATAAAAAAAGTTTTCTTTGTGTAGGCCTTGATACAGACCTGGCAAAGATTCCGCAACACTTGTTGAAACACGATGATCCGGTTTTTGAATTCAATAAACAGATTGTTGATTCAACAAATAAATATGCCGTGGCATATAAACCCAATGTGGCGTTTTATGAGTGTCTTGGGGCAAAAGGCTGGCTGAGCCTTGAAAAGACCGTGCATTATATAAAAAATAATTACCCGGATATTTTTGTAATTGCAGATGCAAAGCGCGGCGATATCGGCAACACATCAAAGATGTATGCAAAAACTTTTTTTGAAAATCTGAATTGCGATGCTGTTACCGTGGCGCCGTATATGGGCGAAGATTCTGTTGCCCCGTTCCTTTCTTATCCCGGCAAATGGGTGATTTTATTAGCTCTCACCTCCAACACGGGCGCTAATGATTTTCAATACACCCTGAGTTTTGAGAACACAAGATTGTTTGAGAAAGTGCTGAAAACATCTAAAGAGTGGGGTAATGAAAATAATATGATGTTCGTGGTGGGCGCAACCAAAGCAGAAATGCTGGAAAAGATCAGGCAAATTGTTCCCGGTCATTTCATTCTTGTTCCCGGAGTAGGAGCACAGGGCGGCAGCCTTGAAGATGTTGCAAAATACGGAATGAATAGCAGTTGCGGATTGCTTGTGAATTCTTCGCGTGATATTATTTATGCTGACAATTCCGAGAAATTTGCCGAAAGGGCGGGAGAGAAGGCAATCCAAATTCAATTGGAAATGGAACGACTGCTGAGGGAAAAAATCGGTAATCGGTAATCGGTTTCGCCTGTGGCGAACGGTAATCGGTGGTTTCTTACTTGACTGATGACAGATTTACCGATTACTGAATACCGATTACTGATTACCCAAACAACCTCTGCTCCGTTCTTTCCCAGTCTTCAACATCTCCTTCAATAACTTTAAAAATGGGATGAGGTTCAATATTCGTGATCGTTTTCAGTTCAAGATATTTTTTTGATTCCCGGTCGTTGAGTTTTTTTTCAAGGTGTTTTATTTCAAATTCCAATTGGCCTGAAGTAACTGTAATATTCAGGTTTTTTCTTATACTGCCGATCTTGAGTTTATTAAAATTGTAAGCTCTTTTTACAGTTTCATTAAATACTTCCGTAAGATACATGTTGATGGCAGAAATTGCGTCATCCGATTTTTTAAAGCGTTCAAGCTGCGGATGATTTTTGTATCCACGGGTTTTGTTTTCAAGAACTTTTTTGGCAAGCAGTGTTTCGCACCATAGAGCAACCAAGCCTTGTGTGTCTAAGTATTTCGGATGTATAGACCAGATACGCATGAGGGTAAAGATATACTAAAAACAGCCTGCCCCGACAAACAGGGGAGACATTTTATGAAAAAAACAAATTTATCGGAAAACAGCGGGGGCTTCGGTAAAGATTGTGTATATTTGTAAATAAAAAAAATATAATATGGAAAAGATAGTAACCTTACATATTCAGAGATTACCGGAAGGACTTTACCTTGCCACATCGGATAATATTCAGGGATTAATTGCGCAAGGGCGAACAATTGCCGAAACTATTGAAATAGCCCGCGATGTTGCAAAAAAGCTAATAGAAGCCCATGCTGATGAGCAAATAAAAAACCTTATCACACTATCCGACAGTTTTGATTATCCATTAGTAATCGGCGTTTAAAAATGGGAAGATTATCAGGATTTCGATATAGGGAAATCGTAAAGATTTTAAAAAGTTCGGATTCGTGTTTTACCGGCAGGCAGCAGGCAGTCATGAGATTTGGTACAATAGCGTTACAAAAAAATTTACTACTATTCCCAACCATACCGGAGATATGCCGGAAGGAACTTTACGGGCCATTTTAAAACAAGCGGATGTTAACGCAGAACAATTTATAAAAATGAAATAATCCCGATACGGGGTATCAAATTCCAATCCAAAATTAATGCAATGAAAGAGGAAACGGGAAAATTTAATTCCTGTTTTTTTATGGATATAATTCTATAAAAGAGTAAATTTGTAAAAGGGAAAAGTGGAATTTAAAACGTTGCGGGTATAAACGAGGCAGGTATTTCGGATTTAGGTATTCGATATTAGGATTTATAAATTAAAGAGGCTATAGAATGCCAAATTAAATTAACTTTTATCAAAATGAATTGTTTATTATTATTACCCATAAGCGTAATTACACTGGCCGCCTATTCAAATATAAACGACAGTCTTGAAAATATACTGCAAAAATCAAAAGCTGATACAACAATCTGCAGGATATTAAATATCTTATCATGGAGTTATAAAACAACCGATTCAAAAAAATCATGGGATTATGCTAAGAAAGCGCTGTTGCTTGCCAATAAGCATAATTTGATTTTAGAGCAGGGCGCAACTTTCAACAATATGGGAGCCTTGTATTATCTTGTAAAAAATCTGGATTCTGCAATTATGAACTTAGATAAGGCAAAAGTGCTTTTTCAAAAATCTGGTAATAAAAACAGGTTATCTAAGTGTATGCAGAACATAGCGATAGTTTATAGTGATAAAAGCGATTACAAAACAGCCATAGAAATTTATGAGAGTCTTCTGAAAATTTATATAGAAGATAAAGATACGGCACAGGCGGCAGCTATTTATAACAACATTGGCAATTCGAATAATCTTATGGGAAATTATGACAAAGCCATGCAAAATTTCCTTAAAGCAGTTGAATTTTATGAAAAAACAGGAGCCAAAGACAATCTGTCAACCACCTACTATAACATGGGGGCTTTACAGTATTATAAAGGCAGCTACGATAAAGCATTGGCCTATTGCGATCAATCTTTAAAAATCAGGGAAGAAATTAAAAATCCTTACGGAATCGCTTATTCGCTGATTCTCAAAGGAGCCATTTTTCAATGCCAGGGTAAAATTAATGAAGCGCTTGAAGTAAATAAAAAAGCCCTTAAAATTGATGAAGAATTAGACGATAAACAGGGAATTCCCAATCTGCTTTCGAACATATCGAATTTGTATGTCGTCCAGGGCAAATTAAATGATGCAAAAGAATACTCAATGAAAGCCCTTAAGATGGCTAAAGAAACCGGAATCATTAAAATTCAGCTAAACATTTATAACAATGCCGGAGATATTGAATTCAAATTGAAAAATTACAAAGCGGCAATCAATAATTATCATCACACATATACACTTGCAGATTCTACAGGTGATAAGTCTGAGCTTAAAGATGCATGTAAAGGTTTGGCGCTGGCATATTCCTCGCTTGGCGATTTTAAAAATGCGTATGTTTTTCTCCAGAAACATATGGAAATAAAAGATACATTATTTAATGTTGAAAAAAACAAGCAACTTACAGAAATGGATACAAAATATCAAAGCGAAAAAAAACAAAAGGAAATAGTTTTACTTAACAAAGATAAAGACCTGCAAAATATAATGATTAAGAAACAACGTATGCAGATTTTCAGTATTGCAGTGGGATTTATTTTAATGCTTATTCTTTCATCTGTTATTTTCAAGAATTACCGCGACAAAAAAAAGGCTAATAAAATTCTTAAAAATCTTAATGCTGAAATCTTAATGCAGAAGCATGAAATTGAAGAAAAGAACGAGGAGTTATACCAGCAGAACGAAGAAATCCGTACACAGAGGGATGAGATAGAAGCACAAAGAGATGAAATATCTGCCCAGCGCGATCTGGTAACAGAACAGAAGCGGCATATCGAGCATATACTCCATGAAGTAAACCAAAGCATTAATTACGCACAGCGGATACAGGCTACAATTCTTCCAGATGAGAATTTCTTAAATGAGCATTTTGATTCTCATTTTATACTTTACAAACCCAAAGATAAAGTGAGCGGGGATTTCTATTGGTGTGCTCTTGTAGAAGGCCAGATTGTGGTGGCTGTTGCAGATTGCACAGGCCATGGCGTGCCCGGCGCTTTTATGAGTATGCTCGGCACATCGTTCCTGAGAGAAATAGTGCAAAAAGAATATATGACCGACCCGGCAGTGATTTTACGGAAATTAAGAAAAGAAATCATAAAAGCATTAAAACAAAAAGGAGTGGAAGGAGAACAAAAAGATGGAATGGACATAGCCCTTGTTTCAATAAACAAAGAAACCAAATTGCTTCACTACGCAGGCGCGCATAATTCACTCTACGTCATTGCGAGTGAAGCGCAGCGTAACGAAGCAATCTTACACAGGCAGATTGCTTCTCCGCCATTGGCGGATCGCAATGACGACTACCAGCTTCACGAAGTGAAAGCAGACAAGATGCCAATTGCAATATATGACCTGATGAATAACTTCACGAATCACGAAATACAATTACATCAGGGAGATATGATCTATATGTTCAGCGATGGGTACATTGACCAGTTTGGCGGGCCGCACAGAAAAAAGTTTTTATCAAAAAATTTCAGAGAACTAATCTCAAATATAAGCTCCAAAAGCATGATAGAACAAAAAGAAATACTCGATACTACCATCGAAAACTGGAAAACCGGGTATGAAATAAAATATGATCAAACAGACGATATCACGGTTATGGGAATAAAAATTGGTAACTAATCCATACTTAAAATATTTTAGGCGCTCTGTAAACTCCTCTATACCCTATACCTCATCCCTTTTGCTTTATTTTACCGTTAACGATTTCAAGAATTGATTTTTCCATCGCCATTACTTTTTCTTCAATTTTTTTGCCTTTTGCGAGGATATCGGTTACAAATTTTTTGTCATCCAGTCCGCCGGAATTGATTTTCACATTCAGAAAAGCGCCCATCACGCCCGATCGCAGGGCCAATGCACCAACCCCTGCATCCGACACGGAATTTGGGTTTCCCGTTTCTGCCATGGCTTTGGCAATTTCCATTCCTTTGAAACAGGTTTCCATCACGCGGAACGGAATCTGAATTGCATATTTTGTGGCATCTTCCATCGCTTTTTTCCGGGCAACTTTTTCTTCTTCGGTTTTTTTCGGCAGTCCCATGGCAATCATGATCTGATTGAATGCATTTGTGTCCTCATCCACTAAAAATAAAAGATCGTCTTTCAGTTTCTGTCCTTTTTCAGCCCAGTTCGAAAATTCTTCCCATCGTTCGTCCCATCCCGGTTTATGCGATGATAGGTTTGCAACCATAGTTCCGAGAGCAACGCCCAAAGCGCCCATGAATGCAGAAATGGAGCCTCCGCCAGGAGCCGGAGATTCTGAAGCGGTTTCGTTGGCAAATCCGGTGCAGGTCATGTTCATCAGTTTTTTGCCGCCTTTTTCTTCAATCAGGTATTCAATGATTTTTTCTTCCGGTCGGAAAGGTTTCAGGTCGTCAAGCCCCATTGATTTGATGGCAATTTTTATAATTTCTTTTTCATCAACGCCAATGGAACGCTGTTGTTTTTTAAGGAAGTATTTCCCTGCCTCTATGATAGAACTTGCAGGAACCAGTCCCACAATTTCAGTTCCTGTTACACGCAATCCTCTATCCATCGCTTTGCGGGTTACTTCTTCAAATGCAATATGAAGCGGAGTGATCCCGATATTTGTCATATTCACGGATACCTGCGCAATGCCGTATTCTTCGATATACCAGCCTATGGCCTTGGTCGCTTTAAGGGTTCCCGGGATCATCGCCTGGTTGCCTTTTTCATCTAATACGATTTTACCGGTTACCGGATTTCCTTCGCGTTTCGGACGGCCGGCTTCCCGCACATCAAAGGCAATGGCATTGGCTCTTCGCACAGACGTTGTGTTCAGGTTAAAATTAACTGCAATTAAAAAATCGCGAGCGCCTACTGCAGTGGCTCCTGACCTTTCATTGAATTTTGCGGGGCCGAAGTCGGGTTTCCATTCCGGTTTGGTGATTTTATCTTTCAACCCTTCATATTCTCCGGAACGGCAATAGGCAAGGTTTTTTCTTTTACTGTCAAAGGCTGCATTTTCATAACAATAAACCGGGATACACAGTTCATCGCCGATTCTTTTTCCAAGTTTCCGGGCAAATACCGCCACTTCATCCATAGTGATGTTGGCAACAGGCACAAGCGGGCACACATCGGTTGCCCCAAACCTCGGATGCTCGCCATGATGCTTGCTCATATCAATTAGTTCAGATGCTTTTTTTACAGCGCGGAATGCGGCTTCTATCACTTCTTCCGGAGCGCCGACAAATGTTACAACGGTCCTGTTAGTCGCCTTTCCCGGATCCACATCTAATAATTTAACGCCATCAACCGTTTCTATCCGGTCGGTTATTTGCCGGATAATAGTCATGTCGTTTCCTTCGCTGAAATTCGGAACACACTCAATAAGCTGCTTTTTCATTGTTTTAAAATAAATTTTTACACTACTGGACACTTTTAACTAAAACATAGTCTACATAAGGTTTTTTCATAGAATATTTAATGACATTTATTAGATATTTCAGCAAAGATAAAGCGTTATTTAAAAATAGGTCAATTAATTCTACACCTTTTCTAAAA
>JACREX010000005.1 GCA_016212695.1 Bacteroidia bacterium
GCTCGTCAAAAGACAGGTTGGTTGCAAAAAGCGTCTGCTGAGCATATCCTCCCTGAAGAGCGCAGTTCAAATAACTGTTGTCGGTAATTCTGAGCCCATAGCCGATGGAAAGGGAGATGTCGGTTGTTTTAAATGCGCCGGCACGATCCGATAAAAAATTCAAGCCAAGGTTCAGTTTCTCTTTCCCGGACTCAAGATACAACGGATAAATGGCGGTTGCATTGACCGAGTTAAATCCTTTGCCGATATTGCCCCATTGTTTGCGGTTACCCAACATGAATTTCATTTCATCATTCCCTCCGATGATGGCAGGGTTCAGTTTCAGCGGGGTGGAAAACGCCTGGGTAAAGCGGGTATCTTGAGCAAAGGTTTTTGCGCCCGTTATACTTATGATAAGGGCTGTCCATAATAAATTAGTGTGATTATATTTCATACAATATGAGTTTTATTGTTACTGGGTTATCATAAAGCACCGTCATTGCGAGCCCGCTTTGGGGCGAAGCAATCTCATTATAAAGATTGCTTCGGTCGTTCCTCCCTACCAATGACGGTATACCTAAGATAATTTGGTTTTCGGATGATTTTTTGTTGAAAACTTTATAGCGCAAATATCAGGGGTATTATTTTACTGATCAAATATTTTCGCAATTATTTTTTAAAATTATTAAGACGAGTTAATAACAGGCACCGCTCTTATGTGAAAATTTTCGGTCATTAAAGTTTCAAGTTCTTTCCGATAATCTTTTATGTTTTCAAAAAACCCCATACTCGCTTTCTTGAAATCTGCAAACTTTTCATAGTAATGATTATGGGTGATTTCGCTTTTAAAAAATCCCCAAAGCCGCTCTATTAAGTTGAGATTAGGACTATAGGAAGGCAAATACTTAGGCGCTATTCTTTGATGTGTTTTCAAAAATTCCGTTATCAAATTACAACGGTAATAACGAGCATTATCATGAATGATATTAAGCGTTCCCAAAGGATGTTTTTTGAGGAGTTGTTCAAATAATGCTATGGTAGATTGAGCATTGATACTTTCATCTTCCCGAACTGTTATACTGTGATCCTCTATATTGTATGCTCCGTTAATATTAACCCTTTCCCTGCCTGTATTGGATTTGAGCGCTTTTTCTTCTCCCCTTTTTATCCACCCATAAGCCGGTTGGACATTATGCATAGGGTGAACGCCATCCATAAAGAATATTTTGTCTTCCGGTTTTTTAGTTTGTTTGAGTTGCTCGTATTCTTCAACGAACTTCTGTTGTTTAGCTGCGTCTGCTTTTCCCGGTATAAGTTTGGGCTTTTTATACACATAATCTAACCGGTGTAATAATTTCTTTACGGCATCCTGTGTGTAAGTTACTCCGTAGGTCTTTTCAATATAGTTGGCAAGTTCTTTGCTGTCCGTATAAATATGGGCGCTGGCGTGCGCATCCAATTCTGATAACTGCTGCTCGCTGAGGTAACACGACTTGCCGGTATACTCATCTTTCAATAAATCTGACAACCCGTTTTTTTCATACTGCTGATAATAGTTTCTTATCGTAGCATCATCTAACATCAACCGCTCTGCCACTTCCGAATAACTGTCTCCCTTGTCTAAAAATAAAATGGTTTTTATTCTATCTGCATAACGCGTTTCTTTCATCTGACGATGTTGCATTCGCAAATAGTCGCGATCATTATCAGTTAAAAAAGAGTTCATCACTGCCGGCGCTTTAACATCACAAAAGTAGTTATGCCAATTATTCGTTTTCATCGCATCATTTTATTTTTTTCAATAAAGTTATTCACAATTTTCGAAAATCAAATTATCTTAGGTATAA
>JACREX010000091.1 GCA_016212695.1 Bacteroidia bacterium
AGAATTTTCAATTTTCAACAAACAATTTTCAATGATCAACAATTTTTTTATTATAAAGCATTGATTATTGAGTGTTGATAATTGAACATTGATCATTTATATTGTTTGAAATTGTAAATGTTATTTTTTAACAGATCCTAATTATTGATAATCCCTTTGGGCTCTGCCCTGACTTCAAACCATTCCACATGGTCGAATTTTAATCTTTTGTATGCGCCGTTGGGAGCAGCCAACATCTTTAAGGAGCCATACCAGTCGCCGATAAAATCATCGCGTGTGATTATATCCTGGTCATATACCCCGATAAAAATCTTGTCATTTTCAGAATAATGATACAGCCGCACGGTATCTTTTTCGAGGCGCCTCACCGCAGTGCGGACAACAGTTGAAACGAAACAGGGATGCGAAAAATCGCGGTTATGAGAAACAGGAAAAAACAACTCCCAGTAAATATCCGGGTAACCGGCAGTGAACATGGTAAAGTCCATGCCGGCAGGAGACCAGATACTGTCGTACTGCAGTTCAATGCTATTTCCGTAAATGTTGGTAAGATAAATTTCCGGGATCGTTAATTTAAAATTCAGTTTCCCTTTGATCATACATGTATCTGCCGAAGGAGGCGGAACCCCGGTATCCGAAGGAGTGGTGTTTGCCGCCAGCATAAATTTTTCCTGCTTTATCTCAACCATCAAATCATGTTTTCCGTTTTTCAAATTGTGAAAAAGTGAAAGCGGAACTTTCACAAGTTTATGATATCCGTAACTGATATTTTCAGGTTTTAAATTTAAAATCAATCTTGTACTATCAATATCCCATTCATAATAATATGATTTTACAGGTTTCACATTAATGGGGATCACTTTTCCGTTTTCATAAAAAGTAAACTTAAAACTTGTCGTTCTCAGCGTATCGGAACTCCTCTTATCAATAGGAAAAGGAAACTTTGCAGGAAGATAGAGGTTAAAATCAATGGTTAATTCATTCTGAAAATTATTGATCTCAAAACCTGCATAGTCTATGGCAAAATATTTTGTCTCAACCGTTCGCTTAAAATCAATTTCATTAGTCTTTAGCCAATCATCAAGGTTTTGGATGCAACTTGTAAATAATAGCGGAAATGCAATCAGCAATAAAAATATTTTATTCATGAGAATTAATTACGTATAAACAGCCACTTCACAGTTTTGTAAACCCCTATAAACACATAGCCTAAAATACCGGGTTTGATCTTTTCCTTAAAATTAACAGTGATCGTTGAATATAATGTAAGATGATTGAGCCGGTTGATTTTTCCTTTCAGCAATTCAATGTCGCCATTGAGACGTTCAAGTTCTTTTTCAACTTTTAAAGCTTCATCCACATTCTGCGCTTTTTCAAGAAGTTCGAGATAGCGTTTCCTGGCCCGTTCCGCATTATCGAGCCGTATCTGGAAATCTTTGTATTGATCGGTAACATCATCGCCGCGGATGGTCTTATGATCGATCTTTCCCAATTTTGAAATATCCGTGATGGCATAATTTAATGAATCGGCAACAACACGAATTGTAGTTGCTTTAGTGCCTATAGTCTGCACATAACCCCTGTACTTTTTCGCAATCGCTGCCAGGTGCCTGTTTACCGTGTCGGCATCTTTAATGATCAATTGCAAGTATGCATCATAAACAATGAACCGTTTATCATCCTGCTGTTTTTGCTTTTCATCGGAAAGCCCGGCATATGGAAGTTCTGATTTAGTTCCATAATTATAAGACGGCGCTTTTTGTTTGGTTGCACAACCGGTAAGCAGTGCAACAATGACTGGTAAAAAAATTATTTTTTTCATCTGTATAAATTTTAATTATTATTATTATTTGCCCTTCGCTTGCCCTTTTATTCCCCTTCGGCTTGCTCAGGGCATCGCCTAAAGGGACAACCCGCAAAAATAACTGTGGGTAGATTTCTCCGCCAACTGGCGGATTAGGGGCAACGCTGGCAAAATTTATTCATACTTGTTGGTGTTTATTAAATCATGAATATTTCATATTTATAAAATTCGGTTATGCATTAAATGAGGAAATCATAACCGGATACATACAAATCTTTTGCCATTTGTTTCAATTCATTTAACAAATCATCATTCACAGGGATGCCTTTGTCTTTTCGTTCCTGCATCACCAAGTATTCTTTTTCGCCTGCAGTATAAATCCTTTCGGCGCCGGGCATTTTTTTCGATGCTCTTAATTGCCTTAAAATATCGCCCGTGGTTTTCTTAAATTGTTCAATTTCCGTGAATGCATTTATATCTATGGCCATAAAAAAATGTCCAATCCGGTAAGGTACTTTTTTCCCATCCTGCATTCCTTCGAGAGTACGGAGAAATATCCCGCCCTGCAGCGCTGCGCATAATATTTCCACAACCGTGGCATACCCATACCCTTTATACCCGGAAGTCTCTTCTCCCGATCCGCCAAGGGGCAAAAAAAAGGCATCGCCATTTATAAGCTCTTTAAGAATTTCTGTAGAATTTGTTTTGGGGTTACCGTTTGTATCCATAACCCAACCGCCGGGTGTTTTTTTATTTATCCGGGCATACACTTCAATTTTACCGCGCTGGGCTGTAGAAGTAGCGCAATCTAAAAAAAACGGAAATTCCTCGTCGGTGGGTAATGCAAAGGTAAGCGGATTGGTGCCGAACATTCCTTCGATCCCGAATGTGGGCGCAACAGAAGGCGTGGCATTAGTGCCATTGATGCCGATCATTCCTTCTTCCACTGCCATTAAGGAATAATAACCGGCAATCCCGTAATGGTTGGAGTTTCTCACGGCAGTCATTCCCATCCCGTATTTTTTTGCTTTATCAATAGCCATCTGCATGGCAGATTTTGAAACCACAAAGCCTATCCCGTTGTTTCCGTCAATCACTGCCGTTGTAGGGCTTTCCCTGACTACCGAAATTTTTGTTACCGGATTCAGACGGCCTGTTTTTATATTATCAATATATCTGGGCTTCAACCGGTTTACTCCGTGAGAATCTATTCCCCTTTTATCGGCTGCTATCAGAATTTCCGCGCATATCTTTGCGTCGGCTGCAGAAACGCCGGATTTGATAAATACTTCCTGCATGAAGCGTTCCAGAATATCCGCAGGAATCCATGTTATTTTTTCCGTCATTATTTTTTAAAAATTTTATAGTTAGCAATACCTGATTTTTGAAAAAAGTAACTCATAGAAACTCCCAGAACGCCGAGTCCGTATTTCACGCTCCGTTTAAAATTAATGGATGAAGCATCATCGAAATATTTGGTGGGGCAGGTGATCTCTGCAATTTCATATCCTGCATAAAAAATCTGGGCCAGCATCTGGTTGTCGAAAACAAAATCATCTGAATTGACCCTGTAATTGATGCTTTGCAGAACTTCTTTTGAAAAGGCGCGATACCCGGTATGGTATTCAGAGAGTTTCTGGTTCATCAAAAGGTTCTGAGAAAAAGTAAGGAAACGGTTAAATAAATATTTATACACGGGCATACCTCCGTTTAAAGCGCCTTTGCCTAAGATACGCGATCCGAGTACAACATGGTACACATCGTTTGCTATCAGGTAACACATAGAATGTATCAGCCTTGGAGTGTACTGGTAATCGGGGTGCAGCATCACAACAATATCTGCATTCAGTTCAAGCGCTTTATTATAACATGATTTCTGGTTGCCGCCATAACCCGTATTCTTTTCGTGCCGGATGATATGCTTCAGCCCGATTTCTTTCGCTTTCTCGACCGTATTATCACGGCTGCAATCATCCACCAGGATCACTTCGTCAACGATATCTTTTGGAATTTCTTTATACGTCTGTTCAAGGGTTTTTTCCGCATTATATGCAGGCAAAACAACCGCTATTTTTTTATTATTGATCATCGTATTTGTAATTTTCGATTTAGGATTTACGATTTACGATTTTAAAAATGCTTTCAACTTTTCACTTTCTGCTTTTCACTTTCTGCTTTCCGGGCTTTTATCTGTTCTGCTTTTTTAAGGCATACATCGGCTTTGTCTTTTTGATTCAATTGCATATACGTAATATAAAGATTGTAAAAAATCTGATCATCATTTGCATCTAAGGAGGCGGCCTTTTCTAAAACCTCAGCAGATTTTTTAAATTCTTTTATCATACCGTATGCCACGCCCAGGTCTTTACTAGCCGCCACATTGGACGGTTTTTTTTGAACTGCTTTCTCAAGAAAAGGGATTGCTTTTGACATATCATTTTTATAGCGGCCGTATAACTGCCCGAGATTGTAATTTATTTCAAACCTGTCTTGGTTCAACTGATACAGATCTTCCCACACTTTTATCTTATAATCCACATTATCGTTTTTCGCAAAAATAATATCTAAGTTTGTAAATACCCGGTCGTAATTCGGATTCTGAACCAGAATTTTTTTATAAGCAGCCAATGTGTTGTCGTAATCTTTGTTGTACTCATAGTATGCATTGCCGAGCAAAAGCAAAGCATCCGAATAGGGAGGATGTATCTCAACGGATTTTTTCAGATATTGCAGCGCCAGTTCAAGATATTCTTTTCGCATTGCTTCGTTTCCCGGCTTGATCGCTTCCTCGATGAGTTTCCCGCCGGCAGAACAATTGCTTTTTGCGCTGTTCGATGAAACCTTAACATCGTTTGTGAAAAGCGTGAAATCATTTTTCCAGTCAAAATTTCGCGATATTGTCTTTATAGAATACGAAAACAAAATAATAAATAATAAAATCGCTATCAGGGAAGTTGCCGCTTTCTCTTTTTTCATGAACATGGGGATTTTGGCAATCACAAGATATACTATAATAATGCAAAAACCCAGGGAAGAAATGTAAATAAATCGTTCGTTCATAAAAGTGCCCACAGGGAATAAAATATTTGAAACCACAGATATGGTGGCAAGATAAAATATCAGGCTGAAAGAAATTATGGATTTCCTTGAGAAGCCTACCAGCGCGTAGATACCTATGGCAACATAAACTAAGAAGGCTATGATCGTCTGTATATCCGACCAGTTCATTATCGGAATCTGGTAAGGATAATAATCAAAGGTCAGGGGATGCGGTAAAAATAATAATTTCACATAAATTCCAAGAGTGTAAATAATAGTAGCAAGTTGCTGGCCGCCGGTCATGTACAGGAACGGGTTATTCATTAGTTCGCGCGCTACAGGAGCAGAAAACGAACCCAAAATTTTTTGCCTTATTATTAAAAAAACTAAGGAAGCGACAAATAACGGTATCAATGTAATAAAAGATTTTTTAAAAGAATGATCCGTAAAAAAATAAATCGCCAAAGGAATTACAGCAAGAAATGTGATGGCATTTTCTTTTGACATTAATCCCAGGAACAAGGAAACAGAACTGTACAGCAAATTTATTTTTTTATCAGTTTCAAGATATTTCAGCGTAAAATACATTGCTGCCAGTGCCCCCAGAAAAGTCATGATTTCATCTCTTCCCTTGATGTTGGCAATTACTTCTGTGTGGATAGGGTGCGCAATAAACAAAAGGGACGAGAAAAAAGGAAGAGAAAAATACCAGTGCTTAGTTTCATACCGCGCGAGCAGTTTTGACAAGACAATGTAAAGCAGGATACCGGTAAGAGCATACAACAGGATATTGATAAAATGGCTTAGTCCCGGGCTGTTCCTGAAAAATTCCCATTCAATGGCAAATGTTGCTAGCGACATTGGCCTGTAACGACCTCCGGCAACCAATTTTTTTTCTTTCTGGATTTGCTCTGCTGTTTTTCCGGGATTACTTGACATCCAAAAACCAATGAATGTATCGTAATTGAAAATATCTTTTATGCCATCAATTCCTTTTTTGGTAAACTGATTCTGTGTAATAACTATGGCATCATCCAGCGCGTAATCGTTCATCAGCGTGTTTCCATACAATACAAAGGTCAGTATAAAAATAACCGCATAAATCAGCTTGTTGTTTTTTTCAGGCACATCAGGCTGTATGATTTCAGGTGCAGAGATTTCCTGCCTGCCTGCCTGCACGGCTTTTCCTTTTTTATCCGGCTTTTTATATTTATTCTGTTTTTGCTGTTTCATTCTTCTTTTCAACTTTTAACTCCTTCGCTCAAACACTGTCAGGACTCAGCCTTCGGGCTATTGAAGACCTGACCACCGATAGCAGGCAGGTTTCTCCTGCCACTGCTGCTGCATGCACTTTCCTTTTCGCTTTTCACTTTCTGTCACACTGAACCCTGAGCATTGAGCCTGTCGAAATGTCGAAGGGTCGAAGTGTACTTTTATCTTTTTCCTTATTTCTTAACATCTTCTCCCGTGGGATTCTGAAATACTTTAAGTCCGAATTCCGGCAATACTGTTAATACATGTTCAAAAATATCGGCCTGAACAGATTCATAATCCTGCAAATCTTTCAACCTGCTGAAAACCCAGATTTCAATGGGAAGTCCGAGAGGCGTTGGATCAAGGTATCTGACTACAAATGTCATTTCAGGATTCAAATCCTGGTTGTTCTTTAAAAACATTTCCAAGTATTTCCTGAATACGCCGAGGTTTGTGAGCCTTTTTCCATTTACCGGGCATGAATTGTCAATTTTATGGTCTGTATTGAACTTATTTAATTCAATCATTTTGTGTTTTACAAAATCAGAAACTAACTGAATTTTTTCGAAGCGGCCCAGTATTTCATCGTTACAGAATTGAATAGAATGCATATCTATATTCACTGCTCTTTTTATCCTGCGGCCTCCTGAATCTGTCATCCCGCGCCAGTTTTGAAAAGATTCGTTCACTAAAGTATACGTAGGGATTGAACTGATGGTCATATCGGCATTCTGTACTTTAACCGCATTCATGCTCATTTCAATGACGGTTCCGTCAACATTGTGTTTAGATACGGTAATCCAGTCGCCCAGCCGGATCATATTGCTGGCTGATAATTGTATTCCTCCTACAAGCCCTTTGATGGAATCCTGGAAAATCAATAATAATATTGCCGTAAAAGCGCCAAGGCCGCTCAGGAGGTAAACCGGCGAGCGTCCCATCAGGGTAGCAATAATCACAATGGCGCCAATAAGATATACAATGATTTTAACAACCTGGATATATCCTTTGATGGAACGGTTCTTCGCTACAGGCAGCGTTTTATAGATATCATGAATCCCGTTGATAAAGGAATTAATAACCATCAGCGTTATGGCGATCATATAAATGTATGAACATTTCTCGATGAACCTGACCCATCCCGGGAATTCATATAAAATATACCCGGCCGAAAAATAAATAATAAGCGCCGGCGCAAAATGCGAGAGGCGGTGAAATACTTTATGTTCAAGTAATATATCATCCCAGTCGGTGGTTGTCTTTTTTACTATTGCTTTTACAACAGACAGGATAATCTTTTTTGCAATAAAATTTCCTATTATGCTCAATAATGCAACAACTCCAAGCAGAATGGCAATTTCGGTAAGATACGCCAGATTGTTAGGCACACCCAGGTTCAAAAGCCAGTAGCGAAACTGATCTATATAAGTAATCTTAATTACTTCTGGCGTTGCTTCCTCTATAAAAAAATTATACCACATAGTAAGAAAATAATTGATGAATACGTTAATAACCTGTTACAAATCCTAAATCCTAATTTTTTTTACCTTTGAACGTACAAAAATAATATTACCATGAAAACTATATCTATTTTCGTTTTTTTATTTTCATTTTATATATCAACAGCCCAGGTTGCCTTCGACGATTATTTTGTACCAAAAACCATGAGAGTGGACTATTATCATGCGGGGAACTCAGCCGGAGAGCAGATTTATTTTGAGCAGGCGAAGATGGAACCCTTCTGGGGCGGATCAAAGAACAGCCTGACCGATAAATTCAATTACGGCTCTTATAAATTCATGGTTTATGATTCCTCCGGCAATAAATTAATTTATTCAAGAGGTTTTTGTTCGCTATTCCAGGAATGGCAGTCCACTCCAGAGGCTAAAACCCTTAGCCGCAGTTTTTATGAAACAGTAATTTTCCCTTTTCCTAAAAAAACCGTGAAACTCGAAATTCACAGCAGGAATAAAAAAAATAATTTCTCAAAGATTTTTGAAATCTATATAAATCCGAAAAATTATTTTATCAAAAAAGAAGGCCCGCTGCGCTACGATTCATATAAATTAGCCGATTCCGGAGATCCTTCAGTAAAAGTGGATATTGTAATTGTTCCAGACGGATACACCAAAGAAGAACTTCCAAAATTAAAAAAGGATGCCGAGCGTTTTGCCAAATATCTTTTCAACCATGCCCCATATACTGAAAGAAAAGAAAAATTCAATGTATGGGTAGTTGAAGCGCCATCGCAGGAAAGCGGGACCGACCTTCCCGGAAATAATATCTGGAAAAATACGATTGTAAACAGTAATTTCTGGACTTTCAACAGCGACCGCTATCTCACCACTACAGATATTAAATCAATGCGGGATATTGCAGGAAATGTGCCGTATGACCAGATCGTTGTCCTGGTGAATTCAAAAACTTATGGCGGAGGCGGTGTTTACAATGATTTTGCAGTATGTTCAAGCGATAACGAATTTTCGGAATTTGTGTTTATTCATGAATTCGGACATGAATTTGCCGGGCTTGCCGATGAATACTATGATTCGGAAGTATCTGTGGAAAATTATTACGACTACAGCGTAGAGCCATGGGAAGCCAACATCACCTCAAATGTTGACCTGAACTCGAAATGGAAAAGCATGATCGGAAATGACGTTCCGATTCCCACTCCGCCTGAAGACCGGTATAAAAACAAAGTAGGCCTTTTCGCAGGCGCAGGATATTCGGCAAAAAATTTATACAGACCCTATTTCAACTGCGAAATGAAAGAACTCATGGGCGGCTTCTGCCCGGTATGTATTAAAGCGATAAACGATATGATTGATTTTTGTACGAAATAGCTATTTGCAGCGGACAGCCATTACTGATAACAAAAAATGAATGCTATATATAAATTATTAATTGCCGCTATACTGCAACTGACGGTATCTGTCGCTGCATACTCTCAAACGGTTCTGGGAACAATATATGAAGCCAATGAAAATAACGAAAAAGTATTTCTTCCCGGAGTAAACATTTACTGGCAGGGCACAACCACCGGCACAGTAAGTGATGCCAACGGACGGTTTATTTTATCCAAAAAAGGCATTAATACGACAAAATTAATCGTGAGTTTGCTGGGCTATAAAACAGATACCATAGATTTAAAAAAAGAACTGACGAAAATTGATATAAAAATGAAGCAGGCAAATATCATACTGAATGAAGTTGAAGTAAAAGGCAAATTAGATGATTCATATGTTTCCAAAATCAGTTCCCGCAAAGTGCAGGTTCTTACGGTCGGCGAACTTCAACGGGCCGCCTGCTGCAACCTGTCCGAAAGTTTTGAAACCAATGCTTCCGTTGATGTTACCTACAGCGACGCTGTGACCGGCGCAAAACAAATTCAACTGCTGGGCTTATCGGGTATTTACAGCCAGATTCAGACTGAAAATATTCCTTCCATCAGGGGACTGGCTTCTGCTTATGGATTGAACTACATTCCGGGTTCATGGATGGAATCCATACAAATCTCCAAAGGCACATCCTCTGTGATCAACGGACATGAGTCCATCACCGGTCAGATCAATGTTGAATACAAAAAACCGGCAACCACAGATAAGTTATTTGTGAACCTTTATGGGAACAGCAATGGAAGGACGGAAGCCAATATCAACGGCGCTTATAAAATCACCGATAAACTAAGTACATTGCTTATGGTGCATGGCGATTATTTTGATAATAAAATCAATAAAATTGATTCCACTACGATCAACAAGGTTGATAATAATCTGAATTTAATTTTAGATGGCAATGGTAACACGATCAAAATAAACAAAACGGAAAATTTCATGGATCTTCCTAAGCTGAATACGATCAATATTTTTAATCGCTGGGATTACATAAATCCGGGCAAATATGTATCGCGGTTCGGCATCAAATATCTTGAAGAAAACAGGAATGGCGGCACTATGGACTTTGATAAAAAAACATTCGTTCCCGACACTTCGAAAATCAATAAGATGTCGCTTCCATATGGCTTTGGCCTGAATACAAAAAGAACCGAAGCGTTCTGGAAAAACGGGATCATGTTTCCCGACAAACCATGGAGAAGCCTGGGGCTGATTTTATCCGGGATGAACCATGAACAAACCGGGTTTTTCGGCATAAATAATTATCACGGCTATGAAAAAAGCTTTTATGCAAACCTGATTTATCAGTCAATCATAAGCAATACGAATCATAAATTTTCTACAGGCATCAGCTATTTATATGATAACTACAAAGAGGGCTATGACCAGATACGCTTCATTTACCGGTACCAGGATCCGAATCTGGGGCATCCTGTAACCATGGCTGATGTTGTAACCCTTTCACCGCTTACCAACCTGACGCCTTATACATATAATTGGGACAGGACAGAGTCGGTTCCGGGCGCATTCTTTGAATACACTTACAATTACCTTGATAAATTTACTTTTATTGCCGGAGTAAGAGCAGACTATCATAATAAATACGGCGCCTTTGTAACTCCAAGAACAAACCTTCGCTGGCAGGTTAATGAAACCACAGTGATCCGTGCCTCTGCAGGTTTGGGTTACCGTACCGCCAATGTGATTGCCGAAAATTTATCGCTGCTGGCAAGCCAGCGCATATTGCCTAACGACAGTGTTTACAAATCATTGGGACAGGAAAAAGCCATAAATTACGGCGTAAATTTTACGAAAGAGTTCAAACTTTTCCGGCATAAAGCGGAATTTGATCTCGATTTTTACAGAACCGATTTTATCAACCAGGTAATAGTGGATGTGGATAAAGATCCGACAACAGCGTATGTGTACAACTTAGACGGAAAATCATTTTCAAACAGTTTCCAGGTGCAATTAACCGTTGAGCCGGTTGACCGCTTCTCGATATTGACCGCTTTCCGTTTGAATGATGCCATGCAGACCACCGACGGCAGGCTGCGCCCGAGGGTACTATTGCCGCAATACAAAGGGCTTATCACCGTATCATATGCCACCAAATTTGAAAAATGGAAATTCGACATTACCGGCCAGTTCAACGGGCCTTCAAGAATTTCTCCGCAGGATAAAATGCCGGATATCGTGAAGCGCGATTACGAAAAAACCCCGCCCTACATAATTGTCAACGCTCAAATCACAAAAAAATTCAAACACAACGTTGATGTGTACCTGGGTGGAGAAAATTTGCTTAATTTTACACAAAAAGATCCGTTGACAGAACCCTTCATCCCTTATCACACGCACTTTGATACAACGATGATCTGGGGCCCGGTCATCGGCAGGGTTATATATGCAGGGTTGCGGTATACAATAAAATAAACAGTAATAATCATAAAATCTTACGGATATGAAACAAATAAATTATTTAATAAAATGCGTTCTTATTGCAATCATTTTTATTGCGGTCAATGCAAACAGTTCTGCGCAGGAACAGAAAAAAACCGATGAAATAAAAATCAAGACTTCTGCCGTATGCAGTATGTGCAAAGAACGGATAGAAAAAGCGCTGGCTTTTGAAAAAGGAGTGAAAGATGTGACGCTTGATGTGAAAACAAAAATCTGTACCATCAAGTATAAACCGGCAAAAACAAATCCTGAAAATTTAAGGTTGTCTATAACAAAACTCGGGTATGATGCAGACGATAAACAGGCCGATCCGAAGGCATATGAAAAGCTGCCTGCCTGCTGTAAAAAAGGGAATGCTGCACATTAAACCGTTTAGTCATTAAAACCTGATGCCATAAAAAAATTAAATCATTATTTTTGTGAAAATATAACCCTGTTAACTATGAAAAAAATCCTGCTCCTGATTTTAGTTTTGCTATTTACAAAGCCAATATTCCCTCAAAATAATCTGCAGTTTTTATCTGCCACAACCGGAGCAGCCTGCCATGCTATTAAATATTACAATGGCTATGTTCTCACCGGCACCGGTTCTACATTGCGATCATATTATGTGGGCGCCGGCGTGCCGTTCAATTACGGATTTGAATACAGGTATGAATCACAGATCATCCGGATGTCAATAAAAGATCACTTTCTTTTTGTATGTGCAAATTACGACGGCCTCACCAAGTGGGATATTTCCAATCCTGCAAATCCTGTAAAAATTTACGACCTGCTGCCCGACAGCGCCGGCATGGCAACACAGGGCATTGCTTTTAAAGGAGACACGCTATTTATTGCACAGTTATCAAAGGTGTCTGTTTACAAAGATAATGGCAGTTCATTTTCAAAGATTGCAGATTTTGGCTATGCGCAGCCTTCTGCATGGTCTGTCACAGGAGTTGATGCAAAAGGGAATTTATGCGCTTACACGGTTTTTTCTGTATGGCCAAATAAAAACGGGGTGTACCTGTATAATTCAAACAGTTTTTCATTCATCTCTTATTACCAGCAGACTTTTTGTTATTCAGAGAATGTGATCTGGGGAAAAAACAACAACCTGCTTCATGTGATGGGTGGCACGAATTCAACCAATGGTTATTTTTATACGCTTAATGTATCCAACCCTGCAAGCCCGCAGAAAATTTTTGCCGACACGGTGCTGGGCGCTCCTTTCGGACTGGCAATGGCACTGCCTTATAATGCGGAAAATCATAACGACAC
The DNA here is from genome assembly GCA_016212695.1 of Bacteroidia bacterium. GTDB lineage: Bacteria > Bacteroidota > Bacteroidia > Bacteroidales > GWF2-35-48 > GWF2-35-48. Next base: position 12,718 of record JACREX010000091.1, read on the forward strand.
ACTCTATGTTGCAACCTGGGGCGGACTGAAACCCAATGCAGGATTCAACTATTGTTACATGCGTGTGTATGATGCAACAAATCCGGCCAATGTTCATTTATTAACTTATATTCCCGCAGGCCTGTGGCATTTTGATATGACCATTCATCATCCATATATTTATGTAGCATCAGAGTGGTATGGTATAAAAACTTTCAATATTTCGGATATTATGAATCCTGTGGATATGGGAAATACAGTTACAGGCGGGTGGAATCATTATGCGGATAACTTTGGCAACTGGCTTGCGGTAAGCAATGAAGGGTACGGATTTAAATTGTATGATATTACCAATCCCATGAATCCGGTTCTGTACGACACAAGTCAATACAAAGGATTTTGTTTCAGAACAAAATTTTCTGCAGACGGCGAATATATTTTTGCATGTTATGGCACCTATCACGGTATGCGGGTATTCAGGAGAGACGGGCTTGAAAAAATAAGCATCATACAGCAGGCGGTTTGCAAGCAGCGTTTTGAACTATACCAGGATAGAATCTACTCGCAATTGGATAATAAAATCAATATTATTGATGTTGCAGATCCGTATAATCCTGCCGTTGATACATCCATCACATTTACCATAAACGACATGATGGTTTCCAACGGGATTTTATACATCTCAAATAATACCGGGATATATGCCATGAATATTACAAACCATAATTTTCAGCAGGTGGCGTCTGTAACCTTAGCCGGAAATCAGGATGCCACGGCGCTTACAGCGTATAACAATGAATTATTTGTTTTTGTAAGCAATAAGGGATTGGTGAAATACCATTTGAATTTTGACGGTTTCACCTACTCTTTCGTTGAAGATACTTACATTGCCCTGACAAATGGAGTTCCTAATTTTATGGCTGCCGATACTTTCGGAGTGTATCTTTCATACCGCACCAAAGGTCTGTTTGCATTGAACCGGCAAACACTGGCTCAGACCGGGTATTACAGAACAGGACTTGATTACAGGCTTTACACGGATCAGTACGGGGTGCAGAATTTATTTTGTAAAAACAACCTGATTTTCCTTTCAGAATATCAATGCCAGACCTCCATTCTTTCGAACGATAATAATTTTTCATCGGTTCCTGAAACCAAAACAAATTATGCAGAAGAGCTAGTAACAATCTATCCCAATCCTTCCGGTTCATCAGTTAAAATTTCAATCAATTCTGAAATAATCGGGAATAATTTTGAATATAAAATCTATGATGCTACCGGAAAAATCATCAAATCACAAATCCTAAATCTTAAATCACAAATAATTCTTATCGGTCTTAACAGTGGCCTCTATTTTCTCGAAATAATTTCCGACAAAAAAATTATTGCTGCAAAGAAATTTGTGGTTGGCGTCAGGGCGTTTTAAGATTTAAACTGACAGGACACCAAAACGACTTGCTTAGTCGTATTTATTTTCTGTTGGTAATATACGGTTGGAAACTACGCTGAAGAAGAGTTTGTTTTATTTATTCACAAAAGTAAACTGAATTCTATTGTCAGTGTAATTATGAATTAAGGCGTAAATAAGAGATTGAAAAAAAAGTCCGGCTTCTATTGCTTTAACTTTTAATTTTACAATTTCCTTTTCAGTTAACTTAATACTTATCTGTTTTGTTCTGGCAAAAGTATTAAGAGCCGTCTTTTTAGCAGTAATCATATCGTCCTGAATGTTTTTGCTTTTTTTAAGCGAACCTGCTTTAAATGCAGTTATTATTTCATTTTCTTCTTTTGAATAATCCTTTTTCATGATTAATCCTCCTTTAGGTATTTTTTTGCCGCTTTCCTGCTTGGTATAATAGTTTTTAAAAATATTTCCTTTTCTGTTTCTATAAATATAACATTTTTTCACTTGAGCGAAGCAGATAAGCAGTTTAAGTAAAATAAAAAAACGCAGATGATCTTAAACTATATTTTTGCATATGTTAAATTTAGTTTTTCACAACCTGAATATTTTGAAAAAATAATCGATATTTACATCTTATTTCGTAATTAATTAAAGAAATATGGAGAGCGGAAAAAGTTATGCAATTTTAGGTTATAAAGTAACCGGTGATTCAGAAGTTATTGATGAACTGTTTGGAATTAATGAAGAAATAAAGCAAGTTCTTATATCAATGTACGCGAAAGTTGAAAAAAAGAAAAACAGCACTATCAAAGAACTCCTCGGTTTAATTGAAAAATATCCGCATGTTCCGCAGTTTAAAAATTTGCTGTCGGTTATATATAATAAACAAGGCAATCACACAAAATCCTACGAAGTAAATCACTGGTTAATATCAGAGCATCCCGGTTATTTATTCGGAAAACTAAATCTTGCCAATGAATATATTTTTAAAGAACAATATGATAAAGTTCCTGAAATTCTTGGGGAACTGATGGAAATCAAAAATTTGTATCCGGACAGAAACGAGTTTCATATTGACGAAGTGGCGGCATTCTATAGAACCGCTATACATTATTTTATTGGCATTGAGAATCTGGAAGCCGCTGAATCAAGATTAGATGTTTTAAAAGCATTGAATGAAGAGTTTGAAGATGAATTAAGCGATGAAATTGACAAATTAGAAGATTCACTTTCAGATATTCAACTGAAAAACGGGCTTGACCGCTACCAGGCGCAAAGAGAAAATGCAAGGGAAGTCGAGGTTATTCCTGTAAAAGTTGTGGAACCAACTACGGAAAAACCTGATTTTACGAATGCGGTAATTGAGCAATTATATTGCAACAGCATGCGGATAAGTCATGATTTATTAAAACAAATACTCCGGCTTCCGCGGGAAACATTAATCCCCGATTTGCACAAAGTAGTTTATGACAGCATGGCCCGTTTCGAATATTTTGCAGATGAAACAAAATGGCATGCCAACACGCATGAATTTATAATGCATGCATTATATTTATTAACCGAACTCAAATCGGAAGAAAGCACAGATGTTCTGCTCGATATTTTGCGGCAGGATGAAGAGTACTTGGATTATTGGTTCAGCGACAGTTTAACCGAAGAATTATGGGAATGTTTATTTGTTCTGGGTTTTAATAAACTCGATAAATTCAAAAGTTTTTTATTCGAACCCAACCATTATTGCTATGCAAGAGTAATAATTTCCGAAGCTGTTTCACAAATTGCATTGCATTACCCTGAAAGAAGAAATGAAATTATTAATTGGTACAGGGAAGTTATTAATGAAATACTTGTAAGAAAAGATGATGAAAATATTATAGATACCGATTGGATTGGATTTATTATCTGCGATGTGTTGGATATAAAAGTTGTTGAATTAACCCTGCTGGTTAAAAAATTATTTGACGAAGGGCTTGTTACCGATGATATTTGCGGTAACTGCGATGAAGTTATTACCGAACTTAAAACCGGCAAAGATTCATATAACAGAAAAAGAAAAGCCTTTGATACTATTTTTTCCAGGTATGAAAATATCCTTACATCGTGGCATTATTACAAGGATAAAAGCGATTTAAAACAAAATGATACTGAGGATAACAACGGCGAAGATTATGAAAACGAAGATGATCGCTTTGACGATTATGAAGAGGTTGAAGAAAGTTTACCAATTTTAAATCCCAATAAAAACATCGGCAGAAATGATCCATGCCCTTGCGGAAGCGGGAAAAAATATAAGAAGTGCTGTTTGAAAAATTAAAAGTACTAATATTGTTTTCAACTTGGGAAAAGAAAAAGCCCCTGAATGTCTGTTTTCAGGGGCTTTTGAGTGCAGAACTCTGCTTTTCTGTGTGAGCGGGAAACGGGATTCGAACCCGCGACCCTCAGCTTGGGAAGCTGATGCTCTGCCAACTGAGCTACTCCCGCAGTAAGGCTTTTCGAAAGTTGAAAATTTTGTGCCTAATACTTCTATTTTCTTTCTGCCTTATTCGCTGACAAAAATAGGATTTATTTTTGGTTATGGGTTACATCCGTTGATAAAATATTTTTTCAAAATCAACTGTTTCAATCCATGACCAAAATATCAGGTAGAAACCCTTTTTGTTCGTTGTACTTTACATATCCCAGCTGATTTGTGAGTATTTTTGTTTTTCCAATTAAAAAGCCGGCGACATTTTCATGATGATGGCCGAAAATCCAGTAATCAATTTTCGATTTTTCAATTAAATCGTATAACTCAACAGCAAAAACTTCATTCAGCAAATCGCCCTTATACTTTACCGGATAATGCATGAATGTGGGAACATGGTGAGTTACTACAATTTTCTTTTCTTTTTTTGAAACCGCAAGTTCCTTTTTAATGAAATTCAAAGAATCTTTATGTAACTTGTTATATTGAATTGGAATCAACTTTTCGTTATTGAAACCAATCACATAAAAATCGGATAACCTCTTCTGAACAGTCCATTGATTTTTAGCGCTGATATGTGTCCAGAGAGTAGAAAAAATGAATTTTATATCCTGTACTTGAAGGGCAAAATTATTTACCAGAAAAATATTATCCCTAATCTTTTCATTGAAACTGCCTTGCTTTTTTGCCAAATCGAAATAATAGTATTCATGATTTCCCGGAACCCAATAAATAGTTTTAAAATTGCTGGAAATATAATCAAAAAAATCATTGTGCTGATCCATGACTTTGAAAGGAACAATATCGCCGGCCAGCAAAAGAATATCACCCCTTGGCAACAAAGGATTATTTTTCAGGAATTTTTTGTTTTCCGGAAATTCTAAATGCAAATCGGAACAGTATTGAATCTTCATACTTAGAAAGGATAAGCGAAATATTTTGTCATTATATTTGCAAATAGATTATTTTTTTTGTTTTAAAAAAATCTTCTGTAAAATAATCAGAAATATTATATACGACGGCTGTCTTTTTAAAAGGAATTATCTCTTCAGTAAAATCACCGCCCTTTAGATACAGGATACCATTCGGCAAACTGTTTTTCCGGATATGTGAAATATTTTTCCTTGTAAGTTTTACAAAATCAGGGAATGAAGTAACGGCGCGGCTGATAACAAAATCAAATTGTTTTCTCACATTTTCTACCCGGATGGACTCTGCTTCGATATTTGACAGCTCAAGGGATTCGGCAACAGTTTTAACAACTTTTATTTTTTTTCCGACGGAATCAATCAGGTAAAATTTTGTATCAGGAAACAGAATAGCAAGCGGGATACCGGGAAATCCTCCGCCTGTGCCGACATCCATGATGGTGGTCTCTTTTTTAAACTGTAAAACCTTAGCAATGGCCAGCGAATGCAGGCAATGGCGGATATATAAATTTTCAATATCTTTCCTGGAGATAACGTTAATCCGTAAATTCCAGTCCGAATAAAGCGGTTCTAACATTGCGAATTGCCGCTGCTGCTTATGAGATATATCCGGGAAATATTTAGCAATTGACTGCATTATGTTTGCCGTCAAATCTGGCCGCCTTTGTGTTTAAGAATATTATAAAGAAGTTCGCGCGCTCTGAATAGCTGGGCTTTTACGGTTCCTATGGGGAGCTGCATCTCTTCAGCGATTTCCTCATATGCGCGTTCTTCAAAGTAGCGCATCTGAATTAATTGCCGGTATCGCGGCTTCAGCTTTTCGACCACCGTGTGCATGAGGCTTACTTTCTGCTGATAGATCATCTTTTCTTCTGGATCCAGCGTATCGGATTGCAGCGGCGAATCATAACTTTCATCGTCAATGCTATCTTCTATCCGGTATCCTGTTTTTTTTATTTTTCTGAGATAATCAATACAATTATTCGTGGCAATTTTAAAAAGCCAGGTACTGAATGCAAAAGCCGGAGTATACTGATGAATGCTTTTGAACGCTTTGCCAAATGCTTCGATGGTCAGGTCTTCTGCATCGCTCTTGTTATTGACTATTTTAAGAAGCATAAAATAAATAGCATCCCTGTATCGTCCCAATAATTCGGCATATGCTTTCTGATCGTTTTGTAAAGCCAATAGAACCAATGCATAGTCTTGCCGTGCCTTATCCGATAAATTAGGATTTATTTCGTCCATTGGTACTTCGCTCTTTTATTAAAATAATTCGATATGGCAATGATTCCGTTTATAAATGGCAACATCAAATCGAATACCGGCAAAAATAATAATAAATCCTTTTCTTTCAAGTGTATTGTAAAAAATATATAAACAAGATACTGAAAAATCAACCTGAATCCAAAGACAATGATGGAAAACAGCAGGAAGGGCGGATAAAAAAGACAGCCCATAAAACAAAAATAAAATAAAACCCGGGTCATTGGTTCAAGAGCTAAAATAAATTTATGCATCGGCTTGTAAAAAGCGCCGGTGGTAAGGTGACGCTTTTTTTGTAAATACCAGTTGAAAAAAGATTCTTCGGGAGCGGAACGTGTAAAACTTTCGCAGTCTATTTCAACCTTGGTATTTTTCCTTCCGGCCACTTCATTAATAAAAAGATCGTCATCGCCCGATTTGATATGAGCATGCGAAGCAAATCCTTTATTATTAAAAAACAGCGATTTCCGGTAAGCCAGGTTCCGTCCCACGCCCATATACGGGATTCCGGCTAATGCGAAAGAAAGATATTGCAGGGCGATAAAAGCCGTATCGAACCGGATCAGTTTGTTGAGCATTCCCTTTTGTTTCAAATAGCCGCCAAAGCCTAATACAATCTCGGTTTTATCGTCAAAATTACCAGCCATCAACGACAACCAGTTTTTGCTCCCGATCTGGCAATCGGCATCTGTGAGAAGAAGCCACTCATTTTTTGCGGCTTTAATTCCGACAGAAAGCGCCAGTTTTTTCCCATGGGTAAATTTCTCATCTTTTTTTATAAAAGTCGTTTTTAAATGAGAGTATTGTTTTGTCATTCTTTCCAGAATATCTTCGGTTTCATCTTCAGAACAATCGTTTACAACCACAACTTCATATTCCGGGTATTCCTGCGTTAAAATATCGGGTAAAAATTTCTGAAGGTTCTCTGCCTCATTCTTTGCACACACAATAATGGAAACAGGGATATGTGATGCTGCAATTTTTTTCTTTTTATAAAAAAGAATCCTGCTGTAAAGAATATAATAAATTAGTTGTATGAATCCGCACAGAAGAAAAATTCCGGCTGCAACAAGAAATATTTTATTTGTATTTTGCAGAAAATGATACACTCAACAGCACATTTAAACAGCAATTTTATTAATAAATCAAATACCAAAAATGAAACGCCGGAATTATTTATTGACAATTTAATGTTCATTAATTCTCAATAGTTCGGTAATTTTTTACTTCAAAAAGGGCTAAACCCCTTGATACAAGCGGGTTTTATGTATTACCCCGACCTTAAGGTCGGGGTAAGTCAAAACACCTGAAAACAGAGGGCTTCAGCCCTTCATAAAAAATATTACCGAAGTATTGATTCTATACATGGGACAAAATTATACATAGCAAAGCAGGCAGTCGAACTAGGCGCTTAGCAATCAGAAACTACCAACTACTGCTACCAACTGCCGCTGCTTACTGATATATAAATCTGTCCCGTTTTTATGGATAAGTGTCGTTTCAAATTATTATTTTTACAGCGAGATACAGGAATCAAGAGCTTGACGCAAAGAAAAAAAATATTGCTGAATTATGTTCCGCCGATACGTAATATCTATCCGTCGGCAGGCCTTTCGATATTGAAAAGTTTCCTTTCACTGAATGGATGGACGGCTACAATAAAATACTGGAATATCCTGATGGATGATTTGATGAACGATTTCCCATACAGCGACAAGCGCAACCTTATTCCATTTCTTGTGATTCTGGCCGACGATTATAAAGATAAAGAATCGTTGCGAAAAATCATCTCTTACCTGAAATCACAGAACCCAAAATTTTTGAACGGTTCCTATACAAAATACAAAATTTTTCTGAAGGAACTGAAATCAAAAACTTATAATATCATTGACGAAGAATTTAAAAAAATCGATTTCAGCGAAATATTTATTTTTGGAATTTCACTTAAATTTTATCAGTTTATTCCGGGAATGTTTTTTGCCCGAGAACTTAAAAAAAGATATCCTCATATTAAAACTGTTGTCGGAGGTATTCGTAATAACTACACTGCCACGGAATTAATGGAGATGTGTCCTGATTTCGATTTTTCCATCTGGGGTGAAGGAGAGTATCCTCTGCTTGCTTTGTGCCATCAGATTGAAAAACAAAACAACGATTTCAGTTCAATCCCAAGACTTGTTTACAGAGATGGGAGTAATATAGAAAAATCAAATATTGCAAAAAGCGATTACTTAGATTTTGAAAATTATATTTTCCCTGATTACAGCGACTATCCGATCATAGATAAAAGCATGGTGGTCTTTCCAATAAACTCAATACGCGCCTGCTATTGGGATAAATGCAAATTCTGTATTTTTTCTCATGATTACCTGTACCGGGAACGAAACCCGGAAAATATTATTGAAGAAATTGAACAACTCTATAAGAAATATGGAATTGCACATTTTCATTTTATAGACAATGATATTGTGGGAAGAAACGCAAATCGCTTCATAAAACTTCTTGACCATATTATCGAATCTGCCGGAAGGTTAAAAATTAAATACACTTTCTGGGGAGAGATCATCCATAAAAATCTTAATGCAGAAATATTCAGGAAAATGGCCATTGCAGGGTTCACGTCCGCATCGTTCGGCCTCGAATCAATTTCTGACAACCTGCTTAAAAAAATGTGTAAACGCACGAATTTTGCCGATAATTTATTTGCGCTGAAATCATCCCTGCGTTTTGGCATAAAGCCCGGAGGCAATATTCTTTATAATCTGCCGGATGAATCAAAAGAAGATGTTACAGAATGTATCTCTAACTTACATTACCTCCGGTTTTTTTACAGCGACACAGCCAATCCGTTTTCATTCCAATACCGGGATTTTGTACTTCAGCGGGAAACAAGGTATTATTCAGAAATCTCACAGGAAGAAATTGATCGGCATAACTACAACCATATAGCTTCCCTCCTTCCTGAAAAATTTCTTGAAAAAAGAAATCGTTTCAACATTTTCGGTTACACACGCGCCCCGATACATTATAACGAGTGGAACGAATTCAGGATACTTGAGAACTATTACAAAAACGCAGGCTATACCTATACTTTTTTAAAAGAAAAAGATGCTATAAATTATACCGAGTTAAAAAATTCCAAACCCGTTGCAAACTTTAAAATTGAATCATTGCAATGGGATGTTTTACAAACGCTGAACGATTGCATTCTTTCATTTGAGGATTTATATGCTTTGCTCGTAAAAAAATATCCGGATATTAATAAACCTGCCTACCGGACAGGCAGGCAACAGATCGAAAACATTATTTCTTTTTTCAAATCAAAATTTTTGATTTATTACAACAAAGACATGTCGGCTATTGTATCCATTGTCAATACGGATGTACTTTAATAATAAACCGCCATCAATTTGTAAAATCTGCTTGCTGACAGAAATTCCAATAATCAAATTTCAAATCTCAAATAATTGTTACGGTTCAGGGAAAGAGTCAAAGGGTTGGGCAACTGGTTTGGGCGTGAGCCACGTGGTGGCAACGCCACTCATCGTGGTCAATAGTCAATAGGAAATCAAGAATTTAACTAATGACTGATGACTAATGACGATAAGTATAACCAGCCGCTTAACTTTTCAACCTTAAACCATGTTGGCTCTATTCTATGATACGGTTGAAAGTTCATTTTAAATTGATTACCGATTGAAGAACAACGATTGAAGATTTCAGATTAAAAATAAACTACTGTCAAGTCAAATATTAAATGACGTTCTTTTTTATGTTGGATGCTGGATGTTAGATGTTGGAAAGATAAAGCATGTTTCTAACATCAAGCTTCCAACTTCTATCGTCGGGTACTTGACATTTTATACTTGACATATCACTA
>JACREX010000092.1 GCA_016212695.1 Bacteroidia bacterium
CTACCGGCAGGCAGGTCGGTGGTTTCTATTACTGATTACCGATTACTGCTTACTGATTACCAAAAACAATAATCTATATTTTATGTCTATCAAAGATTAGCGGTTCAGCTTTAGGTAAAATTCAAAATATTTCTTACTTTCGTAAAATGATTTTGTAGTTACAATACGTTTAACGCATTAAATTTCAGGAATCATGAAAAAATATATTTTACTTTTAATTCTGAGTTTACCAACTGCCATGATTTTTGCTCAAGACAATTACACGGTTATCAAGGCAAATGGAAAAATAGTGATTGTTGAATCAAACAAAGCGCTGGTAACCGGCGTTTCTTTCAACGACAACAATAAACTCGATTTCGAAACTTCCGATGCGCGGGCTGCCGTGATGTCTCCCGGGAAAGGAAGATTTGTTCTCATGCAAAATAAAAGCGGTATTGCTTATGCAAAAGCCAACCTCACTCCTTCCATGAGCAATATCAGTTCACGCGGAGGAATTTTATCCAATAAAATTGACATGGAAAATCACTTCTCCGGGAAATATGTCATTTTAAATAAAATAGGACTTAAAATCAACTCCAATGCTTTCCCAATGGATGAAGAACATTTTTTCTATATACAATATGAATATAAAGGCGAAAAGATAAATAAAAAACTACCGTATAAAAACGACACTCTGATTATTGACAGGGCGGAACTTTTTACCATTGACGGCTGGCCGATTCCAAACCCGAATATACCGGATATGGACATTCTGTATATGAATAAAAAAGACGGGGGAAAAAGCATAAAGATCAATTCCTTCAATCCTGTATTTCCCAATCTTGAAGATCTGAAAAAAGAAATTGAAATTATTCTGGAATCTTCTAAAAAATTATCTTCCGAAGAAAAAATCCAGACTGTACTTTCCTATATCAACGAAATGTATGGTAAGCCGGATAAAGATAATGTCGCGCAATGGCTGAAAAAAAATAACCTTCTGAAATAAATGCTTAATCCCCGTTTAAAACCTTTAAAGTTTTAAAATATCTCACCCAGATCACCCAGATCGCAAATACCGATGCCCAATGCACATATTTGCTTGCATAGTGTAAAATCCCGAACAATTTTACATTGTAGAAAAAACCCACGCAAGCGTAGCAAATATGACAGCCCTGAAAATGTATATTACAAAAATTCCGGATGGAATAAACCATAATTTGTTTTTTATTGAACCGGGATAACAAAGCATTAAAAAGGTAAAAAAAATGATTTGTTTGATACCTGTGCATAACAGATTAAGAAGAAGATAACCGTTGGTATCGGTATAATGTATTGCAATACTATTATTATATTGAACAACCGTAGAATTTATATTAAAAAAAAATGTGAGAACAAATGCCGTAAATTCAGTAATGCTTTTTGCAAGAACTAAGTAAAACCCATTTAAAACATTTACTCCGAGTATTTGATTGTGAAAATATATTTCCCAGGCTTTCCATGCAGAATGAAAAACCAATAAAATAAATAAAAAGAGTATTTCATCTTTAAAAAGAGATAATTTACCTTTTCTTATCATTGAGAAATACTTATTCATCGGGCTTTCAATTAATCATCCGGACTGCCAAATTACAAGAGGCATTGTCATGAATATTCCTTCAGCAGAAAATAATTTTTTGTTTCTATTTTATAAAAAAAATTATAGGTACAAATTTAAAGGAAAGCTTATAATCTGAATAAATTTTTAATATATTAAAATTATTTACAGGAACATTTCTTTTTTCTGAAAGCATAGTATTTTATAGCGCTGTATGCAGCGCCAAACGCAATCAGGATTCCTATGCCGCCATCAATAGGCGCGCTGCCCACAGGGCCGGGACCGGGACCAGGACCGGGGCCGGGGCCCGGAGGCGCATACAAATAAATTACCGGAAATGTAAAGAAGATGGTAAAAAACAGTATTTTTTTTATAGCAGGCTTCATTTAAAAATTTGGAATAAAAAATATGTGCAAAAATAATATTATTTTGATATCATTATTTTCTTTGTAAATATTTTTTTTCCATTGATTGCTTTTACAATATAAACATCGCCTGCAATAGGGTTCATTGGTAACCTGTTTAATCCTGGCCTGATAACAGAAGCCAGTATTTCATTGCCCAGCAGATTATAAATTTTAATGGTTGCATTTTCTTTAAACCCGTTATTAACATAAATATTTTTCCCGAACGAATATATTGAAATTTCTGAATTATCTATAGGGTTGATGTTGGTTTGATTATAATTAAAATGCAGTAAAAATCTGTTTTCATCGCCTGTGTTGAATGTAAAACTATAAACTGGCTGTTGTCTGATATCTATCATTTGACTCAATGTTACATCTTCCAGAAAAACATTTTCATTGGCATCCATATTTTCATAATCGAAAGCCGTGAATGCGATGTTTCCGGGAGTAGTGTAAATGCCAAGCGGAACCACTACATTGTTTGGTAATGCAGAAAGCACATTAATGCACAATTGTTCGTTTGTCGGCGCTGTTGTGTATATCTGCGGGATATCCTGATTATCCGTAAAAAATTTCTTGGCGTCTTTATCCGGGTCGTAATTGTTTGTTACCCCGTCTTCAAAATATATCACCGTTTCGTTACTGTAGATTTCTTTATCCGCCCTCATGCGAAACATGTTTGCCGGAGTGGCGACACTTTTATAAAAACTCTGCGAAGAGGTCGTTAATGCAGTTTTCCTGACATTAAGGTTGCCGGTAGAACTTGCTTCGACCCAGAACCCGTTGCCTGCGGGAATGATGCTTGAACTTCCGCCGGGAACGCCCACGGTGCCGTTGTGGCTACGATAATCGCCGCCATTGTATGAGGGGTCATACACATACATGGTGCTCGCATTAATATTTGTTTTGGTCCATCCGCCTTCCAATGCCCAGTCAACATTACACGGGAACGGATTTCCCACAAGGTTCCAGTTGTCGCCTGCATGAGTAACTGCGATATTAAAACTATTTGTAGAATTCAACGTACCTGAGAAGCTTACTGTAGAATTTGATGTAGCCCATGCAAAATAGCCTTTGCCGGGTGTAAGGCTTTCTGTTGAAGACGTGATATATGTGAAATTCTGTGCAGAGGGATCATAATATTTCAAATAGATACCATTAAATACTCCGGACAATGCATTGGTAACAGGAGATGAAACAATATGCCAGTTGGTGGCGGTAATGTACCGCTGAATCGTTTTAGTTCCTGAAACTGTCAATGTCCCTTCCTGATCGTTGAATAACCCGGTGCCTGTAGCGGATGATTTAATTAAAAAATCACTATTTACACTCAGGCTTATTCCGCTATTCAAGGTGAGTGATTTTGTTTCATTTATTGTTAAATTTTTACAGGTGGCAGTAGCCGTAACAGTGCATGCTCCGTCTATGATTGCATTCACGCTGGCTGTGGGAACTCCGTCGCTCCAAGTTCCCGTACTCCAGTTGCCGGTTCCCGTGAAAGTGGATGAAGTCACCGAAGTGCCGACATTATATGATTTGATACATACATCATATTCGCGGCCGGAACCGCTTCCCACGGTGGTCCATGATGCTCCGCTGCTGCTGATCCAGCATTTTCCGGATTCTAATACCGGCGAGGCATAACCGGTTATAGCTTTTTCAGTAGGTATGGGAAAATTATAGGTAGGAGTATTATATTTAATTTTAATATAAAAATCATTACCGTTGCTGATGGAAATTGCAGATGATAAAGTAAACGTATAATATCCGGGCAGTGTGCAACTCTGGCCAGTTAATGAGCCAAGCAGGTTGGTAAGGGTTGAACCGTCGAAATCATCATAAATATAAATATCAACGGTTGCACTGCTTCCATTTACCCATGTCCCGATTTTTGTAATCTGCTGGGCTGCGGAAGCCGTATATTTAACAAGGCCATATGCAATAGCACTGCCATAACCTACAGCGCTGGTCGCTCCTAATTGGTCGTAAGAATATAGGCTGATATTAGCGTCATAAGCTATCTTGTTGGGAAAATAACCTACTTCTGAATTTATTTTAGTGTCATTATCAATAGTTCGGTAAAAATTTGATATTAACAAAGGTATGTAAATAACTTTTACAACCGACCAGTAGGACAAAAGAAAAAGACATCAATTTTGTTTTTATGATAAAAAAACGTCTTGATGTCTTCCGAAAGAGCGAG
>JACREX010000096.1 GCA_016212695.1 Bacteroidia bacterium
ATTTAAGAAAAAATAATTTTGAGGCAAAAAAAAACGAAAAACTGAAAAAAAAATAATGAGTCGTAAGAAAAATATTTATGGACAGGAAAACTCTCAAACAAAATTTTTGAAAAATGCGACTTTATGGACAGACACTATTTAATTAAAAAAGTATATGGACGGTTCCGGTTATAATTTTCTGATGAGATTATTTCACCGGACAGCCCTTGGTTCAAAAACTATTTCAGAAATAAGTTTTGATATCGAGAAGAGTATTTTTTTGAGAAAGCATATTAACCGGATAACCGATGGCAACCATTTATTCGTAAGCGGTTTGTCCAGAAGCGGAACCACTGCCCTGATAAGATGCCTGTATGAAACGAAAAGATTTGCTTCGCTAACCTATGCGGATATGCCATTTGTCCTTGCGCCCAACCTTTGGCGTAAACTAAGATCCGGACAAACAAATACAGAATATAAAGAACGGGCGCATAAAGACGGTATCTTTATTAACAGTGAAAGTCCCGAAGCCTTTGACGAGGTGTTTTGGAAAGTTTTTTTAAACGACAACTATATCCGGGAAGATAGATTGTTGATAAACGACATTTCTTCCGAGATTATAGGATGGTTCGGCAATTACATTGACTTGATATTGATAAAAAACTATCAGGGAAATAAACTCCGGTATCTTTCGAAAAACAACAACAATATCCTGCGGCTTAGTCCAATTTTAAAAAATTTTCCGAATTCCCGTGTTATCATTCCTTTTCGGAACCCGTTGCAACATGCCCTCTCCCTTTTGAACCAGCATCATAATTTTTGTAACATTCATAAAAAAAATCGCTTTGCATTAAATTATATGAATTGGATTGGCCACCATGAATTTGGCCTTAACCATAAACCGTTTTTTCTTGACAATGATGTAATTTTCGGTCAAATGTTAAAATACGATACAGAAGATATAAATTACTGGTTGTTAAATTGGTTGAATTATTACACATATGTATTGAATCATTATGCAGAAACATGCATCATGTTTTCGCATGAACGGTTTTGTGAAGAACCTGATATTGCCATGAACCGGTTATTACATCAGATAGATTTACAAAATTTCCAATTTGAACTAACTCCGTTTATGTTAAAGACACGGATATGCAATAGTTTTGATAAACAAATCCATAGTAATTGCATGGCCGTTTACAATAAATTAGATGAAATGACTTAGTTCAACCAAATGGTAAAAAATATTTCCATCTAACATAACAATTTAAAGTTTAAATTGCATTTATTTTCACACAAAAAAGAATTGAAATCTTGAGTAGAAACATAACTATTTCACTTAGCCTGTTGTTTATTCTTAACCTCTTTCAGTTTGAAGCGTTCGCCCGGGCTTCAGATGATACTTGGTTGGGATGGAGAGGTCTTGACAAACAGGGTGTGAAACAATCTTCAGCGATTCCTGTTACCTGGTCTTCAGATAAAAATGTATTATGGAAAACCGCAATTCCCGGAAGCGGCCATTCTTCCCCTGTTGTTTCCGAAAATAATGTGATTGTTTCCACAGCCTATCATGCGAAGAAAAATAAAATTTTAAATGAGGTTACGAAATACTTAATAACAGGCTTGGCGTTTATATTGTTGTTCCTGTTTTTTATATTTGTTTTTCGTACAGTCAGGCAGAAAAATAATTTTCAGGTTCAACAGATATTTAATTTATGGGTGTTTGGTTTTATACTGGGTTTTATTTTATATTTTGCGTTAACCGGTATATTTTTTCATATTGAAGACAATGAAGATCATATCACGCAAACATGCCGTTGGTGTTTTTCAGGCATGGTAGTTTCCCTGTGTCTGGTTCTTGCGACATTCACAATTTCCCTCACATTTTTTAAACGGGTAGTGTTATTGCTGATTTCATTGTCGTGGTCTGCATTTATTCTTTTTTTCAGACCGGCCCCGGATTATTACCTTCTCACAGGCGATGGCTTTCTCACAGAGAGGATTATCAAAGCAGTGATAATACCTGCATTTATTGCATTTATAATTTTTATCACATTATTTATGAGTGCACTCCGAAAAGTCCGATATTTTGGAATGATGGAAAAATGGATTATTGGGAAAACTCATTATTCCAACATTTCATTATTCCAATTTTTGAAGAAATTATTTTTCGGAGCAGACTTATTTATTAAACGAAAACCAGTATCAGAATCAGGCAACAATTTATCATGTAAATTTTCTGTGATTTCAGTTTTTATTCTTTTAGCCGGCACAGTTGGAACTTTCATTATCGGATTTTACGGGATCGGTTTGAATCGTATTTTTCGTTATCCGGTTCCTTCAGAAAGTTTTACCTTTCCGCTTCTCGATTTGTATTTCAGAGACAGTAATATTTTTAAGGATATGGTGTTTATTGGTATTGCTGTGTGGGCGATAAGTTTTATCGGCAGCGTATTCAGAGACACGTTTCCTAAATCAAAATGGTTTACCTGTGGTATAATTGTACTGGCGCTGTTAATTTTTGTCAAAAAGAATTATTTAACCATGGATAGCGAATATGTGAGAGCGGTTGTCTGCTTAGATAAAAATACAGGAAGCATAAAGTGGACAAGGGAAGTGTTTAACGGAGCCCAGTCAAATTTGCATCCCGAGAATTCTCCTGCCTCACCCACGCCGGTTATAAACGGCAATTATATTTACACCTACTTTGGCTCTCCCGGCCTGCTTTGTACGGATATGGACGGAAATATAATCTGGGAAAATACAAAGCTGCCTTTTGAGGATATACATGGTATCGGAGCTTCTCCGGTATATAGTAACGGGTTAATAATTATCCTGAACGATATGCCAAAAGCCCCCTATATTACGGCCATAGACAGTAAGACCGGGAAGCCCGTCTGGACAAAAAATCGCAAGCCATGGGGTGGTTTTCACGGTGCATACAGAACACCAACTATTGTATCAGTAAATGGAAAAGATATTATTGTTACCTGGGGTTTTTATGGCATGACAGCATATAATGTTACAACAGGGAATGAACTATGGAACTACCCGTTAAAGCATTCCAATGAGCAGCAGGTGGCCTCAATAATTTTGAAAAATGATACGATTTTAGTTCCGGACCCTGATAAATTTTATGCTTTCAGTTTGCGCTGTATTGAGCTTGTCGAAATGTCGAAACTGCTATCAAAAGAAGTTCCTGAAATATGGACAACCAAAATGAAACAGAAAGGGCCTCTTTGTTCTTCTCCTGTTTTATATAAAGATATGATCTTTATGATTTCTGATAATGGATTTGCCTCTTGCTTAGATGTTATTGACGGAAAAGTTCTGTGGCGCGAAAAGCTTAATGGAGTTTTCTTAGCTTCGTGCACTTTCATTAGCGGGAATGTTTATTTCAGCAATACATCGGGCCTGACAACCGTTGCGGCTGCAGAAAAGAAATTCAGGAAAATCTGTGAAAACCAATTGCCCGATCCTGTTTATGCATCTTTGGCGCCCACCTCAAACCAGTTATTTATCCGCACAACAAAACATATATGGTGTATCAAAGAAAAATAGAATTCTATTCATCCGGTTTAGATTTTAACCGGTTCATTATTTCGGTCTGTATTTGTATGGATTCTTTGTGAACTAATTCCAGTAAATGTTTTATAAAATCCAAAGAGAGCCCTGTTTTTTCTCCGAAATCAGTCCTCGTTTTCATAATATTTTCCCAGCGCCGCAGTTGAAGGATGGTAACATTGTTCAGGCTTTTGTATTTACCGATTTCTTTAACGATCTTCATTCGCCGGCTAAGAAGTTCTAATAACTCGAAGTCTATAGAGTCTATTTTTATCCTGTATTGTTCGAGCAGGCTCATGAATTCCGGATTGTCTGATGAACTGGCGCGAAAAACAAGCGTTCGCAGTAATTTTTTTAACTGACCGGGCGTTAACTGCTGCATGGCGTCGCTGAGCGCGGCCTTTGGATTTATGTGCGATTCGATCATCAGCCCGTCAAAATTCAGATCAAGCGCTTTCTGTGAAATGGATTGTATATATTCTGTTGTGCCAGAGATATGGCTCGAATCGCAGAGTATGGGCAGGTTGTTGAAAATGCTTTTTAGTTCAATGGCGACTTCCCATTTGGGAATATTGCGCAACTGCGTTTTTTCGTAAGGATAAAAACCCCTGAAAATAGCGCCGAGTTTGGTTATCCCCGTTTTATTCAGCCGTTCAAAAGAGCCGATCCACAGATCGATGTCAGGATTTACCGGGTTCTTAACAAGCACCGGGATGTCCACACCTTTCAACGCTTCTGCAAGTTCCTGCACAGAAAAAGGATTTGACGAAGTGCGGGCGCCGATCCATAAAATATCGATTCCGTGTTTAAGGCAGGCCTCAATATGCGCCGGTTTGGCTACTTCAACCGTTGTCAGCAGGCCGAAAGTTTTTTTTATTTCTTTCAGCCATTGAAGCCCTTTTTTTCCAACGCCTTCAAAAGAATCCGGCCGTGTCCTGGGTTTCCATATCCCGGCGCGGAACACTTTTACCTGCGGTATTTTCGAAAGCGCTGCAGCCGTGGAAAACATCTGATCCTTAGTTTCAGCGCTGCATGGCCCGCTGATGATGAGCGGAAGGTGAAGCGATGGGTCAAACCATTTTTCAACAGGAGTTAAGTTGAGATGCCATTTCACAGTAGCTTTTGTTTTATTTATATATCTGCAAAGCTAAAAAAATCTTAAATCATAATATCACCACTGCTGATATAAAATGTTTCGGCTTAATATTGTTTTGAGTTACAGGAATTATTTTTAATTTAGTATATTTTAACAATTATATCAGACCCGATAGGGTCAAACATTAACTAATAACCCTGTACGCAGTGCAGGGTAAAAAACATAAAAATAATAACACAATCCTGAAAGGATTGAATAAATAACCAATATGAGCACCTACACCCAAATCCTCTATCAAATTATTTTCGGCACTTACAGGCACGAAAGAACAATGTCGTCCGAAAACCGCGCTGCGCTTTACAAGTACATATCCGGCATTTTGAAAAATAAAAAATGCCATCTTTACCAAATCAATGGAGTAGAAAACCATTTGCATATCGTAACGCATCTGCACCCTTCAATCGCGTTGGCTGATCTTGTCAAAGATATTAAACTGGCATCATCCAAATGGATAAAGGAAAATAAAATATTCAGCCGCTTCAACGGCTGGCAGGATGGTTACGGAGCTTTTACCTATACTATAAAAGAAAAAGACAGGTTGATAGCGTATGTGCAAAATCAGGAAGAGCATCATAGGAAGAAGACCTTTAAGGAGGAGTATATAGAGTTGTTGAAAGAACAGGGGATTGAGTATGATGAAAAATATTTGCTTTAGCTTTTCAACCCGTTTAGGGTTGAGTTTTCGGTTCATTAATTTACCTCCGGTCGCAACCGGAGGCTCTTCATGTTGAAGCCCTATGGGCTTAACTTAATGACATTGGTCGGGCGCCAGCACGGGGTTCGCATAGCCGAAGGCGACTCCGCTTTGCTTTTATACTGAATCATAGTTTTGTTAGAAATAAACAAAAAGTATATGTATTTTTGTGAAAGGAAAAATAGTGGAATTTTAAAACGTTGCAGCTATAAACAAGTGGCTAAGTTCTAATTTAAACAGCAAATTATTATATTTGCGGAATGAAACAACATTCCGAAATATTAGAACAGTTCCGACGACTGGATGGCAATGACCAGGAAAAATTGCTTATACAATTACAACAAGAGTTTGAAAGTA
>JACREX010000094.1 GCA_016212695.1 Bacteroidia bacterium
TAAAATTGGAAATATCATGAAATCTCTATTTGCTAACGTAACCGGTAGAACATTCCTGCCTAACATACAAACCAAGCCATGCCTTTGTGGGCAGTTGTCGTTTATAGAATTATTAACTTAAATTTTGGGAGGTAGTCAATTTATTCCTGTCATATTTTTTTTTAAAATATTAATTTATAATTTTGCACACTATTTTTACAGGTAAACAGGGTTTGAAATATTTGGATAAATACGTAATCTCTTACAGGGGGCTGAAAGAAGGAGAATACGATTTCTCTTTTGACATTGATAATGTTTTTTTTAAGCAATTCGACGCATCTGAAATCAGCGAGGCTGCTGTCGGTGCAAAAATAACATTATACAAAAAAGCCCATTTGATCCATTTAACATTCGATCTGAAAGGCACTGTAAAAGTTGAATGCGACAGATGCCTCGGGATGTTTGATATGCCTGTTAAATATGAGGGGAATCTCTATATTAAATTCGGCGATGTATATCAGGAAGAAAGCGATGAAATAATCATCGTGCCGAATCACGAAGCAGAGATTAATGTCGCCCAGTATTTGTATGAATTTATTTGCCTCAGCATACCTTACCGGCGGGTGCATCCTGATAAAAACGGAAAGAACACATGCAACCGGGAAATGATCGGGAAAATTGAAGAATTATCGTCAGATAAAAAAGAAACGAATATCAATCTCAAATTGAAAGAATTAAAAAAGTTGTTAAATTAAATTGAAATAAATATTTATTACCATGGCACATCCTAAACACAAGATTTCCAAGCAGAGAAGAAACAAAAGAAGAACACACTACAAGACGGTAGCGCCTACGTTGTCAACCTGTTCAAACTGCGGCGCTGCGGTTCAATACCACCGGGTTTGCCCGGAATGCGGATTTTACCGGGGTAAACAGGCAGTTGAAAAGAAAGTAACGGTTTAATATAATTAACCAAAAACACCAGCTATGAGAATTGGTATTGATATTATGGGCGGGGATTATGCACCGGAAGCCATAGTTTTAGGAATCTTATCAGCTCAGAAACTTTTATCTTCCGGTATTAAAATCGTGATGCTCGGCAATCAGGATAAAATCAAAGAAATCCTTACAAGAGAGAAAGCCGATCCTGCAAATTTCGACATCATTCATACAACAGAAGTTATTGGAATGGGAGACCATCCGTCAAAAGCCTTTTCACAAAAAACAAACTCAAGCATCGCAGTCGGGTTTCACATGCTCCGCGCAGGAGAGATCGACGGGTTTGCAAGCGCCGGCAGCACGGGTGCCATGCTTGTAGGATGTATGTATACGATCAAATCTATTGAAGGAATTATCCGTCCCTGCATCATGAGCCCCATCCCGCAGGAGCACGGAGGATACTCATATATGCTCGATGTGGGGATTAATTCTGACTGCAGGCCGGATGTGCTTTATCAATATGGAATTTTAGGGAAGATATATGCTGAAAACGTTTCGGGGATAAAGAATCCAAGAGTAGCCCTGCTGAACATCGGCTCGGAAGAAGAAAAAGGAAACCTGATTACAAAAGCTACCCACGAATTAATGAAGAATACCCATGATTTCGATTTTATCGGCAATATAGAAGCAAACGAATTATTCAACGATAAAGCCGATGTGATTGTGTGCGACGGATTCACCGGCAATGTCATGCTGAAAGAAGCTGAAGCATTTTACTCCCTGATAAAAAGAAGAAACCGTACCGATGATTTTTTTGATAAATTTAACTTTGAATTATACGGCGGCACACCTGTGTTGGGAATAAATTCCACGGTTATGATTGGCCATGGGATTTCGGGTCCGGTAGCTATTAAAAATATGATTCTGCACACAAGAGATGTAATTGAAGCGAAAGTGTGTCAAAAAATTAAAGAAGCCTTTTAATAAAATGACGAAATTAAAAGCTGTAATTACCGGCATCGGAGTTTATGTTCCGGATTATATCCTCACCAATGAAGAATTAAGCAAATTAGTTGATACCAGCGATGAATGGATAATGACACGGATTGGCATAAAAGAAAGAAGAATTTTAAAGGGTGAAGGAAAAGGATCTTCCGATTTAGGCGTTGAAGCCGTTAATCAATTGCTGAAAAAAACAGGGACATCGCCCGATGAAATAGATTTTCTGATCTGTGCCACAGTGACCCCGGATATGCTTTTTCCGGCAACCGCAAATATTATCAGCGATAAAGTCGGGATTAAACATGCGTTCAGCTATGATATTAATGCAGGATGTTCCGGCTTTCTCTATGCTCTGATTACCGCTTCAAAATTTGTAGAATCCGGGTTATACAAAAAAGCGATAGTTGTGGGCTCTGAAAAAATGTCGGCTATTGTTGATTATACCGATCGCGCCACCTGCCCTATTTTCGGAGATGGCGCAGGAGCGGTTCTTCTTGAGCCCACAACAGAAGAATTTGGAATTATTGATAACATGCTCCAGTCTGACGGTTACGGAAGGATTTATCTTCACCAGAAAGCAGGAGGATCTGTAAAACCGCCGTCATATGAAACCATTGACGCACGGGAACATTTTATTTACCAGGAGGGGCAACCGGTTTTTAAAGCCGCAGTATTGAACATGGCAGATATTTCTGTAGCGATTATGGAAAGGAATCACCTTAAGAGCGAAGATATCGCATGGCTTGTACCGCATCAGGCAAATATGAGAATTATCGAAGCAACCAGCCGAAGAATGGGGCTTGATCCCAAAAAAGTCATGATCAATATTGATCGATTCGGCAATACCACAGCCGCAACGCTGCCTCTCTGTTTATGGGAATGGGAACCGCGACTGAAAAAGGGCGACAACATCATTCTTACAACCTTTGGCGCAGGATTTACCTGGGGCGCGGCATATGTAAAGTGGGGATACGATGGAGAAAAACAGGAAACAGGAAGCAGGAAGTATGAAACTTAAAAACTTGAAACTTGAAACTTGAAACTTAAAACTTGAAACTTGAAATCACAAATCTGAATCACTAATTTAAAAATTAAAACTATGGCTAAAATAGAAACCGAATCAAACTCCTTAAACATTATAGGCGGCGGCACAGTTGTTAAAGGCGAGATCCTTTGCGACGGTGATCTCAGGATTGATGGAACCTTAAACGGAAATCTCACTACCAAAGGCAAGGTTGTAATTGGTGTTACCGGCAATGTTAATGGCGAGATCAATTGTAAAAATTCCGATATTTCCGGAAAAATTGAAGGAAAAATCAGGGTTTCAGAACTGCTTTCTTTAAAATCAACAGCAAAAATTTCAGGCGATATCATCACCAATAAACTTGCTATAGAACCCAGCGCTGTTTTTACAGGCACTTGTAATATGGGAAACGCCAACACTCCAATCAATGCAGAAATCAGAAAAGAACCCGATCCAAAAGTCGAAAAAACAATTAAATGATTATGCCCGGTATTCCGGCATTGCGTTCCAGATGATCGCGGTGGTGCTTCTGGGAGTTTTCGTGGGCATTCAATTAGACAAATGGGTCCATTTTAAATTCCCTGTTTTTACGGTTGTACTTAGTATTTCATCCGTATTTATAGCATTATACTTGGTTCTGAAAGATCTTATCCGAAAAAAATAATCCGAATGGCTCATTTAAAAGTATTCATCATTAAGCTAACCGTTCTTTCAGTTGTTTTTTTAGCTGTCGGATTTTTGATATTATCAGGATGTTTTACGCAGTATTATTTCACTTCATTCCCGTTTCTTATCTGCTATTTTTTTATATTAACCCTGACATCACATTTTATTTTATTAAAAATTGAAAACTTACGGTTCGCAAAATTCTCATCTTACTTCATGCTGATAACCGGAATAAAGATGTTCATGAATATTTTATTCATTGTGATTCATGTCTGGTTTCAACGAAAAACGGCATTTCCGTTTCTCATCAGTTTCATTTTGCTTTATCTCGGCTACACATTATTCGAAGTGATTTCCCTGCTGATTCATTACAAAAAAAAGAACAGCCCGCCGACTATAATCGTCCATTAATTTTTTTCTTTCAATAGAATAAATTTATACCTTTTCAAACCTCTATCCTGCATCCTGTATCGTGTATCTGCAATTACCTGCCAGATTTTTACTTTTCCGCCAGATTTCTAAAAAAATAAAATTATATTTGCAGCCCTTATCAATACGGATGAGTCGTTTTAAATTTTGAAAATATTTAAAGGAATAAAATTTGACAGGAATGAGCTTTCCGGAGCTTTTGGCGATATCGGAACGGATCTCCCGTTATTGATCGGAGTTATACTGGCATCCGGCATTGATGCTTCCAGCGCCCTGATCCTGTTCGGGCTGATGCAAATTTTAACAGGCTTCATTTATGGTATCCCGATGTCGGTGCAACCGCTAAAAGCATTTGCAACTATTGTGATCGCACAGAAATTATCAGGGAATGTGATTTTTGGCGGAGGGCTTGCCATAGGAATCATCATGTTTTTACTCACTGTTACAAAGATTTTAAACTGGTTATCCCGTGTAATCCCCAAATGTGTTGTCAGGGGAATACAGTTCGGGCTGGGTCTGCAGCTCAGCATCCTTGCAATAAAGAATTACATCTCTTCCGACGGTCTTGACGGCTATATCCTGGCCGGAGTCGCTTTTATAACAGCCGTTGTTTTGATTGGCAACCGCAAATACCCTCCGGCATTGCTTATAATAGCCTTAGGGATCATCTACTCCATATTTATAAAGCACATTCCTGCACACACCATTTTGCAGAGCGTGAAATTTAATTTGCCTGTTTTCAACCCGCATTTTAATTTTGACGATATCATGGCAGGCCTGGTAATTCTTGCATTGCCACAGATACCTCTTTCTGTAGGAAATTCAATTTTAGCCACGAAACAGTTGGCCAATGATTTTTTTCCCGATAAGAAAATTAGTACAGAAAAAATCGGGTTTACGTATTCGCTGATGAACCTGATTAATCCGTTTTTCGGAGGATTCCCTACCTGCCACGGTTCAGGGGGAATAGCCGGGCATTACACATTTGGCGCAAGAACAGGGGGCTCTATTGTAATTCTGGGTTCAATATTTCTTATTATCGGATTATTTTTTGCCGGAGTTTTTCAGCAGGTTATCCTGATTTTCCCTTTGCCCATGCTGGGCGTAATCTTGTTTTTTGAAAGCGTTACGTTGATATCACTTATTAAAGATACAACCTCCTCCCGAAATGAATTTATAATTGCCGTGCTGGTTGGCCTGATTGCCGGAAGCCTCCCATATGGTTATGTAATAGGAATCATCGCAGGAATATTATTATATTATCTATCCAAAAAAGAATTTATTGGGTTTGGCAAATGAATTTTTTTTATTCCCGAATTTTTGTTAAATTTGCATCCCTTTTCCCAAACTGTGAAAAACTTAATAAAACAGGTTACTGATGAAATACCGGGTTCTCTTAATATTCTGTATTACTTTACTAACAAACGCTTTTGCACAGGATACAACTTTCGTGGAATACGGGAAAGCTACCTGTTATCACAATAAATTTGAGGGAAGAAAAACGTCGAACGGCGAACGCTTTACCCATAAATTATTAACAGCGGCTCATAAAACGCTGCCTTTTAATACCCTTTTAAAAGTCAATAATCTCGAAAACAACAAAAGCGTTATCGTCAGGATCAACGACAGGATGCCTAAGAAAACAAAAGCTGTTCTTGATTTAACTGTGGCGGCTGCAAAAGAGCTTGGAATGATACGGAGCGGGAGGGTAGATGTGCAGCTTGTGGTTATTGACTCTGTCCGGATAGATTCTCTTCTTCAGAATATTCCCGCGATTGCATTAAAAACAAAACAAAACAAAAATTCGTTGCATTCAACCCAATAAAAAAGATATTTTTGTTGAGTATATTAATGATTAATTTCACAAATCGTAAATCATAAATCGTAAAATATGTTTGATCCTAAAACTTACATCCACCGAAGAAATCAACTCAGAAATAAATTTCACAACGGGTTGATTTTAATTATGGGAAACAGCGAAGTCCCGATGAATTATTCTGCAAATACATATCATTTCAGGCAGGACAGTACATTCCTTTATTTTTTCGGGCTCGATATGCCGGGCCTTGCCGGTATCCTCGATGTTGATGAAAGCCGGGATTATATCTTTGGCAATGATACGGATATTGACGATATCATCTGGATGGGCCCGCAGCCGGGTATTAAGGATATTGCGGCAAATGCAGGGGTAAAATATACGGGCCCTTTCGGCCAGTTGCACGAAGCGATTGGCAAGGCTATCCGGGATAAAAGAAAAATATATTTCCTCCCTCCTTACAGGGCAGAAAATAAAATACTGCTCGAAGAATTGCTGGGCTTTTACCAGATGAAACTTAAAAATTATGCTTCGGAAGAATTGATAAAAGCGGTTGTAGAGTTGAGATCAATCAAGGAACCTCAGGAAGTGAGGGAAATAGAAGCATGTATTGATGTGGCGCATGAAATGTTTGAAACCGCTATGAAAATGGCAAAAGACGGGGTTGTGGAAAGCCGGATAGCAGGGGTTATGGAAGGGATTGCTTTGAAATATAACGGCTACATCTCATTCCCGGTAATACTCAGCATTCATGGAGAGACCCTTCACAACCACTATCATGGGAACACCATGAAAAACGGCGATTTGCTGCTCATTGACGCCGGCGCGGAATCGCCCGGGCATTATGCAACCGATCATACAAGAACCATTCCGGTTGGAGGAAAATTTTTAACTAAGCAAAGAGAAATTTACCAGATCGTTCTGGATGCCCAGGAAGAAGCGATCAAAGCAATCCGTCCCGGCGTTACGTATCAGAGTATTCATATGCTGGCCTGTAAAGCGATTGTTAACGGCCTTAAGGGAATCGGCCTTATGAAGGGCGATACCGAAGAAGCCGTGATACAGGGAGCCCACACCTTGTTTTTCCCTCATGGATTGGGCCACATGATGGGGCTTGATGTTCACGATATGGAAGACCTTGGCGAAGATTACGTGGGGTATGATGAAGAAACAAAACGGGTGAACCAGTTCGGAACAGGGTATCTGCGCTTGGGCCGAAGGCTTAAAGAGGGTTTTGTTGTTACCGCCGAACCCGGTATTTATTTTATCCCCGCGTTAATAGACCTGTGGAAAAAAGACAAGAAATTCGCGCAGTTCATCAATTACGAAAAATTAAAGGAATACAAGACATTCGGCGGTATCCGCATCGAGGATGATATCCTCGTTACCAAAGACGGGCACCGGGTTCTCGGCAAACCAATCCTAAAGGCCATTGACGATATCGAAAGCCTGATGGTGTTTGAAAGATAGAAATTTTAAAAAATTTTATCTTTACATAGTTTGTTTAAGAAAATAACAATATCATTGCATCTCTAAAAATTAATCTTATGATTATAAAACTTTTCTTCAGTTCTGAATTACCTGCCTGCCTTAAGGCATGGTTTGTTTTCTTTTTTGTGTTTTCAATAGTTTCGCTGTCTGTAAGCTCTCAGACAGCATATTGGAATGTTAATGGGAATAGCGATGCAGATGTCAACAGTAAACTTGGAACCCTTAGTAATTTCGATTTGAAATTTTATACATCAGGGACGCAAAATATGACGCTTACCACTGGCGGCAAGTTAGGACTTGGGATAGCTGTTCCTAATCAAACTTTTCATTTGAACAACAGTTTACCCGATAACTTGATTCAGATCACAAATGATTATACCGGAACAACTGCTGCTGATGGATTATTAGTAGGTGTTATTACTAAAAATTTCGGAGTAATTAATTTGCAAAACGGAATTTTAGACTTTTCTTTTATGAAAAGTAACCAGCTATTAATGAAAATAGATGGTTCTGGTTCAGTAGGAATTGGTATAGCACCTACAACAAAGCTTGATATTGACGGTAATATACGTATTCGGCAAGGAGGAGCAAATAATTATATTTTAACATCAAATACAGATGGAATAGGAACATGGACGCAATTAAATTTAAATCTTACAGGAACGACCTTAAGCTTATCAAATCACAATACTTCCGTTGATTTGATAGGTTTATACAATGCTGGCGAAGGTCTTTCTTTATCAGGCAATACATTTTCTCATACAGCACACACAGGCGATGCTGCGGGAAACACAGCGTTAACAGTTGTTAAATTACAAGGACGAAATTTATCAAGCGCCTTACCTACTAACGGACAAGTATTAAAATGGAATACAACACAATGGGAACCCTCAGATGATAATAATACTATTTACACTGCAGGAATAGGGATTAATATAGATGGTTCTAATCAAATCATAAATACTTTGCCTGACCAAACAATTAATCTCACAGGATTAGGTGCAACAACTGTTTCAGGCACATACCCTAATTTTACAATTCATTCCACTGATAATAATACAACCTATACGGCAGGCACCGGATTAACCTTGACGGGTACGACTTTCAATGCAAAAAATACAACTGCATTATGGAATGCAAATCAATTGCAAGGAAGAAATATTTCAACTTTGGCCCCTCATACCGGACAAGTGTTAAAATGGAACGGTTCAAAATGGGCGCCTGCGGCGGATTTTAATACTTCATACACTGCAGGAATTGGTATTACCATTAATGAAGGAATAATTTTTAATACTGGCGACCTTAGTAATTCCAACGAATTACAGACATTAAGTTATAATACCGTGAACAATATACTTTCAATATCTGGTGTTACTGGAACAGGTAGTAATGTTATTATTCCAAACTATTGGACTAAGTCAGGTAACGATTTATATAATAACAATAGCGGTAAAGTTGGTATTGGAACATCAACGCCTTATGACAAACTGCATGTGAGCGGTGGTAATATCAGAGTAGATGCGAATACAGAGTTTTATTTTACTGATAACGGGCAGATAAGGAGTTCAGACAATAATCACAGAATCCTTTTCAGGCGTACAGAAAATAAATTAGAGATAAGGGAATATGGTGATATTGTCTTTTCTTCCGGCTCAACCGGTGAAGAAACAGCAAAAATGGTATTATTGAGCAATGGAAATGTAGGGATTGGAATTGGAAACCCAATACAAAACATAGATGTAAATGGAAGGATGAATATAACAAATGGTGTTATACAAAGAGGCGGTACTGCAATTACATCAACATCCGATTTAGGTTTGTATTCAAGAATTGCAGGTAATTATATGCGTTTTGTAACAAATAATGCACCGATACGGTTTTACAGCGATGATGATGCTGGCACAAACGTAAATATGACTATTGAGTCAAATGGAAATGTTGGGATTGGAGTTAACAATCCTCAGTCAGATTTATCGCTGAAAGCAGGAGGCTCTTTACGAATTGGTCCGTGGGATTTTCAGGATATAGCCGGAAATTACAAGATGACTCTCAAACGATGGTCAGTGGATACTTATGGTAATCAATCAACTGACGATGCGTTGGAACTTATTGTAACATCAACCAATAATACTGATATGTATTTGAAAGGCCAGATATATTGTAAAGAAGTTTTTATCAAGCAGGATATTGCCTGGCCTGATTATGTTTTTTCTAAAAATTATAAACTTCCGTCATTAAATGAAATTGAAAATTACATTAATCAACACAATCATTTGCCGGATGTACCATGCGCAAAAGATGTCCAGATAAATGGTCAGAAAATTGGAGAATTAAATGCTATTCTGTTAAAAAAAATTGAGGAACTTACTCTGTACATTTTAGAACAGAATAAGGAATTAAAAATATTAAGAAATGAAGTTGAAGGATTAAAGGTCAATTACAAAAAATAACCAGTATTTTTTCATGAAATTGAGGAATTGCATAATATTCACCTGTTTTGTATTTTTATACACTTGTAATCTATATTCGCAGAATTTTACAGGTGTAAGTTTTGATTTACAAAATGAAAGCGGGGGAACAACAAAAGATTATAAAGCCCGGGATTATATTCGTCTCGGCAATGGCTTTCATTATAAAGCGGAAAACGGAAAAACGTTCAGGGGGAGGATTGATGAAGGGATGGTTTTTCCGGTAGATTATATATCTTCAACTGAATTAATTGATCCTGAAATCAGAAATTTGAACACATCGCTTCCTGTTGGTAAAATTATTGGTAACGCAAATGTAACACAAACCGGCGCTGCAATCTATCAAATTCCAATTTTCACACCTTTAGGTACCGGTAATATCCAACCCCAAATATCAATTACTTATAATAGCCTGGCAGGAAATGGATTATTGGGCATGGGATGGGATATTGCAGGCTTGTCGGCTATTACCCGTATTCCCCAAGACTTTTACCATGACAATAGTTTAACCGGAGTTAGCTTAAATAATTCTGACCGTTTTGCATTAGACGGGAATAGACTTATTGCAATTACTGGAACCTATGGCGATGAAAATACAACGTATCGCACAGAATCAGAAATATTTTCTGTTATCAATTCTCAAAATCCAATTGGAACAGGGCCTGAACATTTTATTGTCAACACTAAAGATGGAATGACAATTGAATATGGAAATACTTCCGATTCAAAAGTTATAATTCCAGGTTCTACAGAAGTATTGGTTTGGCGTATAAATAAAATTACTGATTTGAATGGAAATTATATGACATTTACTTACTCAAACAGTAATGGTGAATCCTGCATAGAAAAAATTAATTACACAGGTAATAATGGACTTTCTCCATATAACGCCTTTGAATTTTACTATTCTCAAAGAACAGATCAAAATGTTAATTATATTGCCGGACATGCCATACCTCAAACAAAAATACTACGGGCAATCAGCGTTTTCTGTTTTGGCAATCTTGTCCGGCGCTATGATTTTGATTATACTTTTAATGTATATTCTCATCTCATTGGGGTAACAGAAAAAGCGAGCGATGGCAGTCAATTAAACTCAACGATTTTTAAATGGGGCAATATGCCATCGCAAACTTTAACATATAGCGATATTAGCATACCTTATTATGACTATACAAATCATGTACCGAATATTGTACTTACTGGGGATTTTAATGGTGACGGGATACAGGAATTACTTGTTGCAGATAGAGTACGGTCTATTTACGGCTTATTCGGTTGGAGGATATATAAACCTTACGGGAATGGACATTTTTCTTTATTATTACATGGAACACAAAGAGGTTACCCGGAAAAAACAAGGGTGGGAGATTTTAACGGTGACGGGCTAACAGATATTTTATTTAATTATGATTTCAGTCCGACGTTTGAGTATCGGGTTTATTCATTAGATATTGTTAATACTGAATTAGCTCTGTTATATTCTGTTTCTGCAAGTAGCTCTTCTGTCCCTTATATCGGTGATTTTAATGGCGACGGTGTTTCAGATTTAATTCTAAAAAAATCCACGGGCAACAATCTTCAATTATATTTATCTTATTATTCGTCCTCTGGTAACTGGTATTTTGAAGATTCTTTTCATGGAAATATTTCATGGGGTGAAACTGATAAAATTAAAATTATTGACTTCAATGGCGATGGGAAAACCGATTTAATTACAGTGAACTACAATAGTACTATTTATAGTTTTACAAAAAATCCTGATGGGAGCTATACCATGAATACACTGTACAACAGCGGTTTTCCAACTAAATGGCATAGTATAAAATATGGCGATTTTAACGGCGACGGTAAGACCGATGTATTAACTTTTGTAAATAATCAATGGACAGTAAATTATTCTACAGGAACCGGCTTTTCATATCCCGGCCAGAATCTTAGTATTGTTGGTTACCCGGATCACTATGATGATAATTATATGCAGGAAATTTTAGATTTCAACGGCGATGGTAAAGATGATATTCTTGAAACATATTACAATAGTTTGACACATAAACAATACCTGAATTTTTATTATAGTAATGGCGCTTCATTCATTAAAAAGACCAATCTGTTTGACAATCCGATTAATGATATGTTTTTTCAATATGGCGATTTTAACGGCGATAAAAAAACCGATATTTTATATCTTGGGCCAATTATCTTACCAGCACAATTAATAAGGGTAAATAATAAAGACAATACCCAGTTTCTTTCTGCTATTGGCGATGGTTTTAACCAAATAACAAAATTTGAATATAAGCCCTTATCGGATAATTCGGTCTATTCTAAAGGGACTTCTGCAACGTTCCCGGTTATGGATTACCAGGGCCCTTTTTATGTTGTATCAAAATCGCAGACATCAACAGGGACAGGAATACTTGCAACCACAAATTATTTATATAATGGCGCAAAAGTTCATCGGCAAGGTAAAGGATTTCTTGGATTCAGGTACTTCACTTCTCATAATTCAACTACAGGTTTAAAAACTGTTGTGAAAAATGATTTTGTAAGTTCATCCGGTTTATGTATTTTCTCGGTTAAAGAAACAAATTCATATTTAGGTTCTAATCTTATTTCTACAGTTACTAATAACACTTTTCATGTTAATAATTATGGTAATAAGAGATTCTTCTTCTATCCGACTCAAATAACATCAACAGATCATATAAAAAATATTACCAACACAACAACCGGCGTTATTTATGACAGTAACGGAAATCTCACCAGCAGTACTACCACCTATGGCAATAATGGGAACAGCAGTGTAGATAATGTATATGAAGCATACAGCAGGCTTTCGTCTACAATCGTCACAAGTAATAGAACAGATGTCCCGTCTTCGGAAACCCGCAAAACAACCTATTCATATACAAATGGTAATTTAAATACAAAAATAGAGAAAGCCAATACTGCATTGCCTGTAACAACAAAATATAATCCGCATTCAGTTTTTGGAGTACCCACTAAAATCGAAATTTCCGGAAGCGGAGCGCAGACCCGAACTAATTTGCTGGAGTATGAAGGCACTTACAGATTTGTTACAAAAAATACAAACTCATTAGGGCAATCTGTAATAAAAGAATATGAGCCGGTTTATGGAAATATTATTAAAGAAACGGGCATTGACGGCTTAGTAACAGTTAACAATTATGATGCATGGGGCAGGCTTGTTTCAGCAACAATTCCTTTAGGACATACTATTTCTACAAATTATAACTGGTCCATTAATTATCCGGTAAATGGTCTTTACGCCGTTTTTACATCTATACCCGGCAGACCGGCAACAAAAGTATTTTACGATATGTTGGGAAGGGAATTGCGAAAAGAAACAGACGGGTTTAACGGTAAAATTATTATTAAACAAGCATACAACAATAAGGGCCAGTTTGATTCGAAAACCCGGCCGTTTTATGAAGGACAGGCTGAACGTTTGACTCAGTATTTTTACAATTCATCCACAGGTTTGCTTGAAAGTGAATCTGATAATGGACAAACAACAACTTATTCATATTATAATACCTCTGTTAAGATAACGCCGCCCGACGGAAAATATGTAACCCAAAATTATGATGCTTACGGGTTGCTTTCAAAAGTTTCGGAATTCGGCGGTACTTCCCTTACCTATCTTTATAACGCAACCGGACAGGTAACTTGTATTTATAATAGTTCAGCAACAACAACTTATTTGATTCAGTTAATATACCAGAATGGATTTCAAAGGGCATTGCGCGATCCCGATGCAGGCGATATCTTGTATGAATATAATGCATTTGGCGAATTGAAAAAACAAACCGATGCCAGGGGAAATATTTTTAACATGGATTATGACCAGCTTGGCAGATTAACGAAGAAAACAGGACCCGACGGAATCACCAATTATGCTTACATTAGTTCCGGAAATGGTATTAATCAACTTAAAAGCCTTACTGCCCCTAATGGCGCAAAACAGGAATATATGTATGACAAATATGGAAGGATTTTACAGTTTAATGAAACAATTGACGGCCACTCCTTTGTTTCGTCTTACAGTTATGATGATTATAGCAACAATACCGGTATTACTTATCCCGGCGGTTTCGTAATTTCACAGGACTTTGACGGTCACGGTTTCTTAAAGGAAGTAAGCGCAAATAATAATACAGGCGGGAGTAATTCTGTGTGGAAATTAAATGCCGAAGCTACCCCCGGTTTACAAAAAGATTTTGTTTTCGGTTGCGGTTTGCAGGCTTTGTATGGATATAATCCGTCCAATGATTTGCTTAGTTCAATAAAATATGGAAATTTGCAGCAATTTGAATACGAGCTTAACGAAGTTGACGGAAATTTGAACTACCGGAAAGACATTTTACGAAATCTTAAAGAATCATTTGAATATGACGATTTCCATCGCCTGAATAATATTTATGTTAACCAGGTGTTAACTCAAAATATCGGGTATATAGGAAATGGAAACATCCAGACAAAAACTGATGTTGGCGATTATGATTATACAGGCACACAGCCGCACGCGGTAACAAAAATTACAGGAAACACAGGAACCATACCTACCATACCTCAGAATATTACATATACGCACTTTAACAAGGCCGAATCCATTTCCGAAGGCAATGATAGTATTGTATTCACTTACGGGCCGGATGATATTCTTAAGAAATCGGTTTTATTTTATAGTGGTACTCCCCAAAAAACCAAGTATTATACTGCCAACTATGAACAGGAAATAACTAGTAATGGGCAAACCCGCGAAATACATTATATTTCCGGCGCCTACGGGGTTATTGCAGTTATGATAAGGCAGGGCGCAACCGATAATTTGTATTATGTGTTGAAAGACCATTTGGGTTCAATAACAGGGCTTGTTGATGTAAACGGGAATCTTGTTGAAGAATATAGTTTCGATGCCTGGGGAAAGCGCCGCAATCCTGTTGACTGGAGCAATAATAACCTGCCCGATCCTGATACTTATATTTTACAGCGCGGTTTCACAGGTCACGAGCACCTCGATAAATTTGGCTTGATTAACATGCAGGGACGTGTTTACGACCCGCTGCTTGGCCGTATGCTGTCGCCTGATATTTTTATTCAAAACTCATCTTCGCAAGCGTTTAACAGGTATTCCTACTGCATAAACAATCCATTAAAATACTCCGACCCTACAGGTAATTGGTTCGGATGGGATGATTTAGTTGCTGCCGGCGCTGGTTTTGGTGTTGGATATTTAAGCTATGGCCTTTCTACCGGTAACTGGGGTTGGAAAGCTGTTGCAGCAGGAGGTATTGGCGCCGCTGTTGCATGGGTTGGCTGGAATACTTTTGGCGCAGGTACTGCTGCATTGACACATGGTGCAGGAAGTGCCGGTTCATTTACGGCGGGTGTAAATGCTGTTTTTGGAGCAAAGGGGGGATATTTTATGGCGCAATACGGGACTTATACTTTAATGAATTCATGGATGCACAGAGATCAACTTAAAGCGGCTGATGAGAAAGGCTGGGGCGGAGTCGCTACTTTTGCCGGTTATGCGGCTTCTGCCATGTTATCTACCAGCCTTGACCCTTCAAAAATATCCGGCCTTGACCGCTTACGGGTTTTCTCCGGAATATTATTAACAGATAATATTTCTGACAATATGGAAAATGGCGAACTCGGGCTACATTCATTACATGCAGGAATGTTAGGAGGTTATAATTTTGATGACAAGAGATATTATAATATTTGGAGTAAGGGTTTAAGTGATGAACAACGTTTCGATATGGGTTTTGAAACTTTATTTGGGTTAACTTTGATAAAATCAGATTTAAAACTGAAATTACCCCACTTAATTAAAGATGTTAACGGCTGTGAATTTAGTATGCCGTTTAAAAATACAAAAATTCCAATTTCTAAAATCGGTTATTATTCGCAAAAAGGTTATGATACGCTGGATTCATTTTCATTATTATTTACAGGAAGATCTTTATATGAAAATTGGTACAAATGGCACAATAATGGGTTTTAGGTTAAAAATAATTCAATTGAGTTTATTGCTCTTTATTATTCCAATTTATTGTTTTACACAAGAAACAGATAAATTTTCAGGGACTGTTAAAATTAACAAATACACTTATATTGACAGAACCGAAATTGATGTTGCATCCTGGCTTTCGTATTATACATATGTTTTACAATATGATGGATTTTTTGCGGCTCAGAAGGTTTTGCCTGACAGTAACTCAGTAGAGCCTGAAGTTTGGGCATATATCAATAATAAAACAATTGAATTTAATGATTGGCAGGGACAATATACCGGTCAACCGATTGGCTATTTTAATAAAAAATGTACGGGTGGTGAAAAATATGGTTCGCCGCTTTATATTCCTTCATCGTATTGCACATTATTATCGCTCCCTATTACAGGGATTACCTACGAACAGGCTGTCGCTTTTTGTGCGTGGCGAACCAAAGTGCTCGGAAAGAAAATGGTAACTTATCGTTTACCGGCGCCTGAGGAATGGAAAAATTTTGCTTTAAAAGGATTTTCCGAAGCGGAAAAAAGTAATGGATTTAGAGATAGCTTACAAAAGAAACGAAATTGTGTCGGTGCAAATTACAATTTTAAATATAGCAATTTAATAGGTAAACATTATTGTGTGAGTCAATTTCATCGGGATAAAAATAAGGCAAATGATGTTTTCGGAAATGTTTCGGAAATGACCTCTGTAAAGGGAATTGCAAAAGGTGGAAATTACAAACTCTATGCTAATCAATGTCACCCTGATTCTGTTCAGCATTATAGCAAGCCTGAAAAATGGTTAGGGTTCAGATGTATTGCTATTATAAACAGTAATGAAATACAGTCAGAAAAAATATCAAACAATGAAGTTAAGGATAATAATGGAAAAAAAAATAACACTCTGAGTGCAATTATATGGGACGGACGATTTGGTGAGTTTTCTGACAAGCGCGATGGAAAGAATTATAGAGTGGTAAAAATAGGGGAGCAAATCTGGATAGCTCAAAACCTTGCATATAAACCAACAGAAGGGAAATACTGGGCATATAAAAATAATGAAGAAAATGTAGCAAGATTTGGTTATTTGTACACATGGGAGACAGCCAAAACCGTTTGCCCTACTGGCTGGCATTTGCCAAAAAAAAGTGAATTTGAAATTTTATTTAATAATTTAGGAGGTATTGATACTGTTGCATTCAAAGAATTACTGCCTCGTGGCAATTCTGGATTTTCTGCACTATCAGCAGGCCTGCGCCTTGGTATAAATTATACACAATTGGAAACTGGCACAGCTTTTTGGGCGTCCTCAGAAAACGGAAAAAAACGAGCTTGGGGTTTAACTGTTGGTCGCCTACAACCGAATGCATATGTAGATGATGGTTGGTTCAAAGATTCTGGTTTATATGTTCGCTGCATAAAAGATAAGTGAGTTCTAATTGATGATTATAAAAATAAAAAAATAAAACTATGAAACAGTATTTCATTCTTATTTTAAGTTGTATGTGTTTTCCCGGACTGTTTGCACAAAATGAAAAGGGAACAACTGCATTTGGCGCGGATTTTACTGTAAAAAATTCCGTTGAAGATCTTATCACAGGCTATGAGCCTGACAATACCCTGAAAAATACAGGTTACAAAATTATTTTCAGAGGAGGAGGTTATTTACTGACGAATTTTGAAACAGGTCTTTTAGTCGGGATTTATAATAGTTATTCCGAATCATTGCAGGATAAAAGCATTTTGACAAAAGAATTAAAAGGGAATTTATTCGGCTGCTATTTAAGATTGAATAAAACCATTACAAAAAACTTTTTTTTCTTTATTCAAAACGATTTCAGTTACTTGTTGTTTGAAGGCGCCAATTCATTAAAATCTATCAGCGCAAATTATGATTCATATGCAGAGGAATTGAAAGGTACAGGCTTATCCGATGATTTGTTATGCGGCTTGAGTTGCAGCCTGTTAAAATGGTTTTGTATTGATTTAAAAATAAATGTTCTTAATTGCACAAAATTAAACAGAGAAGTATCTCCAAAAACAAGTTTGTATTATTTCCCCTTAACGAATTTCACTAATAAAAATCAAAATTTCAGTTTAAATCAGTCATTATTTACCATAGGAATACGATTCATTATTCCGCATACGCAAGATGAAGAAAACAAACAAAGCCGGGAATAATAAAAATCGGAGCATCATATAAATTTTATTTGTTCACGTTTAATAAACAAACATAAGCAAAACAATGAAAACACATTTTGTTTTTTTATCTCTTTTAGTATTGATTTCTTTTGTGGGCTACTCCCAGACAACGCCTTACGTCTGCTACGGTTACGATGCTTCAGGCAATCGTATAAATCGCACCATAATAATTCCCCCTAATCCGAACGGAAGGCATTCAAACCCGGCAGATACAACGCATATTGACACGCTTGCAACAGCGCTGCAGGAACAGGAACTGCAGCCGGTAAAAGAAACCCTTTCAGGGGGGCAAACGGTGAGCATTTATCCGAACCCGACAAAAGGAATTCTTGTAGTAGAAATAACAAACCTACAGGGAGCGGTCGCTTCGACAGTTCGGCCGTGCTCACTGCCGGCAGGCTCAGTGTCCGCATCCTTACAAATTTTTGACCTTGCAGGAAAACTTTATTACAGCAAAAGCAATCTCACAGGCAGGGAAGAAATAGATTTCGGCGATGCCCCTGCGGGTATTTATGGCTTAAAAATTTCAATTGACGAAAAATATACAGAGTGGAAAATCATTAAACAATAGATTCAATTTTTTATTAACCTTTTAAATTTAGATTTTATGAAAATGAAAATTTTAATTACTTTATTAGTGGCATCGTTTTTTTTCTTCGGATGTAAAAAAGAAGAAATTAAAATGCCCGATAACATGAATGTTACGCTAAGTTCCAGCGGATCGTTGAAAGTGAAAGTCGTGGATATTTCAAACAATCCTTTGGCTAATGCAAAAGTAATTATCAACCAGGCTGCAACAGGAGGTTACAAATTGTTCGAGGGAACAACAGATAACACCGGCTTATGCAATGTCGGCGCATTATTGGAAAACACGTATAATTATGTTGCAGAAGTTGTTTATAATAATAAGAAATACGGAGAGAACCAGTACTTCCAGATTATTGCGGGCCATGAAAAAAATCTTGAAGTATGCCCGTTAACCAATGTAGGTAAGCTTTCTGTTACGGCAATCGATCTTTCACAAAATCCGATTTCTAATCTGAAAGTCGCTTTAATTCCCTATTTCGATGCAGGCGGCAGCATGTCGTTTACCGCACTTACCAATATTGCAATTCAAACAGAAACAACAAACAGCGAAGGAAAGGTATCTTTTAATGATATCCCGGCAGATTATGGCTATTATTCGGGATATTTACTGCTGTTTTATTATGATTCAACCCATTATCAGTTTATTTCAAACCAGGCGCATATAGTAACTAAAAATAATGAAACAAGCGCAACGGTTACTGTGGATTTGTAAAATAAAAATTATGTGAAAGATTCAGCATGAGTAAAAAAGAATATAAAACACAAATCTATGAAAAGCATATTTATTATAGCCGTATTGCTTGCGATGTATGTAATAAACGGCATGGCGCAGGAACAGCCGGAGTTGCAGCAGAACCTTCTTGCAGGCGATGCAAAAAATCCCTCTGTTGTAACAACAAATTATAAATACCATATCGGTTTAGGCTTTGGTATGGATTATGGCGGGTTTGGCGCCAGGTTCGCTTATTTACCTGTAAAACACTTTGCCGTTTTTGCTGCAGGCGGTTATGTATTGATTGGATTTGGTTATAATGCCGGCATATCGCTCAGGACTCTTCCTGATAAAAAAATTTGTCCTTATATCAGCGCTATGTATGGTTATAATGCGGTAATGCAAGTCACGGGAGCTCCTCAATATAATAAAATATATTATGGCCCGTCGTTTAGCTTAGGATTTGAATTTCGGTCAAGCAAGCTGAAAAACTATTTTAATGCCGAGCTTTTGGTTCCAATAAGGTCGCAGGAATATGAATCTGATATAGATGCATTAAAAAGAAATCCATTAATAAAAATAACAAGTTTACCGCCGCCTGTTGGATTTAGTCTTGGCTACCATTTTGTATTTTAACGACATATTATCAACATGCCTCTTTCCATTGAAAATAAAATTGTAAACAGCCTGTGGATAGGCGACACCCTTTCAAATCTTGAATTGCTTACCATAAAGTCTTTTATTGCAAACGGCCATACATTCCGTTTATGGATGTATGAAGAACCCAACTGCAAACTACCGGGTGAAACAGAACTGAAAGATGCGGATACCATCATACCGAAAGACCGGATATTTTCATATAAGAATGCCAGCCGGTTCAGACACGGGAAAGGCAGTTATGCCGGATTCTCAGATATATTCAGGTACAAACTGCTGTGCGACCGGGGCGGCTGGTGGGCCGATATGGATGTCTGCTGTTTAAAACCCTTTGACATCAATGCCCCTTATGTATTCAGGAAACACCATGTATTGCCCGCAGTTGGAAATATAATGAAGTGCCCGCCTGAAAGCGGGATCATGAAAGATTGCTACAGGGAAGCGCTGGCAACCATTGACGAGAATAACCGCGACTGGCATAAGCCCATTCATATCCTTAACCGGAATATCAAAAAACACAATCTCGGAAACTACATTACGACACTCTCAAATCATGATAGCTGGGCGTTTATAAGAAAAATGGCTGTCAGGAATATAAAGATCCCTGATGCGTGGTATGCCATACACTGGGTGAATGTAGAATGGGAAAGGAATGAAATCAATAAGGATTTTTACCTTGCCGGTTCCACATTAGGGCTGCTGATGAAAAAACACGGGATGGAAAGTATGGATATTACCGAAAAAGAAAAAGCCGGATACAGGCAAAGGTTAACGCTGACAAGCGCGGTTATCAGGAGACTGTTCGGTTAATTTTATTAACAATGCCGGAAAGGGTCTCATCATACTT
The DNA here is from genome assembly GCA_016212695.1 of Bacteroidia bacterium. Classification (GTDB taxonomy): domain Bacteria; phylum Bacteroidota; class Bacteroidia; order Bacteroidales; family GWF2-35-48; genus GWF2-35-48. The sequence goes on from JACREX010000094.1 coordinate 20,849, forward strand.
TTTAACGATATTATCCCAGTCATACTCTGATTTCTGCTGCATTAAAAATTCTTCCGGCACATGATACCCTCTGATGAATTTGTCATAATAAAACTTCTGTATTTTATCGGCTATTTCGCGATAATCGCGAAGGTTGAAAAGTTCTCCGTTGATCTGCTCCCGGATCAAAGTCGGGTTTTCGCTCACCGGGGTTGTCATCACATATTGGCCGCACGCGAGGGATTCCATGATGGATATGGACATCCCCTCTTCGAGCGAAGGGGCTACTTTTAAATTCGCAGACTGATACTCTTCAATGATTTTTTCCTTTGTGAGCCATCCTGAAAATTTCACATTTTCATGAAGGTTGTTCCGGTTTATATAATACTGCATCTTCTTCTTCAGAGGCCCGTCTCCGATAATATGTACTAAGAAATCATCATTCATTTTTGCAAATACTTTTATGGCTTTCAAAAAAGTAAACGGGTCTTTCTGTTTTACCAATCGCCCCACAAAAATGATTTTAAAACGACTTGATTTTTTCGAATAATCGGGTTTAAATTTCTTGTAATCTCCGCCATTTGGAATAATAATATTCTTCTCTTTCCGCTTATTTCCGAGGAACCTGTCTATATTTTTTTTCATGGGGTTCGTCTGCACAAAATTCGCTTCAGATTCGATACAGATTTTTTTTACCCGGAAATAAACAGGTATGTGATAAAACAACATCTGTTCGGGGAAAAACCAGGGCACATCGTGGCCGTGCGAAATAATCACAAAAGGCAGCTTAAAAGTTCTTTTCAGGTACAACGCCACATCGCCTCCGGGCAGCGTGAAATTAGCAAAGCAGATATCGAAACTTTCTTTTTTACAATATTCTCCGAGAAACAATTTGCTCTCACGCGCCCATGAAAGCATTTCAAAAATATTCGATTTATAAATAAATTTTCGCTTTGATTTCAAACGGATAATTTTCAGGTTCTCCAGCGCTTCTTCTTCTTTCTCTCCCGGGAACCATGTGGTAACAACCGTAACATTATTGCCCAGCCCGGCCAGCCCTTCGGCAATGTGCTGGGAAATCACCCCTGCACCCGCGCCTAACGGAGGATATTCATAATTAAGCAATAATATTCTCATGGCGGTGGCGTTAATCGTTATACTGCAAACGGTTACAAATTTAACTTTTATTGAACAGACATTGTCAAATTGTTATATTGCTAAATTGTTATAAATCAATCATTAATAGTCTATGTGATAATTAAAATAACCATTTAACAATGTCAACAATTTAACCA
>JACREX010000095.1 GCA_016212695.1 Bacteroidia bacterium
AGTAGCATCTGTGCCAATAATATTCGTCCGGATAATACCATTCATGCAATTGAACAACGCAATGCCCGAGGCTGGAATTACACAAGGTTTCAAAGGCGACGGAGGCGGTATTATAATGCGGTTTATAACATTATTTTCAATGAGAAAACCATTGACATTGTAAACCGATATTCCTTTAGAAGTGAAGTTTTGAATATAACAACCTTTAATGCTGCAATTGTCAATTGCAAGATGAAAACAAATGGGAATTGCATTTGCACCGTCAATTATTATTGCAGGGTTCCCCGGCGTGTAACCATTTTGAGTTGTTGCATCTATGATTATCTCGTTATTTAAATACGGCAGTTGATAAATTAAATTGATTGTGTGCTGTCCGTTACCTGAAATATTAAAGACAATTACACAGGGAACAATAGCGTCATTCGCTTTACGAACAGCCCATTGCAATGTGCCTGCAATTGCCGTATCTTCGGGATTGTCCTGATATAAGAACGGATCAAAATCTGTGGTTTTGGTTACAGTGAATGTATCTACCTGTGCCTGAGAAATGCCTGCTGCAAGCATCAGAAACACGAAAATTATTTGAGTTAATTTCTTATTCATAATTGTATGTTTTTAGTGTTTGTGAAAATAAAGCCGTTGTGTTTGTAAGCTGTTTGTATCTTCGATATACAGCGTGGCATGGGAAAAGGTATCGTATTGTTGCCGTGTAAGCATAACCGTAACATTGGAAGCATAATTCAATACAGGTTCGGCAAGGTTATCATATATTATATATGTAGTGTCATTTGCGTTTGTAAAATTTGCCTGAACAAGTTTAACATCGCTTGCATCGTTGGCGGTTCCGAAAAGCAGCATGGCTTTGTTGGCCTGTGCTGCATTTTTGGTTTTAAACATCACGCTTAAAACCACAGTGTCGGTTTGCGCCACTGTGTCGGTGTGGTATGCAGGTAAAATCATAAAATCTATAATTCGTACCGGCGTTGTCTGCGCCCATGCCCCGAACCGGAAGAAGCAG
>JACREX010000097.1 GCA_016212695.1 Bacteroidia bacterium
GCTCATATCTTTTATGTTTTGATTAGTAACATAAATGTAATAGATATGAGTCTTTTTTCAAAACAAAATCATAACGTAATCTCTCTTTTTATCAACAAAGTAATGAACATCATACTCCTGTTTTTGGGAGGTAGTCAATTAGTTTTAAATTTCTGTATAGAAACATAATATTCTGTAACTGTAGAGCCTTGATTGATATGATGGGAGATAAGGCGACTGGGTGAATGGGTGACTTGACGACTTGGCGATTGGGTGAATGGGCGATTGGGTGAATGGGTGAATGGGCGAATGGGCGCCGTGTTGCTGATCAGCGAATCTTTTTTTCTGCCAGCAACTCTTTGTATAATTTGCTCATATCGTTTACCAGGCGCGAATAATGGTATTTTTCTTTAACAAAATCCCATCCGTTAAGCGAAAGTTTATGCCTGAGTTCATCGCTCTCAATAAGTTTAAATAAGTTATCGGTAAACTCAAGCGGGTTTCCGTTTTTCGATAGTAAAGCTGTTATACCGGGAAGTACCGTGTTTTCGATACCGCCGGCATTCGTGCTTACAATCGGAACATTGGCGGCCTGCGCTTCGATAAGGCTTACAGGAGTTCCTTCGTTCAGCGAGGTAAGCGCAACAATATCCATACCCGGATATACACGGTCCACATTTTTTATCCAGGAGGTAAACGTAATGCTAGCTTTTCCCTTTTGTTTTGTGGCATCTATATAATCCAGTTTCAGTTCGTTTATTTTATTCACTAATAATTTTCTGTTTTCGCCATCGCCAACTATAAATGCCCGGATTCTTTTTGATGAACGCTGTTTCACAATGTTAATGGCATCTAAGAACAAAGCATGATTTTTAACAGGGACGAGCCTGCCAATGATGCCGATTGCTATTTCATCGTCGTCGATATTATATTCCCTGCGAAATTTCTGACGCTTTGTGTCTTTATCTATCCTGAATTTATTCAAGTCGAAACCAAGCGGAATAACAACAATATTTTCAGGTTTTGTGATATTATATTTATGTGCAAGTTCATCTTTTTGAAGATCGCTGATCGCAATGATTTTTGTACTGATCTTTGCCAGACCCTGCTCAATTTTTTTAAAAAAAGCCGATTTATACGTCATGAAATAAGAATGGAAAACATGTCCATGAAAAGTATGCAGAATCACCGGAATTGAAGCATGGTAAGCAGCCAGTCTTCCCAATGTGCCGGCCTTTGAAGCATGTGTGTGAACAATATCCGGTTTGAAATCCTTAATGATTTTTTTTAACTTATTGTATGCAATAATATCCTTAACGGGATGTATCTCGCGCCGCATTTCAGAGATGATGACCGGTTCGATGCCAAGGTCATTGACAATAAAATCGGATTTCTCTTCGGATTCATCTTTAAAACCTCCCACTAATAAGGTTTCAAATTCAGGGGCCATATATTTGGTAAGAAATGCAGCATTATACGTGGGCCCGCCTAAATTAAAACGGTTTATTATCCTTAAAACTCTTGGCATTTATACTTCGACCAAATGAATTTCCGAAAAATTGTAATTTTTTTTATGCTCAGTATAACCGGATTCTAAACAGCTTTGCATTTGCAAACCTATTAAGAACCGGTATACTTTTGCTAAATATAGGAATGCTAAATTAATTTTTTTTATTGAAACCATGTCCCGTTTATTTTTTGTTTTTATACCCAGATAAGGTATTTTATTTAACTATCTAATTTTTTTTCATAAAAAATTGCGCTTAAAGCAATGAATTAAAAAACCAGAGTTTAAACCGTGTATTGAATCTTTCACAATAATTGGCAATATCTTTACGCACTCTCTCAAGCCATACTAATTCTTCATCTTTTGTTCGGATCGGAGCATCAGTGAAATTGATTTTACCTGCACTTTTCTTTCCCCACGGGGTGCCTAAGGCGATATGCACAAAATTGTGCAATGTAATAACAATCAATTTTTTTTGAAATTCAATCCTGACATTAAAAGTTATATATCCCTTAGTCTGGCCTGTATATGTTTTATTGATAAATGCGTCGGTAGTATCAAAATTGATAATATGATTATACGGTAATTTACCTTTTCCCGTAAAAACATCATCTTCATCAGATAAACTTATGCTTAAGGAATCGGAAACTTTAATGGTGGCTAACTTGTCTTTAAATTTATTCATACAGTCTTTTTTTGATAATCCCACAAACCGGTATGGAATGGTATCAATAAAACTGTAAACCTGGCTATATGCAGTAAGAACGATTATGCTAAACAAAAAAACCAAGAGAAATTTCATATTTTCACAAATGTTTTTTTAATTTTTCATTCATTTCATTAATATTTGTACTAAGCTCATTATTGATTGTAGCAATTTTCTTTTCAACAGTTTTATTGACTTCTGTTATTTTTTCATTTAATTCATTAGCCGATAGGGAAAGTTGTTCATGAAATATTCCTTTAACTGATTTTATCTCGCTTTCAATAGTTTTATTCACTTCTGTTAGTTTTTTGTTGAATTCAATAGCGGATAGGGAAAGTTGTTCGTGAAATATTCCTTTAACTGATATTATCTGGTTTTCAATTGTCTTATTGACTTCCGTTATTTTTTCATTTAATTCATTAGCCGATAGGGAAAGTTGTTCATGAAATATTCCTTTAACTGATTTTATCTCACTTTCAATAGTTTTATTCACTTCTGTTAGTTTTTTGTTGAATTCATTAGCCGATAGGGAAAGTTGTTCATGAAATATTCCTTTAACTGATATTATCTGGTTTTCAATTGTCTTATTGACTTCATGGTTCATTTTATTGATGCTTTCATTCGTATCAGTTGATAATTTTATTAACCTGTTATTGGTTTCAGTAGTTTGTTTTTCAATTGCCAGATTAAAAAGTAATATTTCCTTATTTATATATTCATTCATCAGCGATATTTTTTTGTTTAATTCCTCATCCTTTTGTTTAATGTCTTTGTTAATGGCAGATAATTTGTTTTTCAGATAGAGTAAATAGAGCAGAACAATAATGATAGAGCCAATTACAGCAATAATTGCAAAAAGCTTTCTTTTGCTTAAAGCCTGACTAATGTTTGTTGTCTGTTCATTTAATTTGTAAATAGACTGCTGGGTAATAGAATTTTGATTATCAGCGCTTTTTTTGATTTCACTATTGGTTGATTGAAGTATAGAAATAAGACTGTCGGTTTTTTGAATTTGTTTTAACAGAATATTTTTTTGCTCATTCAACTGGATTTTTAGCGCTGTATTAGATTTTCTCAAAATCAAAACATCATCATTTACATTTTGAGCTGACAGATTACAATATAACAAAGGTAATACTGTAAAAAATAATAATTTTTTCATGGTTTTTTGTTTTAATTTATTTTTTATAAAGTTAATGATTTGCTAGCAAAGTTACTAAAAAAAACGGTTTTTCAAATTCCCGGTTAATTTTCTTCACCTGCAATGGCAGCTCCGATTATACCGGCATTATTCATGTAGAATGCAGGTACGACCTTTGTTTTTGTATATAATAACTGCAAGAATTTATCGCTCTTTTTACTTAACCCGCCGCCGATAATAATCAGGTCGGGCCAGAGAAGAAATTCAGCATATTGCAGGTACTCATTAAAACGGTCTGCCCACTGTTTCCAGTCGAGGTTAAGCTTTTCGCGTGTGGCGCCGGAAGCATAGGCTTCGGCGGTTTTTTTCCCAAGCTTTAAATGCCCGAGTTCCGTATTGGGAAGCAAGGTTCCGTTATAGAATAATGCGGTACCAATGCCTGTGCCCACAGTGATCATTAAAACAGTGCCCTGTACATTTCTGCCGGCGCCCAGCCTGATCTCTGCCATTCCGGCTGCATCCGCATCATTGATCACTGCGGCTTTGCGCCGGGTAGCCTTGGAAAATAACTGAACGGCATCCGTTCCTATCCAGCTCTTGTCAATATTGGTTGCGGTCTTAACAATACCGTTTTTTATTGCAGCAGGAAATCCGCAGCCGATTTTACCGCTCCATTCAAAATGTTTTGCAATCTCTGCGACACAATCGGCAATAGCTGCAGGCGTTGCAGGCAGCGGTGTTTCGATCCGAAGGCGATCTGCGGTTAATTCGCCGGTTTTCATATCTACAGGAGCCCCTTTGATTCCTGAGCCGCCGATATCAATACCTAATATTTCCATAAATTAATTTTCCTTCCTTCATTAAATTATCAGAACTTGGTCCATCCATTTCCATGCAGGAACAGCTTTTACATAATCAAATACTTCTTCCTGGTTAAGTGTGATAATCAATCCATTCTTTGCTTTTGTTTCAGTCATGGCATTTTTTAATCCCTGAATTTCCCTTTCCAGATTGTCTGCATGCAATTGCGAGTAAACCTGAATAGCCAGAATTATTCGTTCGTTTTTACGAACTAAAAAATCGCATTCAGAATGCTTGTCCATGTAATATAATATATCTGCGGCAGAACGACGCAAATGCATAAAAACCGCATTTTCCAGCATTCTTCCTGAATCTTCGCTGAATGACAAACTGTTTGCTTTTGCCATACCTGTATCAATAGCATACACTTTTTTGGGGTTTACAAGTTGCTGTTTTATTGAAAACGAAAATCTCGGGATGAAATCAAACAAATAACTTTCCTTTATATAATCACAATAATCTATGGCGGTTCTTACGGATTTTATGTTAATTGCCTGTGAGATTCTGTTGTAGCTTATCTCTTTTCCTACATTACTTGCTAAATTCAATGCAAGACTGAGAAGCAAATGCTCATTTTTAATGTTTCTTCTCACGGCTATGTCGCGGATTACAATATCGCGAAACAATGTGCGGAGGTATTCATTCTCGCAGGACGTCAAAAATTCAGGAAAACCGCCATCTGATAAATACTGTTTAAAACTTTTTTCAGAAGGATTGAACTTGGTAAAAAGTAAAAACTCACGATAGCTGAACGGGAACAACTCTGTTTGTAAATATCTTCCCGTTAACCTGGTGCCGAGTTCCCTGCTGAGCAAAGATGCATTCGACCCGGTAATGTATAACTGAAACCCTTTGTCGTGCGCTGAACGTATGTACTTTTCCCAACCCGGAATATTTTGTATTTCATCGAAAACAAAACAATGAATATTTAATGAGCGGGCAATATTCTCCAGCTTGTTAAAATCGCTTAATTCAAATCCATCAAGGCGGGTGTCTTCAAAATTAAGAACTATTTTCTTTTTCTGCTTCGCCAGGGCATACCGCAGCATCGTACTTTTTCCGCAACGCCGAACACCGGTAACAACCATAACATTGCCGCTTTTAAAATGCAGTTCCTTTTCCCGCGCAACAAGTTTTTTCTTAACAGGTTCCCTGTAATCTTCGATTACTGTCCTGAGTATAGCCTCTGTTATCATAGCATTATCTTAATGCAAAAGTAATACTTTGTATTTAAAATACAAACTAATTTGTATTATAAATATAAACTTTTTATTGAGAACAACAAATTGCGGGTGAGCCAATTGGGTCATGGGAACATCTAAAAACTACCTTTGCCGTCATTACGAGCGAAGCGAAGTAATCTGCTTTTCAAAAGATTGCCTACCTACCGGCTAGGCAGGCTTCACCATTTCAGGTTCGCAATGACCTATAAAACCGGGTTTTTAGAGGCGACCTTACGTGATTCTCACCCGCGGATCAAGTACACCATAAATAAGATCAACAAAAAAATTGATGATAACAAACATGGCGGAAATTGTAAGCACACAGCCCAGAACAAGAGGGAGGTCGTATTTATTTAATGAATCAACGATAACGAATCCCATGCCTTTCCATCCGAAAATAAATTCGATGAAAACCACACCGGCCATGAGGGATGCGAACCATCCGGATATTGCCGTAACCACAGGATTCAGAGAATTTTTCAAAGCATGTTTCAGGATAACCGCTTTATAACTCAGGCCTTTTGCTTTTGCCGTGCGGATATAATCCTGCGATAACACGTCTAAGATCGAACTGCGGGAAAGCTGCATAACGATTGACAGCGGACGGATACCCAATGTAAGCGTGGGTAAAATCAGATTTTTCAATTCAAGATATCTCCCTTCGCCAAAGTCATCAATCGTGAATAAATTTCCTGTTAAGTTAAGTCCCGTATATTTACCAAGAACAAATGCAAAGAGCCATCCAACTAAGATCGCTGCAAAAAAAGAAGGAAGCGACATGCCGAACGATGAGAAAAAAAGCATGGCTTTATCAAAGAGGGTATCTTTTTTCACGGCTGCAAAAATTCCGATGGCAATACCGATAACAGAAGCAAAAATAATGGATGTGAGCGCAAGGATAAATGTATTGGGCAGTGTCTCTGCAATGATATTCGAAACATTTCTTTTACTTTGATACGAACGCCGCAGATAAGGCGCTTTTAATACAATAACTTTATCAGAAAAACTTACCATCCTTACAAACGAAGCGTACCTGTTTGTATCCAAGTAATAAAAGGAATTTTCATTTTTCGCATTGTGAACAGACAACGGAGAAAGGTCGTTGAGGTATTTTATATACTGCATCCACAAAGGCCTGTCAAGACCAAGATCTTTTTTAATGGTTTCCACAGAACTGATGTCGGCTCTCTGGCCGAGCATCATTCGCGCAGGGTCGCCGGGCAGTACATTGAAGAGGAGAAAGATTACGGTTACAACACCCCATAAAATAAGGATTCCATAGATCAGTTTGCGGAAAAAATATTTAACCACCTATCCTGTTATTAAGTTTTCTGTTTTTCAGATACAAGCTGATTATCGCAACAACTGAAAGAAGTAAGAAGAATATTAAAATAAAATTATGCGTAACATGTTTTTCGATTTTATTCCTGGATTCGTTTAAAACAAGCGATGTGAGATTTTTGGTAAGTGATTTCACGCCGGGAAGATCGTTATGATGCCATATGCCCATTACTGTGCCTTTCTTAAAAAGAAGAAGGCCGGGATTTGAACGGATGATTGTTTTTAAGGTAACTTCATCGGTAGTAAAAAATTCATATGTAGCACCTGTTTCTTTTTTAAACAGGTCGAGTTGTTTTGGAGTAGAAGAGGTGAGGCATTTGAATCCGATATTATTAGCCTGGCTCCAGGCAGCAATATCGTTCACCTCTTTCTGATGCTTGCGGCTGGCTTTTTCTATGTTATATGAGATAAGTAAAAAGGTATAACCGGTATCACTGAGCACAAGGTCTGTAATCTCTGAACCCTCTTTTGTAGTAATAGAAAAATTATGAATCGGCGGATGATAGCCTTCCTTAATCAGAATATTTTTAGTCTCAACCCATTTCCATGTGCTGTCTGGCATATTCTTCAGGTTGAATTCTTTTACAACACCGTTCTTTTTGTAATAAAGCAGGGTTTGATACTGATCCGTATTGTCCTTCTGTGATTCCGGAACAATCATCGCTTCGGTGATATTTGTACCGGTTTTATAGGGACGGAAATCAATTATGGGAAGATGATTGTAACAATATATTGAAAACCATAATCCGAATAGTGCAAAAAGACTCACAACAGCCCATTCTCCACGTACTTTGAAAACAGGGTTGAATTTATTTCGTGAAATAAAAACAATGATCACAAATACCATAATAATAATATTCTTTCCGAAAGTCTGCCAGTTGGTGATAACAAGGGCATCGCCAAAGCAGCCGCAGTCGGTTACTGGATTATACAGGGCAAGAAAGAAGGTGAGTATGGTAAAAAATGACATAAAGATCAATACGGCCCAGGAAGCGATGCGCATTCGCAAGCCGACTAACAGGGATACGCCAATTACAAATTCTGCCAGCGACATGGTTACAGCCAGATAAATGGCGGCAGGTTCCAAAAAGCCCAGGTGGAAAGCCTGGAAATAATCAACAAACTTATATGTTGAGCCCAGCGGGTCAACTAATTTTACAAACCCGGAAAATATCAAAACAAGCCCGACTAAAATCCTGCTGATAATTCTTATGTATTTCATTGTTTTTTCGTGTCAAAAATCAAAATTCAAAAATAAAAAAAATATGAAAAGGTCAATCTCTGAAATATTTTATACATAAAGTAGTATAAAATTTCTGATTATAACGGATTGCTGTGCTATTTAATTCATTAATAGTGAAACCTCTACGAGGTATATTTGTATTGTAGTTTTGCTGTTGTTACAATAATTTATGCTCTACGAGCAATACAGCGTAGCTGTTACATTATTGTA
>JACREX010000098.1 GCA_016212695.1 Bacteroidia bacterium
AACAGTAGAATATATATTGCCGCAACCGGAAAAAACTTTTCTGAAAATATATAATTCAAAAGGTGAGTTATTTCGTAAATTTGTAATTTCAGAGAATGAAAACCTGTCTGCCGGACAGGAAGGCAAAAAGGATATAGAAGCGTCAAAATGGGCAAAAGGAGTGTATTATTGTGTGCTGGAACAGAAAGGGAAAAGGCTGGCATGGAAAAAAATCGTTATTGAGTAAATACAGATATTATGAAACCTTTCAGTGTTCTCTCAATATTGTTTTATCTGCTTCTATCCTTTAAAACCACTACTACTACTTATGCCCAATGGAACGATGCCGGTGTATTTGTCCCCCAAATTCCCGTTCCGCAACCTGAGTTTAATTTACCCTGCGGTATTGCCGGCACACCGGTAAACATTACCAATAATACCACAAACAATCCTGCTTACACTTATACATGGACTTTCAGCGATGGTTCTGTAGGCTACTCTAATGGTTCAAGCCCGGATATTTCTCACACTTTTGAAAGTTACGGGTACTATTGTATTGGCTTAGAAGTAAACACAGGTTGGAATTTATGCTGAGTTTGCCGAAGTATACAATTTGAAAGCAAATCACAACTGTGTTCATCAGTTGCAATGAATAAATCCCAAATCAAAAAATTAATCTTCTGATAAAATTTCTTTAATAAAAGAATTTTCTATTTTTACCATTGATTTTTATAAAAAGTAAATATTATGAAAAAGTTATTGATACTGTTAACCGCTGTAATCATGTATTTTTCTGCGTATTCAATTATATACCCGAATACGTTCTCTCCGGATACAGTCGTTGATAAAAACTCAGCCCAGGTGGTGGCCGAAGACCAGGAAGCAGAAGTAGCTTATAACAACGGCATAAAACTTCTGAGCGAGAAAAAGTTCAAAGAAGCCATCGAAGAATTCAACAAAGCCATCCTGGCGAAACCAAAATTTGATAAGGCATTTTTCAACCGGGGCAGCGCTAAGGTAGAATTGAACGACCTGCAGGGAGCCCTGAATGATTATGACGAAGCCCTCAAGGTAAATTCGGAAATGGGGAATGCTTATTTCAGCAGGGGCCATTTAAAATTCACCATGAATAAATACCCCGAAGCTCTGGAAGATTTTAACCTGGCCAAAACAAAAAATTTCAAAGAAGTCGGCGTTTTCTATTACAGCGGGGTTTGTAAATTTCAGGCTGCCGATTATAAAGGAGCCGTTGATGAATATTCCGAAGCATTAAAATACAAAACCGATTATGCGTATGCTTATAACGACCGGGGCAGCGCCAAAAAGCAACTCGAAGATATGGATGGCGCCATTGCAGATTACACCAAGGCCATTGAATTAGACAAAAATTTATATATCGCTTACAATAACCGCGGAAGCTGCAAAAGAAAAAAAAATGATTTCGAAGGAGCCGTTAAAGATTATGACGAGGCAATAAAAATCAAAGCGGATTATCACGTAGCCATCAATAACCGCGGAAGCGCCAGATATGAATTGAAAAATTACAAAGAAGCAATTGAAGATTTCAATAAAGCCATAAGCATTAAAAGCGATTATGAATATGCTTACAACAACTTAGGTACGGCATATTTTAAATTAGAACAATACAATGAATCCATCAAAGCCCTTGATAAGGCCATTCAACTAAAACCGGATTACGGCTTTGCATATATGAACCGCGGTAATTCAAAAGAAATGAACCGGGATGTTGAGGGTGCATGCGCTGACTGGAAAAAAGCGGCTGAACTGGGTGTCAAAAACGCACAGTCGTTCACATCGGGTTGCAAATAAAATTGTTTAAAGTTTAGAGTTTAATGTTTAATGTTGAAAGATGAAAACAATGAAAACGGAAATTAGCCATACGTCGCAAGTAGTAAATCGTAAGCGGAGTCATCCGTCATCTGTCATCCGCGATGTATTGAGCCTGTCGAAATATCATCCGTCATTTTCTCCTTACGCCTTATACCTTTTCCTTACTTTTAACTTTCTACCTTTTCTCACACTGAGTTTGATGTGCACTTTCAACTGCTCAGCCCAGGATATAAGTGTAAAAATTGATAAAGATAAATTGCACACAAAAGGCGATGCAGGATGGAAAGAAGCGTGGAGCGCCTGTAAAGAGGGCGAGGCGCTATGGGAGCAGGGTATTGGATTTTTTATTGAAGCGCTTAATAAATATCTGGCTGCATACAAATACAACAGCGACTGTCCTGAACTGAATTATAAAATCGGTGTTTGTTACCTTGAATCAGCACAAAAAGACAAATCCATGGAATATTTTCTCAAAGCATATGAGGTAAACAAACGGGTTGCCATTGACATTCTTTACCAGATCGGCAGGGGGTATCACTTAAAAATGGATTTTGACAAAGCCATTGAATTTTACAATAATTATAAATCAGCCCTCTCGCCTAACGAATTTCAGAAACTAAGCCATATTGTCCAGAAACGCATTGACGAATGCAACAACGGCAAAGAATTGGTTAAGAAAAAAGAAAGGGTATTCATAGACAATTTAGGGCCTGCCATCAATTCTCCCTATCCGGATTACAGCCCGCTTATTTCCACCGATGAATCCATGATGATATTCACTTCCAGAAGGTCGGGCGGTACAGGTTCCAGGATTGCCGAAGACGGGATGGCATTTGAAGATATTTATTATTCCTATAATGAAAACGGGAAATGGAAAAAAGCCGAAAACATTGGGAAGCCGCTGAATACAGACGAACATGATGCAACGATCGGTCTTGCCCCGGATGGCTCTGAACTGTTCATTTATAAAACTGAAAATGCAGGCGACTTATATGTATCGAAATTAAAGGGAACTGAATGGAGTAAACCCAAAAGCGTTAAAGGCATAAATTCAAAATTTCATGAAACCTGCGCCAGTTTCTCGTTCAGCGGAAACACGATCTATTATGTGAGCGACCGCGATAAAGATGATTACGGAACAAAATCTTATGGCGGCAAAGACATTTATTATGCTGAAAAAGATGCTGACGGCGAGTGGGGAAAAGTAAAAAATATGGGGACAACGATTAATACTATGTATGATGAAGAAGCCGTATTCATGCACCCTGACGGAAAGACTCTTTACTTCAGCAGCTGCGGGCATAAAACCATGGGCGAGTATGACATTTTCAAATCCACTCTTAACGATAAAGGAGAATGGACCACGCCTGAAAATATCGGGTATCCCATCAACACTACCGACGACGACCGTTTCTTTGTGATTTCCGGCAGCGGAAAACACGGGTATTATGCATCGGTAAAAGAAGGCGGTTACGGATTCCATGATATTTATATGATCACATTCCTGGGGCATGAAAAGCCGTTAGTTCAAAGCAACGAAGACAATCTTATCGCCTGCCTCATCAACCCGGTAAAAGAAGTGGTGGTTGAAAAAGCCGTTGAGATAAAAACCATGTGGCTTACCGTTTTGAAAGGCACGGTAAAAGATGCTTTTAACAACGAGCCTGTTGAAGCAACTATTGAAATCATAGACAATGTGAAAAATAAAACTGTTTTTACTTCCACCTCTAACAGTAAAACCGGTAAGTTTCTTGTTTCACTTCCTTCGGGAAGAAACTACGGAATCGCTGTAAAAGCTGATAAATACCTGTTCCATTCAGAAAACTTCGACCTGGCGGAAGCAAAGGAATTCAAAGAAGTGGAAAAAGAAATCAAGCTCAAAAAAATGGATGTGGGCGTCAAGATCATTTTGCGGAATATCTTCTTTGATTACGCCAAATCCACTCTTCGTTCGGAATCTTACGGAGAACTCGACCGCCTGCAAAAACTGCTTACCGATGCGCCGGATGTAAAAATAGAAATATCCGGCCACACAGATAATACAGGCACAAAGCAGTTTAATAAACCTCTTTCTGAAAACCGGGCAAAAGCAGTTGTAGATTACCTTATCAAGAACGGTATAGTAAAAGAACGGCTCACCTTTGCCGGTTATGCGGATGAGCAGCCGATTGCCGACAATAAAACAGATGACGGCCGACAGCAAAACCGCCGTGTGGAATTTAAGGTAACCAGCGTAACGAAGTAATTTGGTTCTGGTTTATCCGGGTTCGGATTATAATATTCTGATTTCCCATGTCAATTCCAAAGCCTTTTTGAGTACGGCTGCCACTCCGCAGTATTTTTCCTGCGAAAGTTTCACTGCATGTTCAAGTTTGTCTAAAGGGAGATTATTTCCTTTGAACTGATATATCATATGCATCTTGTAAAAATGTTTTGGGTGTTCTTCTGTAAGGTCGCCATCAACAGATACCTTAAATTCTTCAACAGCTATTTCCATTTTTTTTAACAGGGAGGCAACATCCATACCCGAACATCCGGCAAGGGAAACCATCATAAGGTTTTTTGGCATGGGGCCCATATCTTTTCCGCCAAATTCAGCGGCTGCATCTAAATATAATGTATGACCGTCAATATGCGTTTCAAAAGCCATAGTATCGATCCATGAAATTTCAATTTTATTTTTCATAATGCTATGTATTAGAATTTATCTTGCATAAAAAATACCTACCTACCGTAGGCAGTCATCCTCCTTTTCCTTAAAAGGACAGGAAAATACAAATATACTCTTAATAAGATTATTTTTATATGAATTTTTTTTATCTTTGAGTATTCAATATTTTCTTTTAACCTGCTTATGAAAGGTAAGTACGATATAATTTGTTCGAATTGCATGACATTACATGAATCTATTTTTAAACATCTGTCAACAGAAGAACTGGAAGCCCTTTCTCTCGATAAAACCTGTAACCTGCATAAAAAGGGTGAAATTCTTTACAAAGAAGGCGCCCACCTGAATGGAGTTTATTGTATCAACAGCGGAGTATTAAAAATATTTAAAACCGGGAGCGAAGGAAGAGACCAGATTATCCGGTTTGCCAAAGCCGGTGAAATTATCGGTTACCGGTCTGTATTAAGCGACGAACCAGCCTGCTCCAGCGCAAAAGTTCTTGAAGACAGCATGATGTGTTTTATTCCTACCGACTCATTAAATCATCTTTTAAATACCAATGCCGCTTTTGCAAAAGAACTGCTTCTTGTTGCCTGTAAAGAATTAGGCGAAGCAAACAGTTTTATCACAGACATTGCCCAGAAATCCGTAAGAGAGAGACTGGCAGAAGTGCTTATCTTATTAAAAAACGATTTTGGATTAGAGAATGATAAAACATTAAAAATTGTTCTTACACGGGAAGAACTTGCAACCATGATTGGTACGGCAACCGAGTCGGTAATCCGTCTTCTTTCTGAATTCAAGCACGACAAACTCATTGACCTGAACGCAAGAAAAATAAAAATTTTAAAGATTCCCGAACTCACAAGAATTGGTAACATTTACTAATCTTTTATCGTGCTTCCTTTGACATTCAACGCCGTTTAAACCAAAACGGTTTTTTCATGTCAAAGGTGAAAATCGGTTTATGAAAAAATATTGGCTCTTATGCTTTTTTATTTTTGGAATTGTTGTTTCAGGATTTTCGCAATACTGTAAAATAAGAGGAAAATTATCTGATTCAACGAATGATTCACCCTTGCCCGGAGCAAATCTTATCCTGAAAAATAAAGAAGATTCAGCAAAAAAATTCGGAACGGTTTCTGATGCAAACGGCATTTTCTATTTTAATGATATTCCCTTAGGGACATATAATCTCAAAATAACCTTTATCGGTTATAAATCTTATACCACCGACGTAAATGCAGATAACCCTTTCGTAAAAGTAGGTATCATAAAACTTCAGCCGGAATCAAAAATTTTAAAAGACGTGAATGTGCAGGATAAGCAAATCCGGGCACAACAAATCGGAGATACCACGCAATATAATGCGGATGCTTTCAAAACAAAACCGGACGCAACTGCTGAAGACCTGGTTCAGAAAATGCCCGGCGTCACTATAGATAACAGCGGGATTAAGGTGCAAAATGAAAATGTAAAACAGGTGCTTGTTGACGGGAAACCCTTTTTTGGAGAAGATCCGTCGCTGGCATTGAAAAGCATCCCGGCTGAAGTGATTGAAAAAATACAGGTATTCGATAAGCTGAGCGATCATGCCCAATTTACAGGATTCGACGACGGAAATTCAGCAAAAACCATGAACCTCATTACCCGCCAGGGCAAGAACAACGGGCAGTTTGGGAAAGTATATGCCGGGTATGGAACCGACGACCGCTACTTAGCCGGCGGCAATATCAATTATTTTAAAGACGATAGAAGGGTTACGCTTATCGGAATGGCCAACAATGTTAACCAGCAGAATTTTTCGATGCAGGATTTACTCGGCGCGCAGGGCGCTGGTTTTCCGGGCGCAGGCATGATGAGAGGAATGCAGCGCGGTGGCCGGAGCGGTGGTGGTCCGGGTGGCGGCGGCTCCGATAATTTTTTTGTGGATCAGCAATCAGGCATTACGGCTACAAATTCCATAGGATCCAACTACTCCGACAACTGGGGGAAAAAAATAAAAATATCGGCCAGCTATTTTTTCATTATGTCCGACAACGATAAAAATACAACCCTTTTGCGTAATTACCTGTATCCGGATACCGGCCAGCTTTATAATGAACTGAACCATTCTCAAAGCAAAAATTACAACCACCGGCTCAATGTGCGGTTCGAATATTCCATCGACTCTCTGAACTCCATTTTGATTTCGCCCAGGATTTACTACCAGGATAACAGCAGCGGAAACACCGTGAACGGCACGTATCTTTTCCTTACACAATTGCTCGACAGCGCATACAATAATTATAATTCAAACAACGCTGGATACAACTTTTCCAACAACCTGCTGCTTCGCCATAAATTTGCCAAAAAAGGCAGAACCGTATCCCTAAACCTTAATACGGACATTAATGATAAATCGGGCGGCTCAGGCCTGCAATCACAAAATTTTTTCTATGTTCCACCCGGCCCGGTTATTGAATCCGATCAAAAGACGAACACATCCTCCAACAGCTACTTAGTGAATCCGAACATTACTTACACCGAACCTCTTGGTGAAAATGCACAACTACAGTTCAGTTATTCTCCCACTTATACAAATAGTATATCAGATAAAAGTACATATAATAAAGATTTAACATCACAGCAATATACTCTTGTTGATACAACCCTTTCCAATGTTTTCTCCGGTATATACAAAACCCATAAAGGCGGGGCCAGCTACAGGTACAGGAAAAAAACGTTGAATTTCAGCGCAGGTGTGAATTATCAATATACCGAGCTTACCGGAGAGCAGACCTTTCCCGGAAACGATGATTTAAAGCGAACCTTCAGCGCCATATTGCCGAATGCCCAGATGAGTATGCGTTTTTCCCAGACCAGCAACCTGAGAATTAATTACCGGACGTCGGGCAATGCGCCAAGCGTTGCACAGTTGCAGGATGTACTGGATAAATCAAATTCCATGATGCTGTCGTCCGGAAATCCTGATATGAAACAGGAATACCGGCATACCCTGATGGGAAATTATGGCATATCCAATACTGGCAAGGGCCGCACGTTTATGGTATTTTTCTTCACAAATTATATCCGGGATTATATCGGGAATTCCGTGATACATGCCACCCATGATACCACTCTTGAAAACAATGTTCACCTCTTTCAGGGAGCCCAGTACAGCAAGCCGGTGAATCTTGACAGGAACCTGAACCTGCGTTCGTTTTTGACATACGGACTCACTCTTGATTCCATTAAATGCAATGTGAATCTCCACACGGGTTTTATGTATTCCAATACGCCGGGTCTTGTAAATAATCTTAAAAACCTGGCAAATAATTATACCATCAGCCAGGGCCTTGTTATAAGCAGCAATATCAGCGAAAAAATTGACTTTACGGTTTCTTACACGGCAAACTATAATATTGTAAAAAACTCCATACAAAGTGAAAACAATAACAATTATTTTTCACAAACCGCAACTGCAAAATTCAACTGGATTTTCTGGAAAGGGATTGTTCTCAGCGGCGATGCTACGCATTATCTTTACCGGGGTTTAACACAGGACTACAATCTGGATTTCTTTTTGCTAAATGCCGGCATCGGGAAAAAACTGTTCAAAAATCAGAATGGTGAAATCAAACTCACGGCTTTTGATATCCTGAATCAGAATAAAAGCATTTCACGGTCTGTTACAGATTCATACATTGAAGACAGCAACACTAAAATTCTCCGGAAATATTTTATGCTTACTTTCACGTATATTTTAAAAGGCACACAACCTCCGCCTGACAAAAACCGGGAACGGTTCAGGGATTTTCGTCCTCCGCATGATTAATAAAAGGGTACTCCTAACAGGATAAAATTGTACTGTTGGTAATCGGTAAACAGTAATCAGAATTGACCATTACCGATCACCGTCCGCCGCAGGCGGAACTGAATACTGATTACCAAATGTGAAATGTATAAATTTAAACCGTTCAAAGTATAATGAACCAGGTTCTGCTAATTTTTAATAATTTTTTTTATTAACGCATGGCTGTTTTGATCGGATATTCTGAGGAAGTAAATTCCTTTGGGGTGATTGAAGGGTATCATTAAACCGACAGTGCCGGAAACAGTTGATAATTTTTTTGTATATAAAATATTACCTAAGATTGAAACGATCTGAACCGTCAAATCCGTATTTTTTTCAAGTTCCATTTCAAGCGGCAGGGTTTCATTTACAGGATTATTAAATGTAATATTTCTGACAGGGTCTTGATTCGAAGTTACCGACTGACCTGTGGGATTCATTTTTAATTTAAGCATAACCGGAAGGTGATCGGATGTGTTATAAAGCGCATTGATCACATTGGAAGGTAAAGAATTGTTCGCCGGAGAATTGAGTGGCTGGTTAAAATGTTGTCCATCCTGCCCGATCGTTTTATATGTACCCGGAATATATTTTACTTTTTTATTACCTAAGCGGACATCGTTTGAAATCAATATAAAATCAAACCGGTCGTCAAGCCCTCCGGTGATGAAACAACTCCCCGACGTATGGGTTGCCTGCGTGTGAATGTCGCTGAACGAATATGTGCCGTGCCAGCTACCCGGCCTGTTGATAGGGTCGTAAAACCGCAGGGCTGTGTTGGAATAGGCAATCAGGTTCTGATAGGCCTGCTCCGTGCTGGTGTATAAATTAAAATCTCCCTGACATAAATAATTATGCGGGATATTAATAGAATCCAAATTATTCATCAGTCCCAGCGTTTCCGTTGTCCGTTCTGCTTCATATCCCTGGCTGGCTTTTAAATGAGCAATAATCACCTGGATGTATGCCGTATCCTGCGTGGTCTGAAGATCCGGCGCCTTGTAATACAATTTATATACATTAATATCCCTTAATTGATCGGTTTGAATGATTCTCTGTGAAACAAACCCAAGTTTTTGAGAATTATAATACAGCATATTCACAATGCTGGAACCGGCAAGATTCGTATAACTTGTTTTCTGGTAATACGTAACCCCGTCCGTATTCAATGCATTATTCAGGAGATAATCAACGGCTGTATAATCCGGCGTCATCTCGTTACAACCTAAAATATCCGGTTTGATATATTTTAATGTGATTTTCAGATTGCTTGTTTTATCTGCAATGGGGATACAACTGGATGTTGCATAGTCATACTGAAGAAGATTGTATTGCATCACGGTGATCGTGTCCTGAGCAAAAAGATTAATTGTTAAAGAAAGGAGAAGGTTTGTAAAGAAAATTTTAAATTTGCAGTTCATTTAAACTTAAATTGAATTATTTTCAGAATTTCATAAACACACAAACATACATAATTAATATTATAAATCCTAAATCCTAAATCCTAAATTAATATTATGTCCATTGAAGTAATAAATGTCTCAAAAATATACGGAAAACAAAAAGCCTTAGATAATGTAACTTTTTCGATCAACACGGGAGAGATCGTCGGTTTTATAGGACCCAACGGCGCGGGAAAAACCACTATGATGAAAATTATAACCGGCCTTATACCTCAAACATCCGGAAATGTTAAAGTCAATGGGATAAATGTCATGGAAAACTCTATTGAGATACGGAAACACATTGGTTATCTCCCGGAAAATAACCCGCTATACCTAGATATGTATATTCGGGAATACCTTGAATTTGTTGCCGGTTTGTATCATCTTGGCAACAGCACAAAATTTCGAATTGATGAAATGGTGGAACAGACCGGGTTGGAAGCGGAAATCAAAAAAAAGATAGGGGCATTATCCAAAGGGTTCAGACAGAGAGTTGGGCTTGCCCAGGCTTTGATTCACGACCCCAACGTTCTGGTACTGGACGAACCCACATCCGGATTGGACCCAAACCAGATCATCGAAATAAGAAACCTGATTGCCGAAGCCGGAAAAGAAAAAACCGTGATGCTTTCCACGCATATTATGCAGGAAGTGGAAGCGATCTGCGACCGGGTTATTATCATCAATAATGGCGCTGTTATTGCCAATGATTCTGCCAAGCAACTGATTGTTCAGGCGCATGAAAAATTTCAGACAATTATTGTTGAATTTAACAGTAAAATCAAAGAAGACGATTTGAAAAAAATCAAAGGGGTGATAAAAACCGCAAAACTGAAAGATAATAACTGGCTCATACAAAGTTCGCATGAAACCGATGTGCGCGCTGATATTTTTAATTTTGCCGTAAAGAATAATCTCGCCGTATTATCCATGCAGAAACAGGAAAAAAGCCTTGAAGAAGTTTTTCATGAATTAACAAAGCATCAAAAAACAGGAAATTTATCATGAACAAATAAATTTTGGGATTCACAAATTTTATATACATTTGCACACAAAATGTGGAGTGATTTGATTTGATTGCAACCACAGTAAAAAGTGCTAAAACAATAGTCTTTTGTGCCACAATCAAAACAAAACCCCGATTCATAGTATTCACTTAAAATATTTTAAAAATGGCGTATTTATTCACATCAGAATCAGTATCAGAAGGGCATCCTGATAAAGTTGCCGACCAGATTTCGGATGCTTTATTAGATGAATTTTTAAGACACGACCCGAACTCTAAAGTTGCCTGTGAAACACTTGTAACAACAGGGATGGTTGTATTAAGCGGCGAAGTAAAAACAAATGCGTATGTAGACGTTCAGCAGGTAGCAAGAAGTGTTATCAAGAGGATCGGGTATACAAAAGCCGAATATCGTTTCGATTGCGACTCCTGCGGCGTTATTTCTTCAATCCATGAACAATCGCCGGACATCACTATGGGTGTTGAAAGGAAAAAAGAAGAAGACCAGGGCGCCGGAGACCAGGGCATGATGTTTGGTTTTGCCTGCAGGGAGACCGACGATTATATGCCCCTGTCTCTCGACCTTTCGCATCTGCTGCTTCAGGAACTTGCCGTTATCAGGAGAGAAGGAAAAGTAATGAAATATTTACGGCCCGATTCAAAATCGCAGGTTACCATAGAATACGACGATAAAAAACAACCTAAGAGAATTCACACCATTGTTGTATCTACGCAGCATGATGATTTTGCCGGGGAAAAAGAAATGCTTGCCAAGATCAAGAAGGATGTAAAAGATATACTGATACCACGCGCCATAAAAAGATTGCCGAAAAGGGTTCAGAATATTTTTGACGATAAATATATCCTTCATGTCAATCCTACAGGAAAGTTTGTAATCGGCGGCCCCCATGGAGATACAGGGTTAACCGGAAGGAAAATCATAGTTGATACTTACGGAGGAAGGGGCGCTCACGGTGGCGGCGCGTTCTCAGGAAAAGATTCTTCAAAAGTAGACCGGTCTGCTGCGTATGCTGCACGTCACATAGCTAAAAACATGGTTGCCGCAGGCATTGCCGATGAAGTACTGGTGCAGGTTGCGTATGCAATCGGCGTGGCAAAACCTGTGGGTATGTATATACATACGTACGGCACATCCAAAGTGAAAATGACCGATGGCCGGATTGCCGAAAAAATTGAGAAAATTTTTGATATGAGACCCAGTGCCATTATCAAACGTTTTGGTTTGAAAAATCCTATATTTGAAGAAACAGCAGCATACGGCCATATGGGCAGAGATTACAAAAAAGCAAAGGTTCCTGTTTTTGTTAACGGGAAAAAGGTGATGAAAGAAGTTGAATTATTTGCATGGGAAAAATTAGATTTTGTTGACGCGCTGAAGAAAGAATTCAAATTGAAATAAATAATATTTAGGTTTTTTAATTGTAAATCCTAAATCCTAATTCGTAATTTATTTTGTATGGCAATAAAAGCATTAATAACAGGTATCACAGGGCAAGACGGATCCTATCTCGCCGAATTATTACTTGAAAAGGGGTATGAGGTGCATGGAGTCATCCGGCGCGCTTCATCGTTCAACACGGGACGGATAGATCATCTTTACAAGGACCGGCACCATAAAGATGTGCGACTGTTCCTTCACTATGGAGATCTCACAGACTCAAGCAACCTTAACCGTTTATTAGAAAAAATAAATCCGGATGAGATCTATAATTTAGCGGCTCAAAGCCATGTGAAGGTGTCTTTTGAAATTCCTGAATATACGGCACAAGTGGATGCATTGGGCACGCTTCGTTTTTTAGACGCCATAAAAGAAACGGGTATTAAAACCAAATTTTACCAGGCATCCACCAGCGAACTTTATGGTAAAGTGCAGGAAACCCCGCAGAAAGAAACCACGCCCTTTTACCCAAGAAGCCCTTATTCGGTTGCCAAGATTTACGGCTACTGGATCATTGTAAATTATCGAGAAGCGTATGGTTTATTTGCCAGCAACGGGATACTGTTCAACCATGAATCTCCGAGGCGGGGCGAAACCTTTGTTACCAGGAAGATTACCCGCGCCGCTGCAAGAATAAAATACGGGGTTCAGGATAAATTATATCTTGGAAATCTTAATGCAAAACGCGACTGGGGTTATGCTCCTGAATTTGTCGAAGCGATGTGGAGAATCTTACAGCACAATGAAGCAGATGATTTTGTAATTGCCACCAACGAAACGCATACGGTAAAAGATTTTGCAGCCCTCGCTTTTAAAGAATTAGATATCGAACTCGATTGGAAAGGAAAAAATGAAAATGAAAAAGGTATCTGTAAAAAGTCAGGGAGTGTGCTTGTCGAGGTAGACCCAAATTACTACCGCCCCACGGAAGTGGATATGTTAATCGGGGATTATTCCAAAGCAAAAGAAAAATTAGGATGGGAGCCTAAAACCAAATTTGAAGACCTTGTAAAAATTATGGTGAAAGCAGATTGGGAAAAAGTTCAGAAAAAAGGATATTAAAGACAGACGACGGATGACGGACGACGGACGACAGAGGGAAAGAGTATGAAACATAAATGAAATTATGTAAAAATGACAGAGGCTTGTTACAAGTTTGAAAAATTAGAAGTTTGCTCAATTTCATTAAAATTAAGTGACTGTATTTACGATATTGCTGAAAAATTACCTGTTATTGAAAATAATAATCTTAAAAGTCAAATCATTAGGGCATCTACCTCTGTTTCGCTAAATATTGCTGAAGGAAGCAAGGGTACTTCAAATGCAGAACAACTTCGATATTTAAGAATTTCTTTACATTCCATGGTCGAAGTTATAGCATGCTTAAGAATCATAGAACACAGGAATTATTTGAATAAGGATAACCAAATAATGAAGCAAACATTGGAGGTAACAAACTTATTATTTGCAAAACTTAATGCTTTTATCAAATCCATCAGAAAACCTGAATAACATCAGTCATCAGTCATCAATCATCCGTCATTCGACAGAATACATGAATACTAATAGTAAAATATACATAGCCGGCCACACCGGGATGATGGGTTCTGCGATCCACAGAAACTTAGTTTCAAAAGGTTATTCAAATATCATCGCCAGGCCGATAGAGGAGTTCGATCTAATCTGCCAGCAGGCTGTTAAAGAATTTTTTGAAAAAGAAAAACCCGAATATGTTTTTCTGGCTGCTGCAAGAGTTGGCGGAATCATTGCCAACAGCACCTTAAGAGCACAGTTTATTTATGAAAACATCCAGATACAAAGCAATATTATACATTATAGTTATCTGAACGGCGTAAAAAAATTACTTTTCCTTGGAAGCAGTTGCATCTATCCTAAAAACGCCCCCCAGCCGATGAAAGAAGAGTATCTGTTGTCAGGCGAACTGGAATATTCCAACGAACCCTATGCGGTTGCAAAAATTTCCGGCTTAAAAATGTGTGAGAGTTACAACATCCAGTATGGCACAAATTTTATCTCTGTAATGCCTACAAATCTTTACGGATATAATGATAATTACAACCTTGAAACTTCTCATGTTTTACCGGCGTTTATCAGAAAATTCCATTTGGGAAAATGTCTTGAAAATAACGACTGGAACAGCATTAAAAAAGATTTAAACAAAAGGCCTGTTGATGGACTTGACGGTAACGCAGACCCTGACGTCATATTGAAAATTCTAAACAAATACGGTATCGGAAGAAGCACCTCCATCCGTCATCCGTCGCCTGTCGTCCGTCATCAGCGATGCATTGAGCCTGTCGAAATGTCATCCGTCGTCAATCAACCCGTGGTTACAATAAATTTATGGGGTACCGGAAATCCGCGCCGCGAGTTCCTCCATGCCGACGATGCGGCAGACGCATGTGTTTACCTGATGGAAAATGTTGATTTTAAAGATATAATTGAACGACAGACGACAGACTACAATCATCCGTCATCCGTCATCCGTCATCCGTCATCCGTCATCCGTCATCCGTCATCCGTCATCCGTCATCCGTCATCCGTCATTAGAAACACACATATTAATATCGGTTCCGGCCAGGAGCTTACAATAAAAGAACTTGCAGAACTGATAAAGAGCGCGGTAGGGTTTAAGGGAGAAATCCATTGGGATTATACCAAACCCGACGGAACGTTTAAGAAGTTATTAGATATTGAAAAATTATCCAACCTCGGATGGAAACATAAAATTTCTCTGAAAGAAGGGATTGAAAAAGTATATATCAATTATTGTGAATAAAATTTCAGGTCTTTTTTTTTGTTTTTAATAAACTTTAATAAATTTGCAGTTCATTTTTAAAATCGAGTATTAATTAAAAATTTAATGTTATGAGAAAAATTACTATTTTAAGTTTACTTATGGCTTTTGCAGTATTTGCAATTGCACAGGGAAAGATAGACCTTCCCAAAAATAAGGTGTTGAAAGTAAAACAAGGTGTTGCATACACCAGCGACAGGGCCGCTTTCTGGACTGACGATTTTTCAGTTCCCAGCCACTGGGTAGCAGGTACAGGAGCAGGAGCTTCTGCTGACACATGGGCTATTGGTACTGCCGCTCCTGGTTGCCCTCCTTATAACATTGCGGCGATTGCATCAACCACTGCAACAAATGGATTTGCTCTGTTTGATTCCAATTGTTTATGCAGCGGAAACCAGATTGCAAACCTCACCACCGCAAGTTCTATCAACTGCACCGGCCATGCTGCTGTTCAATTGCAGTTCCAGGAAATGTACAGGAGATATGTTGACAGTACATTTGTTTTTGTAAGTACAAACGGTACCTCATGGACAAAATTCCAGATTAGTCCCAATGTAGGCTATGCTGATAATGCCACTACCCCGAATCCCACAACGGTAAGCGTTAACATTTCTTCGGCTGTTGCAACTAACCCTGCTACAGTATGGATCAGGTTCCAGTTCTACAGCCCTACAGCAATGGGAACCAGCGCTGGTTGCGGCTATGCATGGATGATAGACGATGTTCAGCTTATTGACGCAATGACCAATGAAATTGCTATAAATAAAATTTATGCTGACTTTAGCGGAATGAGTTATTATGGCTGTACTCCTATTTCACAAATGGGTCCTATTAATTTTGGCGCAGCGGTAAGCAATGGAGGTTCAGCCGCACAAACCAATATTGCATTAACGGTTAATGCAAATAACGGCGCTTTTACCACTTCAACAGGCACAAACAACCCGATTGCCTCTCTGGCCGCCGGTGCAAATGATACAACACATGCAGAAGGCACCCCAACTGTAACCGTACCCACAGAATTTGGCGTTCTGTTATCAGTTGACCAGGACCAGACAGATGAATTTCCGGCAAACAATTCGGATTCTGTTTATTTTATGGTTGACACGGTTCAATACCTGCGCGGTCAAAACGCCACATCTATTCTGACTTCTTATAGCTTTGGAACCGCCGCTCCTGCAATAACAGGAATGGAATATGGAGCGAACTATCATTTCGGCTATAACGGAATAGTAGATAATATTACGGCATTTCTTTACGGAGCACACGGAACAGGTACTGTTGTAGGTAAATTATATACTTTTGATGGAACAACTCATACACTGGTCGGACAAACAGACCCCTATACTCCCGCAGGACCTTTCGGAACTTTTGAAGCTATCAATATTCCGTTGCAAACACCTTATACAGTTACTCCTCCGCTGGTTCTCACCGCTACTGTTCAGATGAATATAACAACTGTTGGTACCGATACAGTTTATGTTCTTGGCGATGGAGCATTCTTTGGCAATGCTGCAATAGGCGGCGCAGCTTATCTGCAGGTTTCCGGTAATTGGGGCTGGTACTCAATAACAGGTAATGTTCCATTGATTGGCTTAACGATTCAGAATCCAACAGGCCTAAAAGAAGTTGTAACAAACAATACAGTTACCGTATATCCGAATCCCACTACAGGAATTTTAAATATTACAAATGTTGAAAATGCTGTTATTTCTGTTTACAATATGCTCGGACAGGAAGTTCTGAAAGCAAACAATGTAAAATCCATTGACATGAACAATATGCAAGGTGGTTCATACTTTGTAAAGATTCAGACAAAAGACAATGTAATTACAAAGAAGATTAATCTTGTAAAATAAGTTACAATCTTTATAACAAAAAAAGCCGCTGATTTCAGCGGCTTTTTTTGTTTTTTATATTACTTCACCACAGTATTAAGCAAGGAAGCAACGGTACCTGCAAGCGCTCTCCTTGAATATTTATTTATATCGTTCGAAACGCTGTTGAGGTTACCCGATTTATACAGGGCATACAATTCAAGAATATAACTTTTCAGGCCGCCTGTATCTTCAAAATCTATTGTTTTCCCGGCATTGGATTCACGCAAAATTCTTGCAATATCGCTATCCGGAAGACCAATGCAAAGTATGGGACGGCGGGTTGAAAGATATTCAAAAAATTTGCCCGGTATTATCCCCATGGCATTGGGTGTATTATTTATCAGCAGCATCAGAACCTGCGATTGCTGAATAACACGCATCACTTCGTTATGCGGAACGTGTTCAACCAGGGTTGCAGATGATTCCAGATGATTTTCTTTTATAGATTCGATAACGGAATAATCCACTTTACCGACAAGTTTTATTTCCAGATCATTTTTCAGACCGGGATTTGATACGATTAGTTCTTTCAGCGCTTTCCACAAAGTATATGGGTTTCTTGATTTCACAAGCGACCCGATATGGGTGATACTAAATTTTTTATCAGGGTTAATATCGTCTTTTGCCAGGTCGTCTTCATCAAATCCATTGGTAATTACGGCAACATTTTTTGCGCCTGATTTTTCAAAATCTCTTGCCCAGTCCCAGCTTACCGTAATAATTTTATCTGCATTTTTTAAAACTTCCTGTTCAAGGCGATGATGTTTCCTGTCGGCAAACCCGGTAAGCATCAACTCCTGGTAAAAATCTATATAGGTCCATGGATCGCGGAAGTCTGCCAGCCATGGAATACCGAGTTGCTTTTTTATCCTGAGAGCGATCAGATGAGCGCTGTGCGGAGGCCCGGTAGAAACCATCGCGTCAACAGGATTTTCTTTTAAATATGTAATCAGATATTTTGCCGAAGGCTTTATCCAAAAAACACGAGCATCGGGAATAAAAAAATTACCCCGGATCCAGACGGCAGCTTTTTCTGTAAATTTTTTCTTTTTATTTACAGAGAGAAAACCTACATTGATCTTGTCTTCTTTTTTCCGGCCTGTGAATTTTTTATAAACATTGTAAGGTTCCCATACCGGTTGTTTTAATACGGTAATATTTTCCGGAACATCTTTTAATAAGGAATTGTCAACTACAGAATACTCCCCGCCTTCGCTGGTATAAATAACGGGTTCCCATCCATACTCCCTGAGATATTTCGAAAATTTCAGCCAGCGGAAAACTCCCGCTCCGCCTGCAGGTGGCCAGTAATACGTTATGATAAGGAGTTTTTTCAAAGCTTTCTCAACAGATTTTTCATGCTCACTTTTTCCCCTATGATGCTATTGAGTTTAGAAATATCCACCCGTATCTGCTCCATGGAATCTCGTTCGCGGATCGTTACAGAATTTTGCTCAAGCGTCTCATGGTCTATGGTTACGCAATACGGCGTTCCGATGGCATCCTGCCTTCTGTAACGCCGCCCGATGGAGTCTTTTTCGTCATACTGGCAATTAAAATCAAATTTTAAATCATCGAGTATTTCTCTGGCTTTTTCGGGCAAGCCGTCTTTTTTCACTAAGGGCAGAACCGCTACTTTTACTGGAGCCAGCGCGGGAGGTATTTTCAACACCACGCGCTCATCGGCGCTGCCGTCTTCTTTGATCAGTTTTTCTTCTGTATAGGCGCTTGACAGGATCATCAAAAAGGTTCTGTCAACGCCAATGGAGGTTTCTACAACATAGGGGACATAACTTATATTTTGTTCGGCGTCAAAATACTGAATTTTCTTTCCGGAAAATTTCTGGTGTTGTGATAAATCATAATCCGTTCTTGAATGTATGCCTTCCACTTCTTTAAAACCGAAAGGAAATTCATACTGAATATCAAAAGCTGCATTTGCATAATGAGCCAGCTTATCATGTTTGTAGAACCGGTATTTTTGATCGCCCAGACCAAGCGCCATGTGCCATTTCATCCGTTTGTCTTTCCAGTATTCAAACCATTCAAGTTCCTCGCCCGGCTTCACAAAAAACTGCATTTCCATCTGCTCGAATTCGCGCATCCTGAAGATAAACTGCCGCGCTACAATCTCGTTTCTGAAAGCTTTTCCGATTTGTGCGATGCCAAAAGGTATTTTCATTCTCCCGGTTTTTTGCACATTCAGGTAATTCACAAATATGCCCTGGGCTGTTTCCGGCCGGAGGTAAATAGCGCTTGCTTCATCCGTGACAGAACCGAGCTTGGTTTCAAACATAAGGTTAAACTGGCGCACTTCGGTCCAGTTCCGGGTGCCTGAAACCGGGCACGCAATTTCATTGTCGAGTATTATCTGCCGGATAGCCTCCAGGTTGTTCGCTTCGAGCGCCTGAACAAATTTTGTTTTAACTTCCTCGATAGTTGCTTTGTATTCCTGAATTTTTGGATTGGTGGAAAGATAAAGTTCTTTGTCAAATTTTTCCCCGAAACGTTTTGCCGCTTTTTCTGCTTCTTTATCAATTTTGTCCTGCAATTTATCAAGGTGTTCTTCGATCAGGATGTCTGCACGGTATCGTTTTTTAGAATCTTTGTTATCTATCAGAGGATCGTTGAATGCATCCACATGGCCGGATGCTTTCCATACTGTGGGATGCATAAAAATTGCCGAATCAATTCCCACTATGTTTTCGTGCAACTGCACAAGGGCGCTCCACCAATACTGTTTGATATTATTTTTCAGTTCTGCGCCGTACTGCCCGTAGTCGTATACTGCGCTCAGCCCGTCGTAAATTTCGCTTGAAGGAAAAATATACCCGTATTCTTTTGCGTGAGAAATTATTTTCTTAAAGAGGTCTTCATTTTGCGCCATAATAAAAAATATAAAATTATGAGTTACGGGGTCAAAATTAAATGATTTTAGGAGTTTTTCATAATTACATTGATAATTCATCTAAAACAGTAATCAGATTTTTCTCTCCGGTCTTTTGGGTATTTAAAAAAAACTTATGTAGGTTTGTAATATGTTTAAAACAACTGAATGAACGTTCCAAACATACCTTCAATTGCCCGGAAAACTCCAATCTTTTTCTTTATATTTTATTTTTTGTTTCACCTTAGCATCTCTGCTCAGAAAAAAGCGATTGACAGTCTCGAAAATGTTTTAAAAACAACAAAAGAGGCTCTTATCTAAATATTGGTTGATTTTTATATATACTGTAATTTTGCTACCATATCAGGGTCAAGTTCACATGTAAAATGCCGCTTGACTGGACATCTATATGTCCTCTTTGAAAAATTCTCAATAAACCTTTTG
>JACREX010000099.1 GCA_016212695.1 Bacteroidia bacterium
GAAGAGATAAAATGAATAACGAATAACGAATAACGAATTTAGAATGTAGAAGTGAACAGCCCCGATGTGGTATATGAATTGCCTCGTCCTGAATTGCCCTGCCCTTTAGGGCGGGGTACCAAAGCGCAGCCTCTCTGTATCTGCGCTGCACGCCGCTCCATTGTTTTGAAACACATCTGCTCAATGCAGCGCAAAGGGAAAAGGGTAAAATGAATAACGAATATCGAATATCGAATAACGAATGCGATGCATTGAGCCTGTCGAAATGTAGAAGTATTTTATAGTTGTTCATGTTCGTAAATTTTTATTTGAAAATTGGTTTTAAAGATAGAGATTTAAAGATAAAAAAAAACACAGAGCGAATAATATTTAACCGTAAAATATATTTTTAAATTAAATACATGAGTCCACTCTGAAAAGTCCGATATTTGGGAATGATGGAAAAATGGAATATCGGGAAAGCCCATAATTCCAACATTCCATTATTCCAATTCATAAAGAAATTACTTTTCGGAGCAGGCTCATACATCGTATATTTGCAGAATAAATAAACAGTTCTATTCAGAGGACAGATGAACAAAACTGGTAAATCTGGCAATAATCCACCAGCAACCACCTAATAATCAGGTAAAAGCATATTTTGTAACAGTCCATCAACCATTTGGGCTTGTCCAGTAACCATTTGTACTTGTCCGGCAAGTGTTTGGTGAGGAAAGGAAGGTTTTGGTCAAATATTTATTTGATAATTAATTTCCCTTTATAATTTGTTTTTCCATGCAATTCAATAAAATAAAACCCGCTTGTAAGATCGCCCTTCTCAATGATTATTTTATCAGTTGTAATGTTGTTTTTTTCAAGCATTATTTTTCCGGTTATATCTGTAATCTGAAGGGTATAGGCGCTGTTGCCGGGATTATAAAATTCGACTGTGGTTTTTTCATTAAATGGATTCGGATAGATTTTCATTTCCGGTTCTGTGAAACTGAACTTTCCTGTTTCATTGGGAACTTCCATACATTCAATATTTGAAAGCGAAAGATCATAAGCGCAAAACCCGACAAGGCATGGAGGGTTTGGTTTTACCGCGCCAATCATATAACACACGGAAACGGCATTGGGAGGAACATTGATATCGCTGTAGGTAACAATCATATTGCTCACCGTATCGAGCGGGAATAATTCTCCGTTATTAATGCTTCTGTAAATTATATAAACGACAGGGTCCCAACCTTCATACACATCGAACCATCCGATATTGAATCCTGTAGGAATACCTGCTGCAACACTCAAATGCACGGTTCCGTGCAGATCGCTGAGAATGGATTCGTTTCCGCAGGTATCAACGGCAGATATTTTATACCGGTCGGCATGTAGTTCCGGATGCGATGAAGTATCAATATATAAACCGGCATTTGAATACGGAACGCTTCCGATTTGCGCATACACGCCTGCTGTCTCTGTTTCTCTGTAAATGGCATACGAAGCAATGTTCAGGCAGATTTCTTTTTCCCAGATCACAATATTTTTATTTAAAACCGAGTCCACGGATACCATACATATTTGTTGAACTGAAGGCTCCTGAAGCAGGCTGAACGAAATCGTGTCACCAAAATGACAATTGTTGTTATCGGCTACAATTACAGTATAGGTTCCTATATCGGTAACCATAATATTCTGGACTGTGTCTCCCGTTGACCACAGGTAATGCGTAAACCCGCTTCCTGCATTCAGATGGATGGTTTCAATAGAGCACAAAACCGGGCCGTGGTCAGAATTAATGCTGAAATAGCCTAAGGGTGGTTCTGAAATAATTACACTGTCTGTAAGGGTGCAGGTTGTATTATAGGTAACGGTAACAATATAGATGCCGCCGGGTATTTCATGCAAGTCCTCATTGGTAGAGCCATTTGACCAGTGATAGGTAAGAGGTCCTGTGAAATTTAAAACTATCAGGTTTACGGTTCCGTCATTGGCTCCGTTACATGCAAGATCTGTAGGAACAAATGATAATTGAATAGCTGGTTCTGCGATCTCAAAAGTATCGGTTGCCATGCAGTTGTGATTGTCTTTTACAGTAATCCTGTAGATTCCGGCAGTAAGACCGCTTATATCTTCAGCAACGCCGATTATCTCGTCTGCGTTATTATACCATCGGTATTCGATATAAATACCCGTGCCTCCTGTTACCGTAAGATTGATGGCGCCATCATTGCCTCCCAAACATGTGACATCTGTCAAGGTTTGTGTTAATGAAAGAACCGGCGGCTGGGTAATATGTATGCTGTCGGAAAAAGTGCAATTGTTCGTATCGGTAACTGTAATGTAATAAATCCCTGCTGCAAGATTCGCCAGGTCTTCTGAGGTTGAATACGGAATACCGTTAAATTCCCAGTTATAAGAATAATTTGTTGTTCCTCCTGTTACAGTAATATTAACAGCGCCATTTGAGTTTCCATAGCAATCAATATTTGTCCTGTTAATATTTGAAATTAAAAGGACATCAGGCTGCGTTACCGGATAGATTTGATTAAATATACATCCCTGGTTGTCTGAAATGGTTACAGAATAATTTCCGGCAGTAAGATTTGTAAGATCGGTTGTTGTTGAATCATTCGACCAGTGTAAGGCATACGGTTGTACTCCGCCTGAAAGCGCCAGGTGAATTTCCCCGTTGCTTTGCCCGTGGCAACTGATGTTTGTGATGGACGGTACAACTGTTAAGAACAAAGAAGGCTGTGTGATGGTAATGCTTGTATCCATTGTGCAGCCGTGATAATCGGTAGCGGTAACACTGTATGTTCCGGCTGTTAAACTGTCAATGTCTTCAGTTGCAGCGTTGTTGCTCCAGAGGAATGAACAGGGTTGTACGCCGCCGCTGACCGTAAGGTTAATGGAGCCTTTATCATAACTGCAAACAATATTGGTTTGTGTATAAACCAAGGTTATCACAGGCGGTTCATCAACAAAAATTGAATGTTCAATCTGACAACCTATGCTATCTGTGATCGTAACAGAATAAGTCGCTGATGCAAGGTTATTGCGGTCTTGCGTTGTTGGTCCGTCGTTCCACAGGAATGTTACCGGTGAATTCGGGGCGCTTACCAAAATATGGATAGCGCCGTCAGACTGGCCAAAGCAACTGATGTTTGTAACATCCCAGATGGCTACAATCGGGGCTGGCTGGTGAAGAGTATCCGTACCTATATACGCAACATTATTTCCGGAATCTAAGACCAGAATATTATATACTCCGGCTGTTAATCCGGTAAAAATATTTCCGGTCTGATAAGAAGTTCCGTTATTGATAGAATATTGATAAGGCGGGTGCGTACCGTCTGTCGTTATCGTAATGCTTCCGTCAGCAGAACCAAAGCAGGATGCATCCGTGTGAGCCACCGTAACATTTTCTGTACAGACTATATAAGACGACAGCCCGCTGTTTGTTGCAAACCAGAGGATCCCCTGGAACATTTCTTCAATATCGGTTACATTATTATTAATAAGACCATCTGCTGTTGTGTAAGTGGTCCACACAGCCCCGTCGAATTTACTGACACCGTTTTGAGTGCCGAACCATATATTATGCAACGCATCTTCTTTAATGCAGTTTACATGATTATTGATGAGTCCCTCAGTGGTAGTGTAATGAGTCCAGGTTGCCCCGTTATATTTTGAAATGCCGCTGTCTGTGGCAAACCAGAGGTTGTTTGCATGATCATAAATAATATCGTTAATGTGATTATTGATGGCGCCGGGTATCGTTGTATAGGTGCTCCCGTCAAATTTTGATATACCCTTATCTGTGCCAAACCATAAATTATATGTCGGGTCTTCAACGATAACATTCACCGAATCACAGACAAGGCCGTTCGTATTATGATTGACAGTTGTAAATGTATATCCGTTCCACTTTGCAGCGCCGTGATGCGTTCCGATCCAGATCATACTGTCGTGCGTACACATTATTGAATTCAGCGAGATATCAGGAAGCCCGTCGCTGGTATAAAAATTTGCCCAGAAAGTATTTTTATTTTCACTGGCGCCGTTCTGCGTTGCAAACCAGACAGAATCTTCTTTATCGAAAGTAATATCATTCACCCTGTTATCAACCAGCCCATCATAATAGCAAAGCTGACTCCAGTGGGTTCCCTTGAATTTGCTCACTCCGCTGTTGGTCGCAAACCACAGTTGATTATGGGGATCTTTGTATATCCGGTTCACATGATTTCCGATTATGTTTTTTACATAGCTGTACCATGTCCATGAAGCGCCGTCATATTTTGTAACTCCTTTATAAAACGAACCGAACCAGATATTCCCTTTTGAATCTGCAAGCACAGATTTGATTTGGTTGTTATGAAGCCCGTTGTTGGTATTATAAATTGTAAAATTTGTACCATCGAATTTTGCAGCGCCTGATGGGGATGCCAGCCATATATTTCCGGAAAGATCCTGGGTAATGGATTGGATGCTATTGCTGGGAAGTCCGTTGGCAGTGGTATATATGGTCATGTGGATACCGTTGAATTTTACTGCGCCGGCGCACATTCCAAACCACATGATCCCATCATGGTCTTCGAAAATGTCAAAATTCGTATTGCAGGGAAGCCCGTTTGCG
This sequence comes from Bacteroidia bacterium, assembly GCA_016212695.1. Taxonomy (GTDB): domain Bacteria; phylum Bacteroidota; class Bacteroidia; order Bacteroidales; family GWF2-35-48; genus GWF2-35-48. Next base: position 4,619 of record JACREX010000099.1, read on the forward strand.
GTAGTATAATTTATACAATGCGTCCCGTCAAATTTTGTTACTCCATTGTTGGAACCAACCCAGATATTTCCATGACGGTCTTCTTTTATCACCCGGTTCGAATTGCTGCCAAAACCATCGGCTGTTGTATAGGTGTGCCAGTTTGATCCGCTCTTTTTTACGATACCGTTGCTTGCTCCGGCAAACCAAATATTCCCTGCATGATCTTCTTCAATATCCCAGATCGAGTTGCTTACAAGGCCGTTTGTTGTATTATAGATTATCCAGTTGCTGCCATCAAATTCACAGGCGCCGCTTCCTGCCGTTCCGAACCACATATTCCCGTCCTGCGTTTGTTCAATTGAGTAAACATTGTTGTTGGAAAGGTTGCTGTTTGTTATGGTATAGGATGTCCATGTAGTGCCATTAAATTTCGTTACGCCTCCGTCAGTGCCAAACCAGATATTACCAGCATTATCCTCGAATATATCGTGGATTCTTTCATTCACCAAAGCCTGTGTGGAATCATACGAAGTCCAGCCGCACTGGGAGAAACAGTTTAAAGTTGCAAGTTGCAGGTTTAAAGTGAGGAAAAGGCACACTACGATTTTGCGCAGTGTAAATAAGGTATACTTCAAGTTCAGTACAGTGTAGGGTATAATGCGCCTGCCTGTCCGGTAGACAGGTAAGTTAAAAAACGGCTTACGACTAATGTTTTTGGGTTTCATTATATTTTGATTTTTTGCATGAAATTTAATGTATGTACAAAAGTAGTATTTAAGTTCTAATAACTAAAATTTTCTTATATCTTTAAAATTATGCTGATTATAACGGATTGCTGTGCTATTTAATTCATTAATAGTGAAACCTCTACGAGGTATATTTGTATTGTAGTTTTGCTGTTGTTACAATAATTTATGCTCTACGAGCAATACAGCGTAGCTGTTACATTATTGTAAAA
>JACREX010000100.1 GCA_016212695.1 Bacteroidia bacterium
GAAGAGATAAAATGAATAACGAATAACGAATAACGAATTTAGAATGTAGAAGTGAACAGCCCCGATGTGGTATATGAATTGCCTCGTCCTGAATTGCCCTGCCCTTTAGGGCGGGGTACCAAAGCGCAGCCTCTCTGTATCGGCGCTGCACGCCGTACAAACATTTTGAAACACTGCCGCCGGTTGCAGCGCAAGGCTTGCATTGCGATGTGTTGAGTTTATCGAAACAAGCCTGTCGAAACAAGCCTGCCGAAGTAATTAAATATGATTTTAAAATAATTTCTTTCATCAATTCTGATATTTATCTCTGTCGCCATTTACTTTCTAACCCAATAAAATCCTCCAAATGATAAACCGAATTGGAACAAGAAAATAAAATAGTTCTGTCATCAACAATAGTATATTTTTTTCTTTTGTCAACGCTTAATTTTTGAAGTTCTGGGAAAAACTTCAATGGCGCGATAAAAATTCTCCCGTCTTCCAATTTAATTGCTATTTTTCCAGGAAAATCAAAAAATATTTTTGCAATACTCATTGTTCTGTTTTTTAATGAAGTATTCATTGCTATTTGAGTTTTATTGTTGTTACTTTTTTTCCTTCTTTCACTTTATTAAAGGCATTAATCAGAATTTGCTGATTACTTTTTATCAATTTCAAAACTTGATTAATTTCTTTTTCAGATAAACTCCCTCTTTCTTCAATTTCAAATGTATTTAACCAAATTTTTGCGGACCATTGCCTACTCCCCTTTTCTTTTGCAATATGGAGATGAGGAGGTTCATTCAATGCATCATATGAAAATATGTAAATATATGAATTTTTATTTCAAATTCCAAGTCGTTGTCCCTCTGCTAAGCATGGAAAATGCAAAAATTGAATAACGCACTTCGACACTTCGATAAACTCTGTGTAACGCTGCGCTCAGTGTAAAAATAACGACTGTTCATCATGATTGAAAAGTTTATAGATAAATATTTTTGTAAATTTGCATAAAAAAGATATTTTTGCAAAAAGTATTTTCATTATTAATAATATTATTTATGGCAAAAACAAAAGGAAGGGTTGAAATACCAAAAAATGTAGAAGAAGTTCTCGCGCTTGCAGGCCAGGTATATCAAAAACACCAGGACGACGGAGCATCTTCAAAATTAAATTCATTAGAAGACTATAACTGGATTACAGTAGGTCCAACCATTAACGCCTGCCTCGAAAAACATAAAAAGGCGGAATATCATAAAGCAGAGATGGAAAAAATGTATAGGGAACGGGATTTATTACTACCCGGTATTATAAGTATTTTACAGAGCAGTAAAGCTCTGTTAAAAGCCGCGTATCTGAAAAATCCTAAAAAATTAGGCGAATGGGGTTTTTCTGTTGACGATACTATATCCGCTAAAAAGAAAGTTCAGGAATAATATTCAATTCAGGATTTGGGATTCAGGACCTGTCTGCCGACAGGCAGGTTTGGGATTTGGGATTTGGGATTTAGGATTTGGCGATTTCGATACAGAATCCGGCGATTTCAAAGCAGAATCCGGCGATTTTAAAACAGAATCCGGCGATTTCGATACAGAATCCGGCGATTTTAAAGCAGAATCCGGCGATTTCAATATAGAATCCGGCAGTTTCAATACAGGATTCGGCAAATTCGATACAAAATTCGGCAAATTCAGGTCGTAAGCCCATTGGTTAAATCTTAAATCCTAAAATTTCCCATAATGTTTTCCCAAAAAATAACCCTTCTTCTCCTCATAGCCGCAGCGCTTGCAGGCTATTCGTATTCCCAGACCACAAGCGTAAAACTCGGCCTGCTCAAATACAGCGGCGGCGGCGACTGGTATGCAAATCCCACATCGCTTACCAATCTTATTAAATTCTGTAATACCAACTTAGGCACAAATATATCATCTGATTATGTAGAAGTAGAAGTCGGCGGCAAAGAAATATTCAATTATCCTTTCATTCATATGACAGGCCATGGCAACGTGATTTTTTCCGACCATGAAAAAGAAAACCTCAGGAACTACCTTATTTCAGGAGGGTTTTTACATATTGACGATAATTATGGTCTGGATGAATTTATCCGCCGCGAAATGAAAAAAGTTTTCCCTGATGCCCAATTTATCGAGCTTCCCTATAATCACTCCCTGTATCATCAGAAATATGAATTTCCAAACGGTCTGCCTAAAATTCATGAACACGATAACAAACCTCCCCAGGGCTTTGGCATCATGTATCAGGGAAGACTAATCTGTTTCTATTCCTACGAAAGCGACCTGGGCGATGGCTGGGAAGATCAGTCTGTGCATAAAGACTCTGAAGAAACCCGCCAGAAAGCTCTTAAAATGGGAGCCAACATTATTAGCTATGTGTTTGGGAACTAAATTTAAGCGGTAGGCAGTAGGCGGTCGTCAGTCATCCGTCGTTTCAACTTTTAAAAAAAACTTCAAACTTTAAACCTGAAACTTCAAACTATTCCCTATCTTTGCACCCAGCAGGCTGTTCTATCGTTCCCGATAAAGTCGGGAGAGGAAAGTCCGGGCAACAAAGAGCGCTGCCCTTCCTAACAGGAAGTCCCGATAACAATCGGGGAGGCAATGTAACAGAAAAAAACCGCCCTGAAATATTCAGTACTTGTTGCAGGGTGTTTCAGGGCAAGGGTGAAAAGGCGGGGTAAGAGCCCGCCGGCGCGGGTGGCGACATCCGCAGCCGTACACCTGGCAGGTTGTAAGATCAAATATACCGGCGCACAAGGGCTGCTCGTCCGATGCCGGGGGGTAGATTGCATGATTCCTGCAAGCAATTCAGGAACCAGATAAATGATAGAACCAAGTACCGGTTTTCCGGGAAAACGGAACAGAACCCGGCTTACAGGCCTGCTTTTTTTTAAATAAAATTTATTAATAATGAATAAATTAATTAAACCTCTGTTTGTAATAATAGCATTATCTGTCTGTTCACAAAAAATATATTCTCAGTATTCAGTGCAGCAGGATGAACCATTCTGGAAAAAAATTTTCTGGGGCGGCAGTATCGGTTTCTCAATCGGCACAATTACCCAGATTGATTTTTCACCTTTAGTGGGAGTGAATATTACCGAACGATGGAAAGCAGGTATCGGCGGCACATACCAATACTATAAAGATAACAGGCCCTTATATAATTTCGAAACCGACATCTATGGCGGCAGGGTGTTTTCTTCATTTGTTGTGATTGACGACCTTAAAAAAGTATTCCCTGTTAATAGTAACGGCTGTTCCATATTTCTGCACGGAGAAGTTGAGTTGCTTAGTCTTGAGTCCAGGGTTTTTGACCCGCTTCATAAATATCCCGGGACAGATCGGTTTTATATTGACAGCTATCTGCTGGGAGCCGGCATCAGGCAGAAAATAGGAGCGAGGGCATTTATCAATTTAACCGTATTATGGAATTTGAATGATTTAACCTATTCGCCCTACTCAAACCCTGTGATCAGGCTTGGTTTTAACTTCTGATTCTTTGCTTTTGATTATTATATTATGCTTGGAACTGCCGCTACCTACTGTCTACTGCCGCTGCCTACTGCCTACTGCCGCTACCTACTGCTCCCGTACAATTTTATCCCGTTTTATGTATAAGAAAGTCATAATAATTTTTGCTCTATTAGTATCATCTTTTTTTAGTCATGGAACGAAACCGTTGATTCTGAAAATCAGCCAAAGCCCCAGCCCTAAAGGGAGGGCTGATTTTCATCGGCTTCACCCTTTAGGGTTGGGGCAAAAAACTGATGAAAATTTTTTATCAGAGGATTTAACCCATAATCCTTTTTTCATGGCTTATTCCGGCGATACGTTGAAGAGCCCATCCTTCAGCAAAAAACATTTTACTTTAACTATCACCGGGCAAACTGTATTATATTCCGCAGCAGTTGCCGGCATGAACGAATTGTGGTATAAAGATTATCCGGGATCATCGTTCCACTTTTTCGACGACAATAAAGAATGGTTGCAGATGGATAAAATTGCCCACACATATAGTTCATATCATTTATCAAACATATGTTTCAACACGTTTACGTGGTCTGGTTTAGACAAAAATAAATCTCTTTTGTTAGGAAGCGGATTAGGGTTTCTTTATATATCTACCGTCGAAGTATTCGATGGGTTTTCAAAGCAATGGGGAGCTTCTACGGGAGATATTGCTGCGAATTCCCTTGGTGTTGCCCTTTTCTGTGGACAGCAGTATTTCTGGGATGAACAGAAGATTACCTTAAAATATTCTTACCGGAAAAGCGGTGTTGTCAAATACAGGCCGGAAACGTTTGGGAAAAACTTTTCAGAACAATTGATTAAAGATTACAATGGCATGACCTTCTGGTTATCCCTGAATATAAATTCTGTGTACAAAATAAAATATATTCCCGACTGGCTGAATATTTCTTTTGGCTATGGCGCAGACGGGATGCTGGCAGGCAATTCAAACGATGAAGTGCAGATTGACGGCGTAAATCCCGAAAGAAAAAGGCGGTACTTTTTTTCAATAGATGTGGATTTTACAAGAATCAAAACAAAGTATAAGGTTTTATCAACAATATTCAAAGTTATTAACATTATTAAAGTGCCTTTTCCTGCTGTTGAATACAGCAAGCGGTCGTTTACCCTTCATCCCCTGTATTTTTAATTTGTAATCGGTAAGCGGTAATTAGTCGTCGGTCGTCAACTTAGCGTATCAATCTCATGAAATAATCATCAGTCATCAGTTGAGTAAAAAACTACCGACCTGCCTGCCGGTAGGCAAGGTTACCGACCGCCGTAGGCGAAACCGAACACCGATTACTATATTTACTTTAATCCCGTTTTTAGTATAAAAATTTTACTTAGGATTCTTTTTGGTAATTTCCATATTGGAGGGTAATTCAATTTCTCTATCGCCTGCTTTTCTTACATATTTAAAAACTTTACCTGTCCCTTCGCAGGAATAAACATCAATAGAATCATTAGGCCCGAAATTTTCTTTTTCAAATATTTTCAAGGTTTTGTTTTTATTCTGAACAGCGATTTTAAAATCAAGATTAACCTCACAATCATTGACGAAACGGACCTTATAGGACTCTCTGTATGAAGTACAGCCCGGACAGGGATCGCCCCAGGTAGATTTAACTTTTACCAGGCAATCTCTAATATCTGTCGGATGCTTGTCTTTACTGAAACTATCTTTTAATATTGTAAAAGAGGTGATGATAAACAACACCAGAAAAATCCCGGATAATAAAACATACTTTTTCATTGTGGTATTTTTTTTAACAATCATTATTTTTTAATATAATCCTGGCTTCGTCGTTGCCTTTCTTTTTCGATTCTTTCCAGTCTTTGCAGGCTCCTTTTTTATCGCCTAAGAATTTTTTTGCCCAGCCTCTGTTATTATAGGCTTCCGTATTTTCAGGATCAATCTCAATGGCTTTATTAAAATCCGTTAATGCTTTTTCATACTTCTTGGTTTTATTATATGCGCCTCCGCGGCTTATGTATGCAAAAATGTGCTTGGGCTCGGCAGTGATAACCGTTGTATAATCTTTAATGGCAGATTCGTAATCTTCTAAAAGACCATATGCCATACCTCTTTGTAAGTAATAATTCATATCTTTGGGATTCAGTTGTATAGCTTTTGTAAAATCTTCAGCGGCTCCTTTATAATCCCCTGCTTTTAATTTCGATTTACCATTAGTAAACTCTGCATCTTGTGAAAATGATACATTAACAATAAAGATCAAGCCAAAAATAGTGCCAATTAATTTTTTCATAATTTTATAAATTTAGTTTTTACAAAAATATTCAAATAAACCAAATTTCACAATCTATCAAACGACTTTTTTATTATTGATATTGTATTTTTTATTATTTTTCAGGTTTTAAATTTTAACGTAACATTTTTAATCCTTTTAACGTTAATATTTTAATAAATAAGATAATACATTTTTAATGTACATTTTTACTCTTAAAAAATACTGTATTTTATTGTTTTATTGTTGCTTTTGCATTGTTTGCAGCAGTATTGTAAATGCGCAGGATTTGAAATATACATTCGGCGGCAAGGTGGTGATTGATGATGATGATATAGCCGGAACTACTGTTACTGTTACAAAGAACGGCGCTCCGTTTAAGAAAGTTTCCCTGCAAAATAACGGGAAATTTAATTTTAATCTTGATTACCAGAGTGAATTTCTTTTGACTTTTGAAAAGAAGGATTATGTTACAAAAAAACTCATTGTAAACACAAAAGTTTCCCCTGATATTCTCGACGAAGGTTTTGATCCGTTTGACTGCAGGGTTTACATGTTTAAACAATACGAGGGAGTAAACACGGTGGTATTCAACCAACCTGTCGCAAAGATCAAATACAATGAAAAAGATGATAGATTCGATTATGATACAGACTATACAAAGACCATTCAGTCTGAAGTTGCCAAAGTAGAAGCTGTGGTAGAAGAAAAGAAAAAAGAAGATAAAGCCAAAAAACAGCAATTGTTAGCAGAAAACAAAGCCAAGCAGCAGGCTGAAAATGAAGCCAAAGCCAAAGCGGAAGCCGAAGCAAAGGCAAAAGCAGATGAAGAGGCCAAAGCCAAAGCCAAGGCAGATGCAGATGCCAAAGCAAAAGCCAAAGCAGAAGCGGATGCCAAGGCAAAAGCAGATGAAGAAGCAAAAGCAAAACTCAAAGCAGAAACAGATGCAAAGGCAAAAACCGAAGCAGAAGCAAAAGCAAAGCTCAAGGCAGAAGAAGAAGCCAAAGCCAAAGCCAAGGCGGATGCTGATGCAAAAGCCAAAGCAGAAGCGGATGCTAAGAAAAAAGCCGAAGACGAGGCAAAAGCGAAGACAAAAGCCGAAGATGATGCACGCAAAAAAGCGGAAGCGGAAGCAAAGAAAAAGGCCGATGATGAAGCCAAAGCTAAAGCAAAAGCAGATGAAGAAGCACGCAAAAAAGCAGAAGCGGATGCAAAGAAAAAAGCAGACGAAGAAGCCAAAGCCAAAGCTAAAGCCGAAGAAGAGACAAGGAAAAAAGCACAGGCTGATGCAGAAGCGGAAAATAAACGGAAAGAAAAAGAAAGATTAGAAGAAGAAGCCCGTAAGAAAGCTGACGCGGAAGCAAAGAAAAAAGCAGACGAAGATGCCAAAGCTAAAGCAAAAGCCGAAGAAGATGCTCGTAAAAAAGCAGAAGCCGATACGAAAGCAAAAGCTGATGAAGAAGCAAAAGCGAAAGCAAAAGTTGAGGAAGAAGCACGTAAAAAAGCGTTGGCTGAAGAAAATGAAAAAAAGAAAAAAGAACTGTTAGAAGCCAAAGCAAAGGCAGAAGAAGAAGCACGCAAAAAGAAAGAAGAAGCTGAGATTAAGAAAAAAGCTGAAGAAGAAGCTAAAGCCAAGGCAAAAGCCGAAGAAGATGCTAAAAAAATAGCGGAAGCCAAGGCAAAAGCCGAAGAAGATGCCCGTAAAAAAGCAGAGGCCAAAGCCAAAACCGACGAAGAAGATCGTATAAAAAGAGAAGAAGCAAAAGCAAAAGCCGAAGAAGATGCCCGTAAAAAAGCAGAGGCCAAAGCCAAAGCCGACGACGAAGATCGTATAAAGAGAGAAGAAGCAAAAGCAAAAGCCGAAGAAGATGCCAGAAAAAAAGCGGAAGCCGATGCGAAAGCTAAAGCAGATGCCGAAGCAAAAGTTAAAGCAGCCGAAGAATACAAGAAGAAAAAAGCAGCCGAAGAAGAAGCCCGCAAGAAAGCAGAAGAAGAGAAGAAAAAAGCAGATGCCGAAGCTAAAGCTAAAGCCGAAGAAGATGCCCGTAAAAAAGCGGAAGAAGAAGCAAAACTTAAAGCCAAAGCTGAAGCCGATGCTAAAGCCAAAGCCGAAGCTTTGGAAAAGGAATATACAAACCTGTTAGTTGAAGGAGATGCCAACTATAAAGATAAGAAATATTCCGATGCAAAAGAATCTTACTCAAAAGCCTCAAAACTTAAACCTGCCGAACAATATCCAAAAACCAAAATTGCAGAGTTAGATAAACTGATCGCCTCAGAATCAGATATGAAGAAAAAAGAAGAAAATTATAAGAACCTGATCAGTAAAGCAGATAATTTTTTTACAAATAAAAGTTATAACGATGCCCGGACAAATTATTTTTTAGCCGCTAATACTAAACCGGATGAGAAGTATCCGAAAGATAAAATCAAAGAAATTGACGACATACTGGCTCAGCAAAAGAAAGCAAAAGAAGAGGAACTGGCAAAAAACAACCAGTATGTTCAGGCTGTATCGGTTGCCGACAATCATTTTAAAAACCAGAAATGGGACCTGTCAAAAGGGTATTATATGAAAGCGCAGACCTTTAAACCTGATGAAAATTATCCCAAAGACCAGATTGCAAAAATTGATGAAATAATAGCAAAGAAAACCACTGAAACCAAAGTTGAGTCAAAGGAGGAATCCGTTCAAATGGAAAAATACTTAGGCGAACTTGCAAAAAAATATCCGGAGGGAGTAAATATTGAAAATACAAATGATGCCGGGAAACAGGTAAAACGGGTTGTTATTGTCAGGAGAGGAGTTGCCAATGAATTTCAGGAAGTGAAACATTCGTGGGGCGGCGTTTACTTTTTCAAAAACGGGAAATCAATTTCCGGCATTGTTTTCGGCACTGAAACAAAACCTGAAAAAGACGAGCAAATAAATACAAAATATGATAACGAGAAAAAATAAAATTTCAAATAAGATTTATAACAGATATTTCAAAACAGGGTTTGTTGTTTTGGGTATTATTTTGTTTTTTATTCTTCCTTATTCGGTATTTCCACAGAAAGTAAAATTAATGATATCAGGAAAAGTTGAGGTCGAAGACGATAAGATATCGCCTTGCAATATTGTGATTGAGAAAGATAACACGCCTTATAAAAAATTATCCGTTGCTGAAAACGGCAGGTTTACGGTTAGCGTTCCGTATCAAGCGGAGTATATTTTAAGTTTTGAAAAAAAGGGATATGTAACCAAAAAGATTTCAATATCTGCAAAAGTCCCATCTGCCGTTCTGGATGAAGAAACAGAACCGATCAACTTTTCCATAAACCTATTTAAACAATATGAAGGTTTAAATACCGTCGTATTTAATCAGCCGGTGGCAAAATTTAAATACGACGAAAAAACAGATGCTTTCATCTATGATACGGATTATACAAAAACCATACAATCCGAAATAGCAAAAGCAGAAGCAGAAGTTACTGTTAAAAAGAAAGAAGAGAAGGAACAAAAAAAGAATCAGCAGTTGGCAAACAATAACAACAACAATAATAATAATAATAACAATCAACAGCAAACTAAAAAAAATATTAATCCCGTAGTTGACAATAACAACCAGAAAACGCCAAAGTCGAAAGATGATGAAGAATGGAAAAAGAAATTAAGAACACAATCCGGAATGGATACAAAAGCTAAGGTGGAAGCCGATGAAAAAAACAAAGAACTTGACAGACAAAAATATTGGGCAAAGGCTGAAGTTGATTTAAAAAAACAACAAGAAGCAAAAGCTATAGCTGATGAAAATATAAAAAAAATAAATGAAGCAAAAGCCAAGGCAGATGAAGAGAGAAGAAAACAAATAGCTGCCGGAAGGATGAGATCCTATTTATCAAAAATTTATCCGACGGGAATAACCATCGAGTTAAAAAAAGATCAATGGAAAGAATCAAAACGGGTGATTGTCAACCGCGACAGTATTGCTAATGTTTATACAGAAATTATACACTCATGGGGAGGTAGGTTTTACTTTAGAAATGGCGAAACAATTTCACATACTGTTTTTTTCAAAGAAACTTTTCCTTTTGCAACCGAGCCCGTTTATACTAAAACTGAATAATCCGTTTCAATTATATTATATTGAAAACGAGGTAAATTGTCACATTTTAAAAAATTCCAAATTCCAAATCCCAAGCCCAAAATTTCAAGAGGGCTTGTAGCGAAGGTCTTGGTTCACTTCGGCTTCCGTTCGACAGTTCGGCACTTCGACAAGCTCTGTGCGGCGCCTTGCTCACTGCGGGCAGGCTCAGGACGAGTCTCTCAGTGCATGCTTAAAATTTGGGACTTGGGGTTTGGGGCTTTTAAAGAATGCGATAATTCATACCACGTAAAGTATAATTTATTTCAAATGGAGCAGGTTGTATTTTAAATTATCTATTTAACATAATATTAATTATAGGACAAATTATTATGTTAATAACCCTTATTTTATCATATGTTTAACCAATTACCTGTTTCATTTTAAAATCACAAGCGTAGCTCCATATCCGTATTCTTTGAAAGAAGCATCCTGGAATTTGTATTCCGGATAATCGTTAGTTAATGTTTTTCTGAGTTCATTTTTTAAGGTGCCGTTTCCGATTCCGTGAATGAAAACAATTTTGCTCAGTCTTGAACTTATAGCCTCTTCCATTTTTTTATGAAAATGCTTTATCTGATGGTCTAAAATTTCGCTGTTCGATAAACCCCGGCAATCTACCAGCAATTGATTGATATGAAGATCCACTTCTTCCGTTACAGGTTCAGGCCTGGGTTTAAATTTAACGCCAAGGCTTTTCTGATACTCTTCACTGGCCTGTTTCTCATTCGATATTTTAGTAATATCCGTTTCTGTGAGATGGCTGATGCTGTCTTCAATATTTTTGGTAATACAATAAATAATAGCCTTCTCATCAAAAAAGTCATTATCGTCAAAACAACCGTCTTTTAAAAACTTCAGATGTTTTAAATTAATACTGTTTTCAACAGGGCTCACAGGATTATATTCTCCATTTTTAAAAAATAGCAGGTTGAAATGAAATTTTTTGATCTGGCTAAGCTGTGAAATCTGCAATGTAGTCAGAAGGAATTTTGTATTCGGGTTCAATATGCCGTTGTGCAAGTGTTTACAGGCTTCCATTTCAGATACAGATGCCACCGTATACATTATATAATAATTACAATCATTGACCAAGTAGATATTAATATTTGCCGAAATAAGATCCTCGTGGTTGTCGGGTACAAATGCAAAAAACACATTCGGGTTCTCGTTTCCTTCAATCTCTTCAATATCTCCGGAATAGTCGTAATCTTCACGTTCCGCATAGTTGTAAGATACATCGGTAACATAATCCGCATCTGCGGTTTCTTTTTTCTGCGGAGCTGCGGCAGCTTTTTCTATCACCACCAGTTCGTTTACATGAGTCGGTAATTCAAATCCATCTTCGATAAGGACATTTGCAATGTTTTTGTTAACGATACAGGTTACGATTCCTTCGCCCACATCATTAAGAAAACGCACTCTGTCGCCCACTTTTATATCCATAATATACCTGAAGTTTAAAAGTTCACAAAGTTATAAAAAATTATTTTCAGTCATATTAATTTATTTACTTTTGCCTTTAAACTTTTTAAATTCATAAATAATGTAAGAGTGCACTCCGAAAAGTCCGATATTTTGGAATGATGGAAAAATGGATTATTGGGAAAGCCCATTATTCCAACATTCCATTATTTCAATTTTTGAAGAAATTACTTTTCGGAGCAGACTCATGTAAGTTAAAATGAATGAAAATCATATTGACGGACTTTATTAAAAATATAAAAATCAACGATTACGTCTATCCGCTTCCCGCTGAAAGAATAGCCAAATACCCGCTTACCGGAAGAGACCGGTCAAAACTTCTGATATATAAAGACAGACGGATCGCTGAAGATACATTTATAAATATTCATTTTCATATACCTGAAGGAAGTTTACTCGTTTTCAATAATACAAGAGTTATACAGGCGCGCCTGATATTTCACAAACCCACAGGAGCGCAAATCGAAATATTCTGCCTTGAGCCGCTGATCCCTCCGGATTATGAATTAAATTTTCAGCAAAAAAAAACCTGTATATGGAAATGTATTACAGGAAACCTGAAAAAATGGAAAGATACTGCCCTTCGGAAAACTATTACCTGTGACGGAAAAGACACTGTGCTCGAAGCGCAAAAAATTTCCGATCATCAAACGTACCAGGAAATCAGTTTCAACTGGGATAACCCGGAAATACCATTCAGCGATATTCTTGACCTTGCAGGGGAAACCCCTCTCCCACCCTATATTGACAGGAAAGCTGAACCCATTGATAAAGAAAGATACCAAACCGTGTATTCAAAATCCGACGGCTCAGTGGCAGCGCCTACTGCCGGCCTGCACTTTACAAAAAACGTTTTCGATTCGCTGAAAACAAAAGGAATAAAAACTGAAGAACTGACACTTCATGTGGGCGCCGGTACATTCAAACCGATAAAATCATGTTCTGTCTATGATCACGAAATGCACACCGAACATTTTTTCATTTCCACGCCTGCTCTAAAAAATTTAGTTGAGAATACCAATAATATCATTGCAGTTGGCACTACATCCCTGAGAACACTCGAAAGCCTCTACAGGATCGGAATAAAAATTATACATAAAAAAGAAAATCCTTTTCATATCTCGCAATGGGAAGTCTATGATATGTTACCGGAAATCCCTGCAAAAGAAGCATTCTCAGCCGTATATGAACATCTCATAACTAACCAACTTAAGACGCTTGCCGCATCCACTCAATTGATGATTGTGCCCGGGTATAAATTCAAAACTGCAAAGGGTATTATTACAAATTATCATCAACCGAATAGCGCCTTACTTCTTCTGATTGCCGCATTCGTTGGAGAAAACTGGAGAAAAATTTACAATTATGCCCTGTCGAATGGGTTCAGGTTCCTGAGCTATGGCGACAGTTCGCTGCTCTTACGATGATTTATAACAAACTTATTTGACTTACGTGCCGACCTTATAGCTGCACTTTATAAAATTCGATGGGGCTTGCTTTTTAGTATAGGAAACCTAAATTTGATTTTCAAAAGATTGTGACGGATTAAAGACCATTTTGTATTTTTACCGGACAACAATGATTAAGTAACTTTTTTTCGTTTTAAATTATTTTTTTAAATTTACAGTTTGTTACATAGTTTATTAATCCGAATTTAATAATTAACCATATGTTCAAAAAAATCGTTACCCTGGCCGTAATTATAAGTTTTATCGTTAACTTAAACGTAAAAGCAGATGAAGGGATGTGGCTGCTGACATTGCTCAACAGGAATTATGATGAAATGAAGAAAGCCGGTTTTAAACTTACACCGGAAGATATCTACAGTATTAACAAATCCTGTATGAAAGACGCTATCATCCAGTTTGGGAACGGGTGCACCGGTTCTGTCATTTCTGCAGAAGGACTGCTTATTACCAACCACCATTGCGGATACGGGCAGATTCAGGCAAACAGCACCTTAGAAAGGAATTATCTCGAAGAAGGTTTCTGGGCTATAAGGAGAAAAGAAGAACTTCCCAATGACGGATTAACAGTGAAATTTCTTATCCGGATTGAAGATGTTACTGCAAAAATACTTGCAGATGTGAATAATTCGATGACAGAGAAAGAAAGGAATCAGAAAATTGCTGAAGAAAGCAATAAAATTTCGGAAGAAAGTTCACGGGGAACCGAATATTCATCTGTAGTAAGAAGCCTGTTCGAGGGGAATAGTTATTATCTTTTTGTTTATCTTATTTATAAAGATGTCCGCTTAGTGGGTGCGCCTCCTTCATCCATCGGGAAATTCGGCGGCGATACCGACAACTGGATGTGGCCGCGCCAAACAGGTGATTTCTGCCTGTTCAGAATTTATACTGCGCCTGATGGAAAGCCCGCCGAATACGCTCTTGAGAATGTTCCTCTGAAAGCGAAGAATTTTCTTCCGGTATCTCTTAATGGTGTAAAAAAAGAAGATTTTACCATGATCCTTGGTTATCCCGGATCAACCAATCGCTACTTTTCGTCCTTTGGCGTAAAGCAGGCAACAGACATTATAAATCCCGCCATTGTGAAAATAAGAGAGGCTAAGCTTGCTATACTCAGAGAAACCATAGATAAAAGCAATGCTTTGAAAATTAAATATGCTGCAAAATATTACCGTACCAGCAACTACTGGAAATATTTCATCGGGCAGACAAAAGGGCTGAACCGCCTGAATGTGTTTGGAAAAAGAAAGGAACTTGAAACGCAGTTCCAGAAATGGGCAGATGAAAATTCGGACAGAAAGGCTTTATACGGAAGTGTGATCGCCGACATGGAAAGTGCGAATAAAGCGCTTGAGCAATATAATCTCGTGAGTATGTATTTCAGGGAAGCCACATTAAGAGGGCCTGACGGAATCGCTATGGCTCATGCAACACTCAGTCTTTATGAATTATTGAAGAAAGCGGATACTACCAGCAATGTAAGCAACGAGTTCAAATCCCAGATCATGGAAGCGATATCGGATGTCAGAAAAGAATCAGAAGTTTATTTTAAGGATTTTGACTTAGACACGGAAAAAAAACTTTTTAGCGCTCTGTTTAAAATGTTTTATACAGATATTAAGCCGGAGTTTCATCCCGATATTTTTAAATCTGTGGCCAAAGATTACAAAGGTGATTTTAATAAATTTGCCAATGCTGTTTTTAAAAAATCCATCTTCTCAAGCGAAGAGAAATTTAACCAGTTTCTAACAACAACCAAGTTGAAAAAACTTACAAAAGACCCATTATTCCTTACTATGCAATCGCTGTTAAACAATGAGAAAAAATTGCATGACGGCAACCATGCTGATTTTGAAAAACTCGATAAGGCAAACCGTTTATTTCTTGACGGCCTGATGAAGATGCAGTCTAATAAATTATTCTATCCTAATGCAAACGGAACCATGCGGCTTACCTATGGCAAAGTGCTTGATTACATCCCGCGCGATGCTGTGGCATACGATTATTTTACTACACTTAAAGGAGTGATGCAGAAAGAAGATGAAACCGACCCCGATTTTGATGTGCCTGCAAAACTGAAAGAACTCTATAAAAAGAAAGATTATGGCAGATATGCGCAGGATGGTGAAATAAGAGTTTGCTTTACTACCAACAATGATATCACAGGCGGAAACTCCGGCAGCCCGGTATTAAACGGAAACGGAGAATTAGTAGGCCTTGCATTCGATGGCAACTGGGAAGCCATGAGCGGCGACATTGCTTTTGAACCGGATATTCAAAGAACCATTGTATGCGATATCCGGTATGTGCTTTTTATCATTGATAAATTCGCAGGGGCGCAAAATCTTATTAAAGAAATAACCGTAAAATAAAACATTATATAAAAATATTTTTTTTGCAGAGACGGGGCATTCCTCCGTCTCTGTATGTTTTATCACCGCGCTGTTGAATTCAGGGTTTATTTTTATACTTTTGTATAATTCAATAGTTCGGTAATTTTTTTGAACCGAGTAATAATTAAGAGATTGCTTCCTGCTTCGTTCACTTCGACTGTGCTCAGTGCAACGCCTCGCAGTTCGCAATGACGGAAAGAGGCGTCGTCATTACGGATCCGACGAAGGAGGGTGAAGCAATCTGAAAAATTACTGAAGTATTGTAATTCAAAATCAAAGTATATAACATTGGAAAATTTCATTGTAAAAAAGTTAACGGCTCTTTTTGAACAATGGTCGGGCGAATATGCGGAAAGTATTTCACTAATACCCCAGTCTGGCTCGTATCGTGAATATTACAGGATCATAGGCGTTACCCAAAATGCGATTGGGGTATTTAATGCAGATAAAAAAGAAAACCTTGCTTTTGTTGAATTTTCAAAATTTTTTTATTCAAAAGGGCTGAATGTGCCGCAGATATATTCGGTAAATACGGATGA
Organism: Bacteroidia bacterium; assembly: GCA_016212695.1. GTDB lineage: Bacteria > Bacteroidota > Bacteroidia > Bacteroidales > GWF2-35-48 > GWF2-35-48. The sequence continues at coordinate 15,772 of JACREX010000100.1, forward strand.
GAATATTTATCTTGTAGAAGACCTCGGCGATGAGACGCTTTTTTCGTTTCTCACTGAAAAAAGACAGGGCGCTGATTTCCCGGATGAACTAGTTGATGTTTATAAAAAAGTTGTTGATGAGCTTCCCATGTTCCAGATTCTTGCAGGAAAAGATTTGAATTATGGTTTCTGTTATCCGCGCGGCGGTTTTGATAAGCAGTCTATGATGTGGGATCTGAATTATTTTAAATATTATTTTTTAAAGCTTGCCAGGATCTCTTTCGATGAACAAAACCTTGAAGACGATTTTCAGGCTTTCAGCGATTATCTGTTGCAATCGGATTGCAGTTATTTTCTGTACCGGGATTTCCAGTCGCGGAATATTATGCTGTTTAATGAAAAACCTTATTTTATAGACTACCAGGGAGGCAGGAAAGGAGCTTTGCAATACGACCTTGCCTCATTGCTTTACGATGCAAAAGCCGACATTCCCCAAAAGATTCGCGATGAACTGCTGAATTATTATATCGGGGCGGTATCCGGATATATTAAGACAGATAAAAATGCTTTCATAGAATTTTATTATGGCTATGTTCTGATCCGAATCATGCAGGCCATGGGAGCATACGGGTTCCGGGGCTTTTATGAGAAAAAGCAGCATTTTTTAAAAAGCATTCCGTATGCCGTCAAAAATTTAGCATACCTTCTCGATGTAGTCCGTCTTCCCGTGAAATTACCGGCCCTGTGGAATGTACTTGAGCAGATTGTCAGTTCGCAGGAACTTAAAAAATATGAATCGCAGGAAGATGAGAAAAAACCCATTCAGTTGACTGTAACCATTACAAGTTTTTCTTTTAAAAAAGGTATTCCTGAAGACCACACGGGCAATGGCGGCGGTTTTGTTTTCGACTGCCGTGCCATACATAACCCGGGAAGGTATGATGAATACAAATCTCTCACCGGAAAAGACAAACCTGTGATGGATTTTCTGAATAATGAAAAAGGAATGACCGGTTTTTTAAATCATGTTTTTGCTTTGGCCGAACAAAGCGTAGAAAAATATTTGCAGCGCGGGTTTACTAACCTGATGATTAATTTCGGATGCACCGGCGGGCAGCACAGATCTGTGTTTGCTGCAGAGAAACTGGCTGCTCATCTCAATGAAAAATATAATATACGAATCGTTTTAAAACACAGGGATATTGCTGATGAAAAATAGTTTTTTTGCAACGGTTTTATTAGGGTTAACTTTTCTAAGCGTTTCTGCACAGGTAAAATTTATTCCTGATTTTTCCCAGCCTTCGGTCAAACAAAATAATTTATTTTTTGAAGATACTGCGAATAAGCAAAAAAAGACAGTGTTCCGGCTTAACCTGGTTGCACCGGGATTAGCAGTTGAGAGAGAAGTAATAAAAAACAATACTATATTGCTTGATATCTATTTTGGAATACTTCCGATCCGCGATTCGCTTCATAACGAAATGAAATACTATTTTTACCCGGTTGCCAAAGGCGAATACAGGCATTATTATAATTTTGAAAGAAGAATAAAGGAAAAGAAGGATATCAGTAAATTTTCCGGGAATTATATTGGTTTCACTTACCAGCATTTTTTTGGCGATGAATTGCATTTTACTTATGATGTTGCAGGAATTATCTGGGGCGTTCAGCGAAATTTTTTAAAGTATATGTATTTCGGATTGAATCTTGGTTTGGGCGTATACTATTCAAATGATTCACGGCTTCTCTACCATTTTGAATATAGTGTTGTGGGCGATATTAAAGTTGGCTTTGCGTTTTAATAATACACTGTCAATACAAGTTTCCTATGCCCTCCGTAAACCCTGAACTCGCAAAGGTAAATTCCCTGCCAGGCGCCTAAGTTGATCCTGTGGTTTGTTATAGGGATAGTAAGACTTTGCCCGATAATGGATGCTTTCAGATGGGCTGTAATATCATCGCTGCCTTCGCTGTTATGGCTGTAAAAATTTTGGTTTTCAGGAACTAATTTGTTAAAAAATGATTCAAAGTCTGCCCGCACCGATGGATCTGCGTTTTCGTTAATCGTGATGGCGGCAGAAGTATGCTTGATAAGAATATTGAGAAGCCCTTTCTCAGGAAGTTCCCCGAGTTTGCTTTCGATAATGTGTGTTATCAGGTGAAAGCCTCTTTTGTAAGGCGGTAATATAAATTCAATTTGTGATACCATATATCATTTTTTTATAATCCTGCTTTTAAAGGTTCCGTTGTATAATACTGTATCCACTTCTTCTCCTTCGCTTATGCCATCTGTGGTTTTTAAAACTTTCCCCTTCGAAAAGGTTATTGAATAACCCCGTCTGAGGACATTCGAAGGATCAAGATGCCGGTTTTTTGTATTGAAAATTTCTATCCTGTGTTTTGCTTCAGCCAATGATTTTTTCAGGGAGTTTTGTAAAGAATAAGAATACATTTTTAAATTATTTTTCGTATCTGAAATTGAAAATCCAGCATGCCATTTCAGGTCTTCGGGATATTTTTCAAGATGAAGATTCGATATTTCGAAATACCTTGCAACAGCAGTTTTTATTTTATGCATGGAGAAGGCTAATCCGTTGTTTTCATTTTGAATGGCAGTATGAACTATGGGTGCAAAGAGACCGGTCAAACTGCCGATTTCATCATTGGCTTCCTGGAGCAGCGATTCTGTATTTTCAATTATATTGTTTTGCAATTCGAGAAGACGGTTTTCAAATTCCGATACCTTGTCAATAAGAAATTCGGCAACAGCCGTCGGGGTCTTGCATTTTGTGTGGGCAACAATATCCACAATCGTGTCATCTCTTTCGTGGCCGATCCCGGTAATGACAGGCAGAGGGAATTGCGTGATATGATAGGCTAACCAGTAACTGTCGAAAGATATAAGATCGGATTTTGAACCTCCGCCGCGAATGATTGCCACTGCATCGAAAAAAGATTCATGCCTGTAGATTTTATCAAGCGCTTCAATAATAGAATTTTCAGTATTCTCACCCTGCATGGATGCCGGGAAAAGTTTATGATAAAATTTGTAAGAATACGGATTATTCTCAAGCTGGTTTATAAAGTCGCCATAACCGGCGGCAGTTTCTGAGGATATGATGGCGATTTTTTGGGGGACTTCGGGCAACTCAATTTCTTTGTTCATATTGATCACGCCTTCTTTTTCTAGGCGGTCGAGGATCTCTTTTTTCTTTTTCTCGATATCGCCAAGGGTATAGGTAGGATCTATATCTTTCACATTAAGGGTTAATCCGTACAATTCATGAAACTCAATGGTAACATTTAGCAGAACTTTTAACCCGGAAATAAATTCATGGCCTGTGCTGGTCTCGAAATAGGGTTTCAGCATCCGGAAGGTAAATGCCCAGATCGTTGCTCTTGCTTTTGCTATGATCTGTGTGTTATCCGCATTTTTTTCAATGAGTTCAAGGTAGCAGTGCCCGTTGCGGTTAACAGATAATTCGCTGATTTCTGCAATCACCCAGGATGCTTCCGGGAATGAGCCGCTGATGGCAGTTTTAATGCTGTTATTTAATTCGTACAGTGATATGGTTTGAATGGACATAATTTTATTTTTCTAAAAACAACGGATCCGGTGAACAAACGTCACCTGAAACAATATGGGCGGCTTCCCTGCATCCGCCGTCGCAATCGTATAACAACTCACAATCTTTGCACATGGCAGGTTTGTAATCTTTCATCACAAAAGTTTTCCAGTAGGGATGATTTTTCAGGTTCTCTATTTCTGAAAAATGACATAATTCAACAGGCGAATGATTGCATGCCCTCACATGTCCCGACGGCCCGATGACAAAAAAATCAAGCCCGGCCGAGCAACGGGTTCCTATGGTGAGTTTTTTGTATTCTTTGTTTTTATCAATAATACATTTCGGGAGTTCGGTGCCTACGCTTCCCGTACGGTTTGCTTTCCGTAATACATCTTCTGCGATATCTAACATTTCAACAACCTGCTCTTTTGAAAGCATCAGTTCATTTGCATATTTTATTCCCCTTCCGCCCGGAAGAAAACGGTTCATCAGCAAGGTGTCCGCACCTGCTATCAGCGCCTCTGCAAGGGTTTCGTAAAGTTCATGAATATTTTTCCGGGTAACCGTGATATTGACGGTGGTAGATAAACCGGCTTTTTTTGCTTCGCCAAACCAATACAGTATTTTATTTGAATTATCTTTTTTTGTATGCTGTTCAAAAGTATCGAAACCCGGCAGGCTCATGCTCAGGTGGATATTGAGTTCTTTGCATAAGTTGATTATCTCGTGACTCATCAGCAATCCGTTTGACAGTAAGTATAGCTTGAAAGGTTTGAATTCAGAAACAAGTTCGCCGTTTATGGTTTCTATATGTTCGCTCTTGCAGGCAGATGCAAACCTTATTATATCTGTAATGTTTTCTTTCAGCAACGGTTCGCCGCCTGAAAAAGCGATGTTCATAATTCCCATTCCTGATAATTTGCTGATAACAGATTTCCATTCTTCGGGCGACAGTTCTTTGTGTTTTTTGAAGCCGTTATTTTCGGCTTCCCAGGGGCAGGAACAGAACAGGCATTTATGATTGCACCGGTACGTCATTTCAAAAACACAGGTAGCCGGCAGGAACGATGGCGCAAGACGCGATGTACTTGATGTGTCGTATGATTGCTCACGGGTCATCAGGGAAAGATAAATTTTATTTTGCCAGTTTTATACCGAATAATTCCTCGAGCCTGAATAAATGATCTTTCAGGGGCGTTTCATAATCCTGCGCTCCTTTGTGCCGGTCGCTTCCCGATGTAAATTCTTTGATGAGCAGGATATCTTCAGCATCAATCCTGCAAGAGATATGCGCTGTGGTTTCATTAGAAAGTTTTATTTGAATGCATAATTCAGGATCCGTAATTTTTGGCGAGCATTTTTTGCAGAATTGACTTTCATCCAATTTAATTTCTATTTCTTTTATTGCGCTGACAAGCCCCCTGCATTTTGAAAGCTCTTTTTCCACAAACCGGGACTTGTCGTCTTTATATATTGTTTTTGAGCCGCATTTGGGGCAAACGTATTCAGCGCGATCTACTGAGCGTGCAGCCCTGTAGCACATCGCGCCCATATTCAGATCTTTCGGCGCTTCGGATTTCGATAAGGCTTCAAGCCGTTTTGCAATATCATTTTTCGAAAAATTCTTTTTCCCTGTATCCTGTTTTATATTTTGATTATCGCCTCCGTTTGCATTTTTAAATGTGCAACTCAGTCCCCAGAGGGCTGCGGCAGCGAGTATAATGATCCCTATTAAATACCACATAATATTATTTAGGATTTAGAATTTGTACATTGAGCCTGTCGAAATGTAGGATTTATAATTTGGGATTTAGGATTTTAGATTTGGGATTTTGGAATTTTAATTTCATACCTCTTACCTCTTACTTCCTACTTCATATTTCAAAATGATTTTTTTGTTACTTATTTATTTGTAACTACTCAGCAGGATAACAAATTGAATTTCAATAAAATGCTTAACCGCAAAGTTCGCAGAGAAATTACGCAAAGTTCACAAGGAAATGTAAACCAAGTATTTATAACTTTGCGTTCTTTGCGATACCTTTGTGC
>JACREX010000101.1 GCA_016212695.1 Bacteroidia bacterium
AATTATTCTGCGAATACCCTTAATTGCAAGCAACGCAAGGAGCTTCGGAGATTTTTGATTTATGAAAATTTTTAGTGTCTGTAATTTTACCTCTTGAACTGCTCTGTTTTTTCAAAAAAAAGCTAAATTAGAAATTTAGGTTACAAAATAAAACACTGCAAGCCTACCCAAAGGATGGGCATTACGGAGGTAACCTTTTTGCTGCCGACAGTATAAATTTCTATGTTGCATCCGGTCGTGCATATTCTTGCAGGTATTTAGGAAAAAAGAAATAAGCCCCAGGTTCGGCTTAGGTTGTATTTGGTTCTCAGTATTAAGGCAGGTTTTTTTGTGATTTTATAAAAATCCTCTCATCAGTATTATTTTTCAGCCTCTTTGGGTGCGGAAATAACAGGCTTGTTTAGCGGGTCGGTTTCGTTTTGATTATCCAATTCCTCGAATATGGAGTTGTTGCTTATATATTCCGGAATAATTTCTTTCATCATCCTTACAATTTCAAAATCATTATGAAACTGTGAAACTTCGATGAGCGTATCAATTTTATTTAATATCTCGTCAAAGTCATACTCCCGCACTTTTGCGATCATTATTTCCGGGTGGGGCGTAGGGAGATTGTTTTCCTTATCATTCAAAAGCTCTTCATAAAGCTTTTCGCCCGGCCTTAATCCCGTATAAACAAGGCTTACATCTTTACCTACGGCAAGCCCGGAAAGCCGGATCATCTTTTTTGCAAGGTCTATAATCTTAATCGGTTTTCCCATATCGAAAATAAATATTTCTCCGCCCTTTCCGATTACGCTGGCGTTAAGAACCAATTCACAGGCTTCTTTGATGGTCATAAAGTAGCGGGTAACTTCTGGATGTGTCACTGTAACCGGGCCTCCTTTTTCTATCTGGCTTCTGAACCGGGGAATAACAGACCCGTTAGATCCCAGCACATTCCCAAAGCGCGTTGTTATAAAACAGGTAGTAGTTTTGTTGTTGAGCGATTGGATGTATATTTCTGCAATTCGTTTTGCAGCGCCCATGACATTCGTTGGATTCACCGCCTTGTCTGTGGAGATCATCACAAACTTACCCACATTATATTTTACGGCAAGGTCGGCAATTACCCGGGTTCCGTAAACATTGGTATGGATGGCTTCGGCCGGGTGGCCCTCCATCATGGGAACATGCTTGTATGCCGCAGCATGGAATACAATATACGGCCGGTGTTTATCGAAAACCCATTCCATTTTTTGCTGGTTTGTAATATCTCCGATTACGATTTCATAATTAGGAAATTTTAGTTCTTCCTTCAGTTCAATTTCAATTTCATAGAGCGGAGATTCAGCCTGGTCGAGCAATAATATCTTTTGTGGATTGTAACCGGCAATCTGCCTCACGATCTCGCTGCCGATAGAACCGGCAGCGCCCGTTACTAAGATCACTTTATTGATAAGCTGTTTTTTAATCTGTACAACATCTAATTCAATGGGATCTCTTTCAAGCAGGTCTTCAATTTTAATGTTTTTTATCTGGTTGACGCTGAGTTCTCCGTTGATCCATTTATTAATATCGGGAATGGATAATACTTCAACATTATAGTTCAGGCAGGTTTCCACAATCTCTTTTTTTCTTGCAGAACCAATCAGCTTTTTAGCAAATATCAGCTTTGAAACCGTTTGTTTTTGAAGGATTGATTCTAATTTATCACAATTCTTTATTGTGACGCCCTCAATTTTTTTCCCCACATTCCTGTTCGAATTATCAATAAATGCAATTACATTATGGTTTCTGCCCAGATCCCGGTCAAGCGTACGTTTAGTGATCATTCCCAACTCGTCGGTTCCATATATGATAACATTGGAGGTATTTTTTTTTGGATAATTCAACTCTAAGTAAACGGTTTTCAAAAGCAGGCGGGAGAATGTCATGGTAAATACCGTAATGAAAAAATCAATTAAAAGAACCGAAAGCGGAATTAAAAATTTGTGCAGTATGAAATAATAGCTGAATATATTGCTGATTATAAAGAATACGCTGCCACACAGGATAACAATGACGATTCTTTCCGCATCTTTGGTGCTTGTATAACGTACGATACCTGCATGGGTACGGCCAATAAAAAAGCTTATAGCCCTTATTAATACGACAAAAGGAAATGCAAAAAACAGCGGTTCCCTGTAAATTTCTGGCATATAAAAATTAAACCGCAGCAAATAAGCAAGCGTAAGAGATATTATGCAGATGAGAATATCAAATGCAAAAACTATCCAGCTCGGAGTATTTTTTTTCAGAAGAACCATCCGGATTTGTTTTTCAAAATCGGTGCCCAAATTACAAAATCTTATAATATTTTTTGATGTTTTTGTGATTTATTAAAAATATATTACCTATCTTTATGGAATTATTAATTTCAAATTTTTTCACAATATGACAATTTACGTTGGAAACATCTCTTTCAAGCTAAGAGAGAACGATTTAAAAGACGCATTTGCTGAATTCGGAGTTGTAAGTTCAGTAAAAATTATTAAGGATAAAGTTAGTAAGAAATCCAAAGGCTATGGTTTTATTGAAATGGATAACGAAGCCGAAGCGGAAAATGCCATCAACAGCCTTAATGGAAAAGAAATGGATGGTCGGGTACTTAAAGTACACAAAGCACACCCAAGAAAAGAAGAATAGAAAAAGAGATAGAGGTTATACTTTTACCTTAATATCAAAGGCGGCATGAAGACCGCCTTTGATTATTTAAAGGGAAAATGCACTATAGCCAGGATCAGGGATATGCCAGGCCCGGCAACTGATAGAACAAGATACCGCTCCCATCGCGGGGTTTTTACTGTTTTTTACGATACAACAAGAAATTAGAGTTAATTATATTTTCTTTTTTGTAATCGGTAAAACAGTAATCGGTAATAAAAAACTACCGATTACTGAATACCGATCACTGATTACTAAATGTACAATTTTAGCGTTCGACTGGGACTTCGGCGTGAGCTCAGTCGAACGCTCACGCCGAAGTCTCGTTTTTTATATAACAAATGTTTTCGATACTGATTTTATTTAATATAGCGTTTAGCGTTTTTTTCCCCCTGAGGCATCCGGTTCATGTTTCTATGACAAATATAGAATATGTTCAAAACAAAAAAACTTTTGAAATAACTATAAAAATATTTTCCGGCGATTTTGATGAAATCGTTTTAAAAAAATACGGCGTCAGTATGAAACTGGGGCAAAATGATGAGTTGAAAGATTGCATGAAATATATCAACCTGTATCTTGGCGAACATTTTTCATTAGAAATCAATAAAAATAAAATAAATAATGCTACCTTTGAGTTTAAAGAAAAAAAGCTGAACGAAGATTGTATCTGGCTTTATTTTGATCTGAAATCTGATCAGAAAATAAAACAGGTTAAAGTAGTCAATTCGTTGTTATGCGACCTGTTTTCGGATCAGACAAATTTGCTGATAATAACCTGCAATGGAGAACAAAAAGGTTTTAATCTGCATGAAAAAGATGATTCGGCTACTTTTGAATTATGAAAAAATTTTTACTCGTATTGATTAATTTGGCGGTCTTCTTTTTTTCAGCCCTGGCAACTCATAACAGGGCAGGAGAAATTACATACAGGCAGATTCCCGGTCTGGGATTGACATACGAATTTACCGTTATCACATATACATTTACATTAAGCCCGGCAGACCGGCCTGAACTGGAGATTCAGTGGGGCGACAACACACAATCTATCATACACCGGACAGAGATGGTTTTTCTGCCCAATAATTACAAACGGAATACGTATGTGGGAAGACATACATTTCCGGGCGCCGGCACCTATGTCATTGAAGTGGAAGATCCAAACAGGAATTACGGCGTGCAGAACATTCCAAATTCAGTTAATGTAGTCTTTGCCATAAAAACGATTATGTGCATTTCTCCGGATATCGGATTCAATAATACCCCGATACTTACCACGCCGCCCATTGACAAAGCGGCTGTCGGTCGTTTATTCATTCATAATCCGGGCGCATACGACCCGGATGGCGACAGCCTTTCTTACAAGCTTACAAGCTGTCTTGGAGAGAACGGCGAAGTAATATCCGGGTATACTATTCCCGAAGCCAGCAATGCGTTTTACATTAACGAGGTCACCGGCGACCTGATATGGGATACTCCCGTGAAATACGGTATTTATAATGTAGCCATCTTTATTGAAGAATGGAGAAAAGGCTCACGTATAGGGAAAATAGAGCGCGATATGCAGATCGAGGTGTATGATGTGAACAACCATCCTCCGGTAATTAATGTTAACGATAAATACTGTGTTGAAGCAGACTCTGTGCTGCGTTTCGATGTTACGGCCACTGACCCCGAAAATGAAGTTATTACGCTATCTGCTATGGGCGGTCCATTTCTTGTTCCAGATAACCCTGCCATATTCCATCAGGGAATTTCTGATACCGGGTTTGTAAGCACGCCGTTTATATGGGCTACGAATTGCGGCAATGTAAGAAAACAGCCGTATCAGGTAATTTTTAAAGCCCAGGATAATAATCCGATCCTTGATCTTGTTGACCAGAAAAATGTTAATATTTATGTAATCTGCCCATCGCCCAAGAATGTTGTACTTACTCCTACGAACAATTCGATTACAGTCCATTGGGAACCGAGCGTTTGCAATAATGTTAAAGGATACCGGATATTCAGGAGAGAAGGCCCCTCCGGATTTATTCCCGACCGGTGCGAGACCGGCGTCCCGGAGTCAACGGGGTATGTAAAGATTGGTGAAATAATCGGGCTGTATTATACAACGTATTTAGATAATAACAACGGCCTTGGCCTGGCCCAGGGATACGAGTATTGTTATATGATTGCGGCATTTTTTGCCGATGAAGCAGAAGGCTATGCCTCAACAGAAGTATGCACGGATCTTGTCAGGGGAATTCCGGTTATCACAAATGTCAGCGTGAATTACACCGACAGCATTAACGGATCCGTCTATGTAGCCTGGGCAAAACCAACCGAATTAGACACCTTGCCCTCGCATCCCCACGGGCCGTATAAATATTTTGTCTATCATTCCAATGATCTCTGGGGCGAAAAATTCGTACTCATTGACTCGCTGACAGGCTTAGATGATACAACTTTTGTTGATACGCTGCTCAATACCCGCTATTATCCCTGGTCTTATAAAATAGAACTTTATAACGACAGCACGGGGAAACGTTTTCTTATTGGTTCTCCAAGCATAGCCTCTTCGGTTTTTCTTAAAATTACCCCGGCAGATAATAAACTCACTATAGATTTTGAAAAAAATGTACCCTGGCACAACAACCAATATGTGATATACCGGCAAAATGATTCTCTTGCTTTCGATTCGCTTAATTCAACTACTTCCGAGGGCTATATTGACTCTATGCTTACCAACGGAAAAAACTATTGTTATCTCATTAAATCCATTGGCGGTTATTCGTTACCGGGTTTTGTGTACCCGATCATCAATTATTCGGAGATACAATGTGCAGCGCCTTTAGATACGGTTCCATCCTGCTCGCCGCAGTTTACCGTTTTGTCAAATTGCGACAGTCTTAGAAATCAGCTTTCGTGGACTAATCCCAATCTTAGCTGTTCCAATGATGTGGTAAAATACAACATTTATTATTCTCCTACAATAGATGGCGCCAGACAACTGATTGCCACGGTGATGCCGGCTGAAATAACCGCATATTATCATTATCCGTCCGTATCTATGGCCGGTTGCTATTATGTCACAGCCGTTGACTCATTCAATAACGAAAGCAGAAATCCGGTGAAGGTTTGCATAGACAGTTGCATTTATTACAAACTGCCTAATATTTTCACTCCGGATGGCGACGGTACAAACGACCTGTTTAAGCCGATTAATAAACATTTTGTAGATAAAATAGATCTTAAAATTTATGACCGTTGGGGCATGCTCGTTTATAAAACCGATAATCCGGATATTAACTGGGATGGAAAACATATCGAAAAGCATAAATTAGTTCCAAGCGGAGTATATTATTATGTGTGCGATGTGTATGAGTATCGCCTCACCGGATTAGAACCAAGAACATTGCTGGGGTTTATTCATGTTATCGGAACGGAAACAGGAACAAAGAAGTAGTGAATTTTAAATGAAAAATATTAAGTCGCATAATATTTTGATTATTGTGCTGGGTATATTAATTCCGTTTTGCGGATTTTCCCAGTCTTTTGAAGATTCTTTTTTAAAAGCTTCAGCAGCTATAGAATATCAGAAATATGACATAGCGGTTGCCGCACTGAGCAGCGCTATAGAATTCAAGAAGAAAGATCAGAACCTTTATATTCAAAGAGGAGAATGCCTTTACAAAACGGGCAGATATGATGAAGCGATCCGTGATTTCATTAAAGCAGACAGCCTCGAACCCGCTTGCTCAGGCATACAGTTGGCAAGATGTTTCACCATTACCGGGAATAATGAAAGAGCGTTTTATTTTTTAGAAGCAAGCCTGAAATCAAAATTTAAACCGCAACAGCGCATTATCAAACTCGACAAAGCCTTCGATAAGCTGCAGCCGACAAAAGAATGGAAAAAATTGTGGAAAACCGAATGGTACACTTCTGCTGAAAATTCGATGGCAGAAGCAGAATACTACATCGGTTTAAAAAAATACAATAAGGCGCTTGAAATTACGGATGATATCCTGATAAAGCAAAAGAAAAACCATCTTGTTCATGCCCTGCGCGCCAAAGCTCTGATGGCTGTTAAAGATTATGAAAATGCCGCGACCGGGTTTTCCGATGCTATACAAACTAAGCCGTATCAGGCCGAATATTACAACGGCAGGGCAGAAGCATATTTTAACATGGAAAAATATAAAAAATCGCTCGAAGATTATAATAAATGTATTGAATTAAACCCGTTGAACCTGAAATATTACCGCGACAGGGCGATAGCCGAAAGCAAGTTGCTGCAGTATGATGAAGCTATTGCCGACATGGAAAAATACCTGAAATACTATGAAGATGATAAAGAAGCCATATACAATTGCGGAATGATTTATTTTGAGAAAAAAGAGTATCTGGGCGCTTTGCCGTATTTTAACAGGCTTCTGGAGAAAAATAAAAAAGAAGTTAAATATTTTACTGCCCGCGGAAATACATATCTTGCAAGCAGCGCCTGCAAATATGCAGAACAGGATTTCACTCAGGCGCTGGATTTAGATCCTAAAATATCTACGGTACTTTTCAACCGGGGCATAGCACGCTTTTCACAGGGAAATAAAAAAGGCGCCTGCCGCGACTGGGAAAAGGCAAGGAATCTAAAAATAATGGAAGCCGAAGATTACCTGATGAAAAACTGCCGGTAATATTCATCCGTCATCCATCGTCCGTCATCCGTCGTCCGTCGTCCATCATCCGTCGTCCGTCATCCATCGTCCGTCATCCGTCGTCCGTCATCCATCGTCCGTCGTCCATCATCCATCATCCGTCATTAAAAAAACTGCCGCACTTCGTTTTTTAAATAGTCAATGGCTACTGCGCTGGGCGTTTTATTCGTCTGCATTATAAATTCCAAAATGGCTTTGCTCAATTCAAAAGAAGGGGCGTCGGGTTTGGTTTTAGCGGCAACCATGTTAAGCATTTTTACCGTATTTTCCTTTGCGCTTTTAATTACTTCCCATGCCTGCGTGGAAACATAAACCTGCTGCGACAGATTATGTTCAAACTCGGCCCTGATAAGGCTTAGCATATCTGCATGCAATTCCTTGCAGGTCGCATCTTTTTGCTGCAACCGCATGAGCATGGATTCCGGCTGAATGCGTTCAAGGAACATCACAAGCCTTTCATAAGCCCCAAGGCGGATGGGCGTGATAAGTTTCTGATTCGAGGAACGGATGTCCATTTTGCGTTTATTCTGTTCATTATTAAAAAATGCTTTCATCGCAAAATAGCTTGCCAGCAAAACCACCACTGACGGCAGAATATATTTTAGTATTTCCAGAAAAGCGAGAAGCATCGGAGTGTTTTTTATTGAGTTATAAAAATCTATTTAAGACGCTTAGGCCCTGCATTAAGAACTTCCGGCTGCACCACATCTTTATACATTTTAAAATTCTCGATATAGCGTGCGGCAAGGTCGTTAAATTTTCTCCAGTATTCCTCTTTATCGCCCCATGCGTTCGACGGTTCAAAGACATCATCTGGAACATCGGGGCATGAGAACGGCACATCAAAGCCAAACAACTTATCCTTGCGATACTGCACATTGTCTAATTTGCCTTCAAGCGCTGCATTCAGCATATTTCTCGTGTGACGGATACTGATACGTTTACCTATACCGAATTTGCCGCCAACCCAACCTGTATTCACAAGCCATACATTGGCTTTATATTTTTCCATTTTCTGGCGCAGCAAATCAGCATAAAAATAGGGATGATGCACCATGAACGGCGCTCCGAAACATGCGCTGAATGTGATTTCAGGCTCAACGCCGAGACCCAGTTCGGTGCCTGCTATCTTTGAAGTATAGCCGCTGATAAAATGATAAATTGCCTGATAAGGATTCAGCCTTGCGATCGGGGGCATCACTCCTTGTGCATCGCAGGTAAGGAAAATAATGTTTTGGGGATGGTTGTTCACCATTTTTTCTTTTACAGTATTCGGAATAAAATGCAACGGATAGGACATGCGAGTATTTTCCGTGATGGAATCATCATCAAGGTCAATTTCCCGCGAGGACATATCGAATACCACATTTTCGAGAATGGTTCCAAAACGCCGCGTACACGCATATATTTCAGGCTCATGATCCGGAGAAAGACGTATCACTTTAGCATAACAACCTCCTTCAAAATTAAACACGCTGTTGTCGCTCCATCCGTGTTCATCATCGCCAATCAACATTCTGGTCGGATCGGCCGATAATGTGGTTTTACCCGTTCCGCTCAATCCGAAAAAGAGCGCCACATCGCCTTTTTTACCGACATTGGCGGAGCAGTGCATGGCAAGCACATCCTGCAATGGCAAAAGATAATTCATAATTGTGAAGACGCTCTTTTTAATTTCGCCTCCATAACTTGAATTGGCAATAATCGCTATTTTTTTCGAGAAATCTATAATAATGCCTGTTTCTGTCAAAGTGCCGTCAATCCTTGGATCCAACTTGAATGAAGGAGATACGATAATAGTAAAGTCTGGAATAAAAGTTTTTAATGTGGTTGAGTCGGAAATCGTAATTAATACGTTTCTTACAAACAGGCTCTGCCATGCTTTATCGGTGATAACCCGCACCCCTATTCTGTAATTCGGGTCAGCGCCGGCATACACATCCTGCACAAAAAGCTCTTCTCCCTGGAGAAACGCCTGCATCCTGTGCAGGATACCATTAAATTTTTCCGGGCTGAGCGGGCGGTTTTGCTTGCCCCAGTCAATCTTGTCTTCAGTGGATGGCTCACGCACAAAATATTTATCATTTGCGGCGCGTGCAGTCCATTTGCCGGTGTGTACAAGAAAAGCGCCGCCATTTACAAGCTTGCCTTCATTGCGGAAAACAGCTTCTTCAATAAGCGCAGGCTCTGTGAGATTCCAGAAAACCCTGTCAAGATATATTAAACCATGATTCTTTAAACCATATTCGCTTTTAAACCCGGCTGCATGTTTTTGCGCCGGGGTTTCAAATTCTAAATATTTACTCATTTCCAGTCCCTCACTAATTTACGTTGTCCAATAAATAACTCATTTGATGAACCCGGGTCAATAACCCATTTGATTCGCTCAATACCTTCTGTAATATCTTTTATTGAGCCGCAGAATGAAATTCGCAAATAACCCTCTGTTCCGAATTCTACGCCCGGAACAGTGAGAACCCTGACTTTGTCAAGCAATAACTTTGAAAGCGTTGCTGAACTTTTTTCATACGCGCTGAAATCAATAAAAGAATAAAATGTTCCTTCCGGCACATGAATCTTTAGTCCATCAATGGTTTTAAGATACTGTATCAGCACATTTCTGTTGTTTTCAAGCGTTAGTCTCAGGCTTTCAACATACGACTGTATTCCGTTGATCGCGCCGATAGCCGCTCTTTGTAAAAGAATTGACGGGCCTGAAGTCTGGTGTCCCTGAATATTTGACATAACCCTGATGAGATTCTTGTTTGCGACAGCCCATCCGATGCGGAAACCGGTCATCGCGTATTGCTTGGAAACGCCATTGATAATAATAAGTTTGGAATTTTCAATATCTTTCTTCGTATATTCAAACGGATTGGCAACTTTTTTCCCGTCAAAAATCAGCCGATGGTAAATATCGTCCATCAACAGATAAATACCCTTTTTCTCACAAAATTCGACAATCCCCTGAATAAGCGAAGGCGGATAAACCGTGCCTGTAGGATTATTCGGGCTGTTGATGATTATCATTTTTGTATATGAAGTGATATTGCGGGTAATGTCGTTCAATGCAGGGCAGAATGAGCCGTCTTCCGGCGACACGGCAATAGGAACAGCGCCGCAAAGTTTGATCATTTCAGGATAGCTAACATAGTAGGGAGCTATAAAAAGAACTTCATCCTGGGGGTTCAGAATTGCCTGCATGGCAACCATAATAGCCTGTTTAGCGCCACCTGATGCAATCACATTTTCAGGTTCCACCTTTCTTCCGTAATATTCCATTGTGTAACGGATTATCGCCTGCTTCATTTCAACTGTTCCGTCAACAGGGGCATAGCGGATTTCGCCTGAATTCAGAAGACCTGCCGCAGCGGTTATGGCATCAAACGGAGCTTTACTTTTAGGTTCTCCGCCTCCGAGATGTATCACGGGCTCGCCTTTAGCCTTTAAAATAGAAAAGGTTTCGTTCAATTTTAACGTTGCAGATTCGCAAACACCTCTTCCAATTAAACTTATGCTCATATCAATTTTTTATAATTTATAAAGGGTCAAAAATATGAATAATATTATAAAAAAAACAAATTCCGTTAATTTTATAAAAGTGTTGTAAAATATAACCTGAATCCGTGAAGCATTTTTTGTAATCAGTAATCGGTGTTCGGTAATCAGTGGTTTTTTACCGATTACCATTTACTGAATACCGATTACTATTTACTGAACAGGCTCGGGATTATTATTTCCCCATCGGAACGAAGTAATGTCGAATCCTGCGAGATCCATTACCCGGTTGGTTACGGAAGAAATAAGGTCGTTGATGCTTTGCGGTTTGCTGTAAAACGAAGGATTAGCCGGGCATATAACCCCTCCAGCTTCAGTAACAAGTTTCATATTGTTAATATGTATAAGGTTTAGCGGCGCTTCGCGGGTAACTAGGATCAGTTTCCTACGTTCCTTTAAAATTACGTCTGCCGCCCGCGTTATCAGATCATCAGAAACGCCCTGTGCAATCCTTCCCAATGTTCCCATGGAACAGGGGCAAATAATCATGGTATCATATCTGGCAGAACCGGAAGCAAAAGGCGCGGAAAAATCTTTTCTGTCATATATCTTAAACGGAATACGAAGGTATGATTCGTCCCCGATCTCATAGTCCCATATTTTTTTCGCATTATCAGAAAATATTACAGCGGCCTCTTCAATTTGCGGCAAAAGGTTTTGCAGTTTTTCAAACAATTGTTTTGCATAAACAGAGCCGCTGGCCCCCGTAACTGCAATGATTATTTTTTTCTTTGGGTTTTGAAACATTCTATGATTTGGGATTTAGAATTTAGGATTTGGGATTTTGTTCAACTTCAGAAGTGTCTATTAAATTTAATATTGCCTCAATGCCGTTTGCCTCGTTGATATAAATATCAATCAACATCGTTTTTACAGTGATATTGAAATGTTTTTTATAAAAACCGGTATCGAATGAATTTCTTATGGCATTAAAGGGTTTCATTTTGCATAAAGCATTAACATTTGCGCTGATGGTATCTATCGTTTTATTATATTCTGCAACTAAGTTTTTAAAATCGTTATCGCCAATATCAGGTTGTTTGAGTAGTTTATCAGAATACTCTGCAAATTGTTTGCCTGCATTTTGTATGGCCTTTGTATGGTCGAGATAACGCCGTATCATTACCGGGTTTTGCAAATAAAGTATTTCCATCAATGAACGGCTATAATCACTACGGCTGCTGATAAACCGGATGCAATCATCAAGGGTTTTTTCAATACCGGAAAGATTTTTTTCATGGCTGTTTGTGCATGCGCTAAAAGCAATCAGTATCAGGATAAAATATTTTTTCATATTGTTTTGTTTTAAGTAATACCCTATTTAATTACTTTACCATTCCTATAAATGTCTTTATGCTTTCTATTTCTGTCTGAAGTTTGATGTTTGATGTTTGAAGTTTTTCAATTTCTGCCTTCAGATTTGCATTTTCCAACTGTAAACCTGAAACCTGAAACTTCAAACTATCGTTCAGTTCCTGCACTGCTTTTACTAATGGCACTGTAAACTCTGCATAACGCAAACCATAGTAGTCATTTTTATTTTTAGGTTTATCCACACCACAAAAATCGAAACCAACTTCATTTGCAGCAGTTTCTACTTCCTGTGCGATAAAGCCGGTTTGCAGCATACTTCCTTTTATGGCTTCTGAATCTTTTAACCGCAAGCTGTCAGGAGTATTTAAAAATTCAGCAATTGCGTCCATATCTATATTATATGTAACAGGACGAAGTTTAGTTATGAAAGCTAAACCGGGTACGTTTTCAACTATATTCTTTTTAAAGCGTTTGTCTGATGGCAATGTTGTCCAACCAGCAAAACCGCCGATGCTTGTAACAGAAAAATTACCTACTCTTATTTGATTGCTATCCGTTATAACAGTACTGTAACCCAACGCCATAGAGTTTGAATAAGTTCCTTCGCCGAAAGCAACATAACCGAGAGCAGTATTAAAATTTCCATTAGTATTGCCACCAAGTGCATATACTCCAACGGCAGTATTTGAATTACCTGTTGTATTCACAAAAAGAGATTGAGCTCCATTAGCGACATTCCAGTATCCGGTGGTATTCATGTTTAGTGCATATATTCCTGTTGCTGTATTCCAGTATCCGGTAGTATTTGTGTAAAGCGACCTATATCCAATTGCAGAATTGTTGTATCCGCTCGTATTTGCATATAGTGCTTGAAAACCATCAGCGACATTACCACTCCCATCTATGTTCGAATAAAGAACTTTGTACCCATTGGCGCTATTACTATATCCAATAGTATTCGAGAATAATGCTTGATACCCTATTGCTATGTTGGTATTTCCTTCTGTATTTGAAAGTCCACAATCGTTACCAATAAAAATATTGCGCCACCCAATTGTATTTGAATATCCTGAATTGTAGCCAATAAAAATATTTTTTTCACCTGTCGTATTATATTTTCCAGCACGAAAACCAAAAAAGCAATTATATAAACCCGAAGTTTTTTCTCCTGCTTCATGCCCGATAAAATAATTTTTGGGTGTCAGGTGCATATAGCTTGTTTTATTAGAAGCGCCGATATTTTGTACTCCAAAACCTGCGATAGTGTCTGATGTATAAATACGGGTACTATCAGGATTTATTAATAAATAATTATTCGTAAGCGCTTTTGTAGAACTTTTTCCGCTCACGGCAAAGCAGCCCCTGTTCTGCGCTTTACTTGGGTCGTCTTTTACAAAAAAGTGAACGCTATCCTGGTGAACTACCATTACGGTCTGGCCGGTTTTGTCTTTTATTTCGAACAAAGGCTCAGTATCTGCCGCGCTTGTATCGGCTTGTATCTGTAACCTCCCCGAAGGAAGAGTTGTTCCTAATCCTATCCTCGCACCATTTTGAAACATCAGGGAATTTCCTAATGAATTTGATGAAATGAATTTCGGGATATAATTGGTATCGCCATTCGAAGAACCTATTGCAGGAACTTGCCATGAGCCTACCCCATTGGCATCGGAAGTGAATATTTTACCTGCTCCTTCGGAATCATTTGTTGTTGCAATATGTTCCTCGGAATATACATAAACACCTGTCGGGCTTCCCTGCAGAATATTTATCCTGAAACTCATATTCTGATTTGGGATTACAGTGCCGCTACTGTTACGAACAACGGCCTGGTAGTTGAAGGCATGGGGCGACTGTGCTGAACAGTTTAAAGTTTGAAGTTTAACGTTAAAAGTTATCAAACTAACGATGAGTAAAATTTTTGTTTTCATAGTTTTTGATGTTAAAAGGTTTGTAAATATTTATTTGCTTACACTGTTGGGTGCTGGGCAATTTTGATTATTATCTTTGATAATTTCAATTATAAATCTTAAATCCCATTTCTCAGTTTTTTCAAGGAAGACGTACCTGTCAAATATTTTACCAAACAACGAATTGTATATCTCATTAGCGAATAAAACTAATTCCTCTAATTCAACATGATTTACATTAGTGGTTTTTCCGTTAGGGTCTGTATGTGCAAACACTTTGTCGCGGAGAGTTTTTACTTTTTCAATTGTGTTTTTCTGCTTTTGCAGGTTTACTTTAATTTCAGCTACTGATTTAAGGATGTCTTCTCGCGTCCTGTGTACGTCCGTTAACTTTGAACTGTTTTGTTCTAGTAAATTTTTAATCTCATTATCGAGTCCATCGTTTTCAAATTTATTGCAGAGTTTATTAAAATTTCTCTTTTGATTACCGTCATCACATAATAATTTTGCAAGTTGAACAATCAATATAAACCTTTGCTGATGCCAAAGAGATTTAAAAAAATGATGTCGAATTTCTGGTAATTTTTCTGCATCTTCAATTTTAATAATTCTAAGATTATTAAACGAAGTGTTAATGTCTGTTAATATAGGAAAAATATCTTTAGACCATTCATTAAGTTCATTAGCTTTTATCATAGTTTAATTTTGTGGTTTGCCACCAACTTGTTTATTGCAGTAACAAAAGTACATCTCTCCCACACCCTTTTAGTGCTATGTCAAAATTATGATGTAAAATGGAAAGTGTAAAAATTTAAATAATATTACCTCTTTTCTTTGCTTTATGCTTATAAAGCATTTTCTTCTATACCGGATAATTTCATGAGACTTTTTAATAAACCGGTTTTTAAATCGTCGTTTTTATGAACCGGTATAACCAATAAAATATCAGTTCCCGGTTTACCGTAAATATGATGGCTTCCGTTAATGCGCTTCAAAACCCAACCTTTGTTTTCAATTAATTTACAAAATTTTTTCCCGCTTATTGATTTCATACTACCATTTCAAAAATTTTGTAATCTTTATCCTTATGCAAATATTGAGATGAAGTATTATTCATGGATTCTTCTTCCCTGACTTTTAAGTACCCTTCAACGGCCTCGTATATGTTAGGAAATAAATCTTCCATTGTATCTGCCTGGGTTAAGCAACCCGGTAATGATGGTATTTCTGCCCAAAATCCCTGTTTTTCGTCTTTATGTATCAATACTTTTAATTTCATAATCTTTTATTTTTAGACAATCTGAATACAAAAATAACATAATTCTTTAGTCATGTCAAAATTAAAACCCCACATTTGACATCATCAATTTGACATACTACTAGAGTATTTCCCTGCCGGATGTATAATTTCTCCATTTATCAATGGCCTGCTGCATGTCGTTTGGTAATGCAGAATCAAAGTTCATCATTTTTCCGGTGGCAGGATGTATAAATCCAAGGGATTTGGCGTGAAGCGCATGGCGCGGAAGAATTTTAAAACAATTCTGTACAAACTGTTTATACTTTGTAAAAGTAGTGCCTTTAAGTATTTTATCACCGCCATAGGTGTCATCATTAAACAGCGGGTGGCCGATATACCGGAAGTGAACCCTGATCTGGTGCGTCCTTCCGGTTTCGAGGCGGCATTCTACAAGCGTTACATACCCGAACCTTTCGATAATGCGGTAGTGGGTTACGGCTGATTTGCCCATTTCAGTATCAGTAAAAACAGCATGGATTTTCCGGTCTGTCAGGCTTCTTCCGATGTTTGCGCTGATGGTGCCATCCTCTTTTTCAAAATCGCCCCACACTAATGCATTATATTTTCTTTGAGTTGTTTTTTCAAAAAACTGCATAGCCAGCTTTCCCAACGCAACATCGTTTTTTGCGACAACCAATAAGCCGGAGGTGTTTTTATCAATCCTGTGCACAAGGCCCGGGCGAACCTTGCCTTCTTTAAAAAGTGGAAGATCTTTGAAATGATACATGAGCGCATTCACAAGCGTACCGGTGTAATTGCCATAACCGGGATGCACAACCAATCCGGGGGGTTTATTAATAACAACCAGGTCGTCGTCTTCATGAATGATGTCAATAGGAATATTTTCAGGAATAAGCTCGAACTCTCTTTTCGGATGAGGCAGCAGAATGGTTATCTCGTCTTCCGGCTTTACCTTATAACTCGATTTTACGGGGATATTATTAATCCTTATGCAGCCAGCATCAGCCGCATTCTGTATTTTATTCCTCGAAATTCCTTCGATCCGGCTGGCGAGAAATTTATCAATCCTCAGCGCCGACTGGCCCTTGTCTGCTATAAAACGGCGATGAACATAAAGGTCGCTTTGTTCGTCAGGTTCTTCCAGGTCGGTAGTTTTGTATAAATGCATAATAGGAATTAATGCATTACGATAATTTTTTGAGTAATGCTGAAGTTCATCGCATCGGAGATTTTAAGGAGATAAACGCCTGCAGGGAAATTGCTGACATCAATCGTCTTTTGGGAGGCCGGAGCGGAATAAACCTGTTTCCCGCACATATCTGTAATGATAATATTTGCATTACTGTATGTTTCGGGAATAATGAAGTTTATCAGTGTACCGGAAGGATTTGGGTATACCTCGATGGCTTTTGCAAATGCATCAGGATTGTTTTTTATATTAAGCGGGAGTGCGTTCCCAAACAACGGTCTCATCATTAATGCGCCTTTTTGTGTTGATTGGGTCCATGTACCGGAAATATTATAATATAACTTAGTATGCGAGTCCCGGTTCCTGTCAAAGCCGATATTCAGCATGTCGTTGGTGGTTTGTTTCATCCCGATATAAAAAGTAGCGCCTGAATCAATGATTAAAGGATTCGGCAAAGGATAGGTGTGATAATCAACAGAGCTGTCAGGATGCTGGCCGATGAGGCTTACGAGGGTATCGCCCGGCAAGCCGTTATTATCGTTCCAGACCGTGAGATAAAAATTTTTACTTACCGTATAATAATTCAGGGTGTTGTTAAAATAGATATCCACACCGCGCAGGGTGTCTTTTTTAAAACATTTGAATTTATAGGCTAACCGTGCATTCTGGGTTCCTTCTCCGCTTATCCCGTACCCGTTTTCAGCCGAACCGTCATCATATGCATAATAATTTTTGAATTTTTGGTAATACGTAGCTGTATCATTAGGCCGGAATAGATGGGAAGGCGGATTGGCGCTGTTAATATCAAGGTAACATTTTATTTCAAACCCGGCAGAGTCGGTTTCGTTTGATGTAAAAATATATGAAAAGGTCCTGGGGAAAAAGATAATTTGATTTGGAGGGGCATTATCATAGTTATCATCAGATGTATAGGGAGGCACGGAATGGCTCATCTCTGTAATTTTAACAAAACGGCCGACATTAAAGGTATCTGTAACGGCAATATTCCTATAAATCATATTTATATAATAATTAACCATACTTTGCCCGGCAGCCCTGAAGTGTTTCCATGGCATAGCCTCAAGGCTATCTTTTAAAATTGACTTAATAGGATAAAGCATACCCACATCTTTAAATATTGTATCATTATAATGGCGGTTTGTATCTAAGTAAATATAATCAAGATTCCACTGATCGCAATTGCTCAGCCAGCTTGGTTCATAATTGCTGCCAAGGCTTGCATAATTTTTAAAACGGAACCGGAATCCCATTTGTAAAAAAACAGTATCCCGGATAGGAACATTGGCTTTCCTGTAAACACTGTCATTAGACCCTTCGGCACACCATGCGTGATGCCATGCGCTATCAACGGGCGAAAAAAATTCGAGAATCAACGAGTCGTGAGATTCAGGCGTATTGCCAACACTCGTTGGTTGATAATAAAAAAACAGGTACACGGAATCTGCGGGTGAATAGTTAAGATTTATGGGTTTTGACGTTAAATAATCGGCTATGGCAGGTATCGTCGGAAGCAGGTGGCTGTAAACAACTCCTGAAGGGTCTATGGCATCTAATGTTACCACTCCGATAGACGGCGGGCTGTGAGCCGGGTTGACATCGCTCAGGGAAGACATAATATAACTAGTGTATCCTGCATTAACATAGGCTGCATAATCTACCCATCGGTTTGGATCGGGAATAACAGATAGGGTTGAAAAATCATCAAAGAACGGTAGTTCCAGTGTATCCGACTGAATATTTTTCTTCTCGAAAATATCCCGGCTGTGAGTTTTGTAATAATTTTTTAGTGTAGAATTATACGGCAGATTAATCAATATTTCCTGCGCAAGAATATTGGCAGAACACGACAATATCAAGGCCACCAAACAGAATTGTATTTTAAAGATTTTTTTCATCGGGTTGTTTCATATTCGTTGCAGAAGTATCACTTTCTTCTTCTTTTTCGCCTTTACCAAGGATCAGATCAATAGCGGAGCCCTTTTCAATAGTTGTACCTTCTGTTATTTTCTTGCCCTTGAATTTTTGTTCAAGAACATTGTCTTTTGCTATATCCGGAACATATCTGGTGCGGCCGATTTTCAATCCATAAGTTTCCAATACCGCGCGTGCCTGACGTAAAGAAACCCCGACAACATTCGGCATTTTGACGCGTTCCGGGAAAAAAGAATTGATTGTAAGAAATATCTTTCTGCCTTTTTTGACTTTAAAATCAGCGGGCGGATTCTGTTCAACAATGGCTCCTTTCTTTTTATCCGTTAAAAAAACCGAATCCGTAATCTCAAACAAAAAACTTTTTTCCTGTAGCTTTTTAGCGGCTTCTTCAATAGTCAATCCTCTTACATCGGGAACCGGAATCGCTTCGCCATGCCGGGTGTAAAAGCTAAGGAAAAAAAGCGAACCCCAGAACAGGACATTGCCGATTATTATTGAAAGAAGCAGGTGCTTCAGAAATTGTTTACTGAAAAGAAAATCTATAAAACGCATCCTGAGTTATTATTTCAGATTATTGATTTTAGATTTTTAAAAATCACACAAAACTAATAAACGACGGAAATATAATAAAATTATATGTGAATTTTATTATTCCGGAGAACTTTTGGATGCCTTTCCTTTTAAAAGCCCCAACAAACCTAAATCGGAAAAATAATTTTTTCCATTCTGTAAATTTCATTATTTTTGGCGTTCTTTCTTTGGAAAGCGGGTAGGAAACACAAACATATAACCTGTAATGTAACGAGTAATTTTAATTTTAACCAGAATGGATATCACAAGAGAAAATAAAGACGGATTGAATGCTGTATTGCGTATTAAGGTCGGGAAAGAGGACTATGCACCGCGCGTGGATAATGTGCTGAAAGATTACAGAAAAAAAGCAAAGCTCGATGGATTCCGGCCTGGAATGGTGCCGACTGGCCTTATCAGGAAAATGTTTGGAAAGCATGTATTACTTGAAGAACTTAATAAAATTGTTACGGAGAGTTTATCAAAATACATTACGGATGAAAAACTGCATCTTCTCGGCGATCCGCTTCCCGGCAAAGAAGAACACAGTCCCCTAGATCTGGATAACCAGACCGAGTTTGAATTTACTTTTGACCTGGGTATTGCTCCTGAACTAAAACTTGATCTTTCCCATAATACGGAATACCCCTATTACAAAATTAAAGTTGAAGAAAAAGCTATAGACGACCAGGTGAGCCGTTATACTAACCGCTTCAGCACACTCTCAAAGATCGAAGAAGTGATTGAGAAGGCCATGCTGAAAGGAGATATTGCGCAGATTGACGATCAGGGGAAAATTATGGAAGGCGGTATTTTAAAAGAAAACGCTACGCTTTCGGCAACCGTGATTAAAGACGAAGACATTAAAAAGAAATTTATCGGGGCAAAGGTTGGCGCATCCATTGATTTTAATATTAGAAAAGCATTCCAGAATTTTACCGAAATATCTTCCATGCTTGGTATAAAAAAAGAGGAAGCTGAAACTCTCGACAGCGACTTCAGCTATACCATCAAAGAAATTTCCGAATTTGTTCCCCATGAAGTAAATGAAGAACTTTTTAATAAAGTATTTGGCGATTCTGTAATAACCGAGGAAGAATTCAGGAATAAAATCATGGAAGAGATTGAAAAATTTTATTTCCGTGAAAGCGATTTTAGATTCCTGATGGATGTGAAAGAAGGGATGATTCATGCCGCAGCCGTTGAGTTACCCGATGAGTTCTTAAAAAGATGGATGGTTTTCACCAATAAGAAATTAACTGCCGAAAAGGTAGAAAAAGCATATCCTCTGTTCACGAATGACCTCAAATGGCAGCTTATTAAAGATAAAATTATCCGTGAAAACGAAATAAAAGTTGAAGAAGACGAGGTTATAGAAGTGGCCAAAGAGAGCATTGTACAACAGTTCCGGCAATACGGAATCATGAACCTTCCGGAAGAACACCTTGCGAATTATGCTAAAGAAACTCTTAAAAAGGAAGAAGAAAAAAGAAAGTTTTTCGAAAAAAAATTTGAGGAGAAAGTGCTTCAACACATCAGAAATTCAGTAAAAATTAATGAGAAAGAAGTTACCCCGGAAGAATTTAACAAACTCTTTACAACCGATTCCGATCTTGATCACGAACATGAGCATGAACAGGAACACAAAGTAGAAAGTTAAAAAGTTGAAATCATAAAATCACAAATCTAAAATTATATATTATGAATTATCAGGAAGAATTCAGAAAATATGCAACCAAGCATATGGGCATCAGCAGCCTTTCATTCGACAAATACACGTCCGTTTTCTGCAATTATATTTCGCCCACGATCATCGAGGAGCGTCAGTTGAATGTGGCTTCTATGGACGTTTTTTCTCGTCTCATGATGGACCGGATCATTTTCCTGGGCGTTCCCATTGACGACTATGTTGCTAATATTATCCAGGCGCAGTTGTTGTTTTTGGAGTCAACGGATGCCACAAAAGACATCCAGATTTATCTTAATACTCCCGGCGGTTCCGTATATGCCGGCCTTGGTATTTACGATGCCATGCAGTTTGTTCAGTGCGATATTGCAACGATTTGTACAGGCATGGCCGCTTCCATGGGCGCTATTTTATTGGTTGCCGGGACTAAAGGAAAACGTTCCGCATTGCAGCATTCCCGGATCATGATTCATCAGCCGATGGGAGGCGTGGAAGGACAGGCTTCTGATATTGAAATCACTGCCAAAGAAATTTTAAAGTTAAAAAAAGAACTTTACGAAATCATTGCGCTTCATTCAGGAAACATATTTGAAAAAGTTGAGAAAGATTCTGACCGCGACTACTGGATGACATCAGAAGAGGCAAAGGCTTACGGGATGATAGACGAAGTGCTTTACAGGGATAAAAAATTAGGCGAAGTCAAACACGAGAAGAAAAAGTAGCCTGACGGAAGACGGACGACTGATGACTGATGATGTGTCACCCTGAGTTTGTCGAAGAATAAAACCATAAACTTCAAACTTTAAACTATAAATAATGGATCGCTGTTCATTTTGCGGAAGGACAAAGAAAGAAACCGGTCTTTTGATAGCAGGCGTTTCCGGCCATATATGCGATCTGTGCATAGAGCAGGCAAGCGATATAATTAAATCCGAAAAAAAGAATAAAGATACTTTTGATGTCAACCGGGCTTCGCTTCCCAAACCGGCAGAAATTAAAAAATTTCTTGACTTGTATGTAATTGGCCAGGAAGAAGCAAAAAAGGTTATTTCCGTATCTGTGTATAATCACTATAAACGTCTATCGCAAAAAGGTAAAGGCGATGAGGTTGAAATTGAAAAATCCAATATCATACTGGTAGGCGAAACCGGAACCGGCAAAACGCTTCTTGCCCGCACCATTGCCAAAAAGCTTCATGTCCCGTTTACCATTGTTGATGCAACGGTTTTAACAGAAGCGGGATATGTGGGCGAAGATGTTGAAAGTATTTTAACGCGCCTGCTGCAGGTGGCCGATTACAATGTGAAATCTGCACAACGCGGTATTGTTTTTATTGATGAAATAGATAAGATTGCGCGGAAAAGCGATAATCCGTCTATCACCCGCGATGTTTCCGGCGAAGGGGTTCAGCAGGGTCTTTTAAAACTTCTCGAAGGTTCTGTAGTGAATGTGCCTCCGCAGGGAGGACGCAAACATCCCGAGCAAAGGCTGATAGCAGTTGACACTACGGATATTTTATTTATTTGCGGGGGCGCTTTTGACGGGATTGAAAGAAAGATCGGCCACCGGCTGAACACGAAGGTGGTTGGTTTTTCTGCCAGTTTGGACCATGAACACATAGACCGTCATAATTTATTGCAATACATAGCGCCGCAGGATTTAAAATCTTACGGGATGATCCCTGAAATAGTCGGAAGGCTGCCTATGCTTTCTTACCTGATGCCCTTAGACAGGGACGCTTTGCGCCGTATTCTCACGGAACCGAAAAATTCAATTACCCGCCAATACAGCAAGCTCTTTGAAATGGATCATATTGAATTATCTTTTCAGGACACTGCGTTGGATTATATTGTTGACAAAGCCATCGAATTCCGCGTTGGCGCCCGCGGCCTGCGCGCCATCTGTGAAGCGGTAATGATAGATCCGATGTTTGAATTGCCATCGCAAAAAGAAACCAAACTTGTGATAACAAAAGAATTTGTGGCAAAAAAAATAGATGTGGCTAATGTGAAAAAAATACGTTCTGCAGGTTAAACTCTCCGGGTAATGAATTTTAAGATTTTTCTTTCACTGATTCATTCCCTGATACTTTTCTTTTCAACTCTTCAATGGAAAGCAAAATATTTTCATTGGTTGCCGGGATATGCAGATCGGGTTCTATCTTATGACCGGCAATGGACGAAATGGCATCTTTAATGGCAAACCAGACAGAAAGGCTAAGAACAAACGGAGGTTCGCCCACGGCTTTGCTTCTCCGGATCGTATCCGGATTGGGAAAATCCCTGCCTGCCGGACAGGCAAGTTTCAATAAATTTACCCTGAAATCAGCAGGGATGTCCTGAATACCCGGTATTTTATAAGTATCAGGAGAATGATTTAATACGTTTCCGCTGCTGTCCCATTTTATATCTTCTGTAGTAACCCATCCCAAGCCCTGAATAAATGCTCCTTCTACCTGTCCTATGTCAATATTCGGAAGAATGGATTCGCCGGCATCATGAAGAATGTCTGTACGCATCACTTTTGCATTGCCGGTAAGGACATCGAGCAATACCTCAGAAACAGCCATGCCAAAGGAATAATAATGAAAAGGCCTGCCTTTTCCTGCCGCCCTGTCGAAGTGTATGTCGGGCGTACGATAAAAACCATTGGCGCTTAAATTAATCTGTTTTAAGTATGCGGCTGAAACAAGATCTTTGAAATTAATTTTTCTGTCTGTATCCGATTTATCGTACACAATATTGTTTTCAATAATGATACCAGAATTTTCAGTTGGCAGGGATTTTCCCTTACTTAATTCTTCTGAGGCAAATGGAATTAACCTTGTTTTTATTTTATCAATGGCATCTTTTATCGCCATGCCATTCAGGTCAGAGCCTGATGATGCCGCTGTTGCAGATGTGTTGGCAACGCGCGCCGTGTTAGTGGCATTTATCTTAACTTTATCAGTCGAAACGCCCATTTCGAGCGCTGCAACCCGCTGCATTTTGGTATAAAGTCCCTGTCCCATCTCAGTGCCGCCGTGGCTCACAAGAATAGTCCCGTCCGTATAAACATGCACTAATGCTCCCGCCTGATTGAGAAAGGAGGTAGTGAACGAAATTCCAAACTTTACAGGAACTAAGGCAAGCCCTCTTTTAAAAAACTCATTCTTATTATTGAATTCATTTACTTCCGTCCTGCGTTTGTGATATTCCGAACTTTGCATAAGTTGCTCGTAAATAATATGCAGGCGGTTTTTCTCAACGGTTTCACCATAGGGTGTAATATTATTTTCATCCAGCCCGTAAAAATTTATTTTTCGTATTTCAACGGCTTCTTTGTTCAGATACCTGGCAACCTGATCAATTATTTCTTCATAACACGAAATACCTTCCGGCCCGCCGAATCCGCGGAATGCAACATTCGAAGGCAGATTGGTCTTCATGGCTTTCCCGACAATCCGCATATTAGGTATATAATATGCATTCTCTGCATGCAGCATGGAGCGTTCCAGGATTGCCATGGATAAATCGGTGGCATAACCCCCGTTTGCGAAATGCTCAACATCCACACCCAGAATTTTTCCCTCATCGTCAAAACCGGCTTTGAAGCGGTAAAGAAAAGGATGGCGCTTTCCTGTGATCTTCTGATCTTCGTCGCGGAACAACCGCAGCTTCACAGGCTTCTTCGTAGCGCGACATAATAAAGCGGCCCAGTTTGCGATATGGTTGGCTTCGGTTTCTTTACCGCCAAAAGCGCCGCCCATCCTGCGGCATTCTACCTCTACCTCGTTTTTTGAAATGCCCAGCGCTTCGGCAATTAATGCCTGTGTTTCGGAAGGGTGTTGTGTAGAGCTGTATGCTTTGATATCGTTGCCTTCTCCGGGTATGCAAAGACATATCTGGGTTTCAAGATACCAATGCTCCTGCGCCCCTGTGCGATGTTCTCCCTGTATCCGATGAGGAGCAAATTGTAACGCGTTTTCCACATCCCCGCATTCAATCTTACGCAGGGGTTGAAGCAAAGAATTTTTTTCAATTGCCTGCTCAATGGTTAGTATGGGTTCAAGCAATTCAAATTCTATCCGGATACGTTTTTTAGCTTCAATTGCTTCTTCTTCATTTTCTGCCGCTATCAGAAAAACAGCCTGCCCTATGCATTCCACCTTATCCGCCGCAAGCACCGGTTCGTCATGAAATACAGGCCCCATCTGGTTGTGGCCGGGGATGTCCTGATAACTTAAAACAGCATGTACGCCTTTCACATTGCGGGCTTCGTCTAAGTTAAAAGATTTAATGACGGCATGAGCGTGCGGGCTTGTATACACAAAGCCATGAAGCAACCGGCCGCTCACCGGGATATCGTCAATATAGATGGCTTCACCGGTTACATGATACTTTGCGCTTTCGTGACAGGTGGTCATTTTTATAATTTTTCTGCTTATAAAAATACCCGGTAATTTTTAAAGTATACTTATAAAAATACCCGGTAATTTTTAAAGTATGATTATTACTTTTTACATTTTAAGATTAAAAAATCCTTACCCCTTACTCGTTTCGCTCCAGAATTTCAGCAATAAATTCCTTGCCATAATCTTACGGGCCTCTGCGCCGGAGCGGGCATCGGAAATGGGCGTAAATTCTTCATCAATTAATTTCATCGCTCCCTCTACATTTTCGCGTGTCCATTCTT
The DNA here is from genome assembly GCA_016212695.1 of Bacteroidia bacterium. GTDB lineage: Bacteria > Bacteroidota > Bacteroidia > Bacteroidales > GWF2-35-48 > GWF2-35-48. Next base: position 25,496 of record JACREX010000101.1, read on the forward strand.
GACCTGTTAAAAACTGCTCTGCCCTTACCGCCTGTTTGGTCATAGCGGCCATACCGCCAAAAAACAAATGAACCGCTGATACATTTTTTTCGTTGAGGTTTAAATTAAAACAGCCGCTGACGGTTGATATGTCAAGATCTTTGCGCTTGGAAACCTTATATGATTTTATGATCGAATTTTTCTGCGGCTTTGGAACAATTACCGAAGTGATGATCTCATCTTGCTGAATCATCGTGGTTCTGTAGCCCGAAATAAAATCACGGAGTTTGATTTCCCGTTTTCCTGTTTCGCTTTGCAATACAACTACAGCATCATAAGCCATAAGGACCGGCGGCGTGTCGCCGATGGGCGAGGCAGAACCTATGTTTCCGCCCAGTGTCGCTTTGTTCCTGATCTGCATGGAGCCAAATACGGAAAGCATGGAATACAATGCGGGAAAATATTTTTTGGCTTCCGTGCGGATATCTTCCATGCAAACACCTGCGCCAAAAGCCACAGATTTTTTTTTGCGTATTATTTTTTTCAGTTCCGGAACATGCGAAAGATCAATTATAACCGGGAGCAATTCTTTTTTCTTGGTAACGCGGAGTGCAACATCCGTGGCGCCATTTACTATTAATGCTTCAGGATACTTTACTTTTAATTTGAGTGCTTTATTCAATGAAAATGGTATATAATACCGCTGTGATAATGTTTCAACAGAAATTGTTTTCTTCCGGTCAATAGAAGAGAGCAGTTGAATAATTCCGGGTTCGTCTTGTGTAAAATGGTCGGCTGTGCGGTTCATGCAAATCTTTTTTGCTGCTTCGGTAATCGGCCTGTAACCCGTGCAGCGGCATAAATTTCCCGTTAATGCATCCTGAATATCATCCGGGGTCGGGGATGACGGTTGCTTGTATAATGCAAAAAGCGACATGATAAAACCGGGCGTGCAGAATCCGCATTGGCTTCCGTCTGTATCAACCATGGCCTGCTGAACCGGGTGAAGGTTGCCAGAATCGCCAAGGTCTTCAACGGTGATGAGCTGTTTTCCGTGGAGCATTGGAAAAAAAATAAGGCAACTGTCATACGC
>JACREX010000102.1 GCA_016212695.1 Bacteroidia bacterium
AAAAATTAAAGTTTACATTTTTATTAATGATGAATATCGAATACCTGCCCGCTTCGCAGCAGACGGGTCAAACCGCAGAATTATGAAGTATTTAAACACTTCGACATTCGTTATTCGGTGTTAATTATTCGATATTTTTAACTTTAAAATGACAATGTTATTTCTTAACAGTTACTAAGTACTTTTAACTCCTCCTTCCAGCTTATTCAAAACCTCTTTAATATTTTGCGATGGAGCCGGAGCCCATGCGTCAATAATTTTCCCTTCTTTGTCTATCAGGATAAAATGCGGGATAAAATTAATTCTATAATCTTTTGTCAGGGTCGAAACCTTACTATCCGAATGCAATTGCAGCCATTGCGGCTTTTCTGTTTTGACAAAGTTCTCCCAGTCTTCTTTTTTTTTATCGATAGAGATGCTGATAAAAACAATATTTTTATTTTTAAATTCCTTCTGAAGTTTATCCATGAAAGGTATCTCTCTTCTGCAAGGGGCGCACCATGTTGCCCATACATCCATATAAATGTATTTCCCTTTAAAATCTTTCAGCGAGTAGATTTTCCCTGTCAAATCAGGCAGGTTGAAATCAGGCGCCGTATTACCTTTTTCAAGTTTTTTATATCCATCATAGGTTTGTTTTATTTCTTCCGTATATTTTTTGTCGTTGCAATGGGTGTAAAAATCTTTCATCATGGGCTCAATTCCACGGATGCCGCACTCCCTCATCTGCTCTTTGAACGATGCATAAAATAAATATTCCTGTACTTTTTTATCACGAAATACTTTCGTGATGTTTTGTATTTTTGCTTTGAAAATATTCAGGTCGTCCTGCATTCCTGATTCTTTCTCTACTGTTGACCGGAGGTATTCCGCCAGAAAAATTGTGTATTCCGGCAGGTTAAGCAGGTTGCTGTCGTTTAGGTGAAGAGCGGTCAGGTATGTATCGAAATTATCGCTGAGTTTTTCTGAATTATCCGGCTGTGTGTTATACGAACATTTGTACTGAAGCCTCAGACTTGCCGAAGAATAAAGAAGTTTTGCCTTTTCTGAGTTACTGAAATTCTCATCAGTTACTTTATGGGTTTTAATAAGATTTTCAAGATAATTTTGTTGAAGACTTCGGAGCGAGTCGCTCATAACGATAAATCTTTTTTCGTCAGCCCTAAACAGTTTTTCATAGCAGGCGCCAATCTTTTCATTAAACAGGACCATGCCGGCCAAGCAATTATTTTCTTCTGCTCCGTTTCCCGAAAATTTCAAGTTTCCCTTAAATTTTTCCGAAGTAAGGGATAGGGAAATGCTATCGCCGGGTTTAAGATAAATATTCACAAATTGATATTCATGCCTGAAATTATAATATCCAGGTTCATTAATCCTGATTTTTACTTTAAAATTATTTTGTGAATCAAGGAGGACCGTGTCAGCGTTAGAAGTGTTTTGAAGAATTACCTGCCTACCGGACAGGCAGGCATTTTGCGATTTCGGATTTTCAAGATGCCCGCATACTATGGCCGAAAAACTATTTTTCTTTTCTTTGCAGTCCGAAAATAAAACCAGGATCACCGCTGATAAAAGATATAAATATTTCATCATAAGTATTAATTGTTTTTACAAACCTATATGATTTTTTCAGGAAAAACAAAACTTTGTCATTTTACATTATGATATCTTCCATTTGACATAAATCTTAAATATTCTGTTTACTTTTACGGCTCGATTGAGGTTATCATTTATAAATTTTAAAAACATGGAAATAGTATTAAGCGGTATCCGCTCAACAGGAAATCTGCACCTGGGAAATTATTTCGGGGCATTAAAGAATTTTGTAGAAATGCAGCATGAAAATAAATGTTATTTTTTTATTGCCGATTATCACTCTCTTACAACACATCCCACGCCGCACGACCTGCACGGCAGCGTTAAACAGGTTTTTATCGAATATCTTGCCTGCGGTCTCGACCCTGACGTAGCAACGCTTTACAGACAGAGCGATGTGCCCGAAACCGCAGAATTATATTTGCTTTTAAACATGAATGCCTATCTCGGCGAACTCGAACGATGCACTTCATTTAAAGAAAAAATCAAACAGCAGCAAAATAATATCAATGCCGGATTGCTGACCTATCCGGTTCTGATGGCAGCAGACATTCTTATTCATAAATCGCACAAAGTACCCGTTGGAAAAGATCAGGAGCAACACCTTGAAATGACCCGTAACTTTGCAAACCGTTTCAACCGCCTGTATAAGGTGGATTATTTCCCGGAACCGGCGGCATATAACTTCGGTAAGGATTTAGTTAAAATTCCCGGCCTGGACGGTACGGGCAAGATGGGAAAAACAGAAGGCAATGGAATTTTCCTCATTGATTCTGCGGAAGATATCCGTAAGAAAGTGATGCGGGCTGTTACCGACAGCGGCCCGGTTCATCCTAATCAGGAAATGCCGGAAGCCATTACTAATTTATTTACTATTATGAACGCTGTTTCTTCTGCAGATACAGTGCAATTTTTCCTTGATAAATATAACCAATGCGAAATCCGCTATGGCGATATGAAAAAGCAGCTTGCCGAAGATATCATTGAATTTACTTCGCCGTTCAGGGAAAAAATCCTGGACCTTTCGAAAAACGATGCCTATCTGCGGAAGGTGGTAAACGAAGGAGCGCAAAAGGCACGCGAAAGCGCGGCAAAAACCATTAAAGAAGTACGCGAAATTATAGGTTTTAAAAATTTATAGATTCTGTAGGCAAATCAAATACCTGCCTTTTCTCGTAATTGTCAACTTTTGTTTCTTGCCAGTTTTTTCTGCAGTATTCACAATAATCAACAGGGTAAATTTTTATCTCTTCAGGATGCGATATCATAGTTATACATAAAATTGATTAAATTTGTACTTAAAATTTAAACAGTCTCTAACCTGATTGCATCAGTTTTATCATGTAAAGAAAATAATGTACTTTTGAACGGAAACAGTGCAACCAATTCAATGCAAGAGCAGTCTTGCTTATGCGGTTATGACAATTTTAAAATAATGAAAAGGATATTCCTCTTTATATTATTTATTTTTCTGTGTTCATCCTTTGCTGATGCCCAGATTAGCCAGGGAGGAAAACCTTTCGGCGTAAATAATAATTACAAAAATGTTCTTAATGCGAATATCCCCACTCATACCATGCCGTATGTGGATGTAGGCCGGTTACAATCCGAGGATATTGTTAATGATGAGAACAAGCAGATACCCTGGCGGTTTGGCGAGAATATACCTGTTGATATTGATATTAAAGCAGACGGAGTTAATGATCTGCTTCCCGGCGGAGACAACCTCTGGAGAGTAAGGATATTTTCACAGGGCGCCTACACGATTAACCTGACATTTGATAATTATTTTCTTCCGGAAGGCGCAAAAGTATTTATTTATAATGATCAGAAAACTCATATTTTAGGTGCATTCACAAATAATAATAACCAGGAAGACCATTATTTTGCCACAACACTTATCGAAGGAGATGCAATTATCGTTGAATATTTTGAACCCGGCAATGCAGTTTTTCCGGGCAGCCTTCACCTGTCACGCGTAACCCATGGCTACAGGAGTGTATATGATTATGCAACGCGGGCGTTTGGAGGGTCGGGATCCTGTAATAATAATGTTGTATGCCCGGTTTCTGCCGGATGGGAAGACCAGATCCGTTCCGCCTGCATGTTAGTTGTCGGAGGCAGCGGATTCTGTTCCGGATCCCTTGTTAATAATACGGCCAATGATGGAACGCCGTATGTGCTCACTGCGAATCATTGTTCCACAAGCAATAATTTCTCAAACTGGGTGTTCTGGTTCAACTGGCAAAGCCCCACATGCACCAATCCTACTACTAATCCTCCACACGATCAGGTAACCACATCCGGATGTGTCTTAAAAGCCAGAACTTCGGGGTCTGATTTTTGTCTTGTACAGATGAATCAGGCGCCTCCCCTGAATTTTAACGTTTTTTATGCAGGATGGTCTCACGAAGGGGTAATATCTACATCTGCCGTAGGAATTCATCACCCTTCCGGCGATATTAAAAAAATATCTTTTGCCGGGCCTACGTCTTCTGCAACCTTCGACGGTGTTGATTCATGGAGGGCCGACTGGACAAACGGAGTAACAGAACCCGGTTCATCCGGCTCGCCTCTTTTTGATGCAAACCACAGGATCATCGGACAGCTTTATGGCGGTCCTTCGTCATGTTCCGCCACTCCCGAAAATAAAAATGACTACTACGGAAAATTCTCAACCTCATGGAACACGGGAACAACACCTGCGACAAGATTGGTTGATTGGCTGGATCCGTTAGGTACCGGTCAATTAACATTAGATGGATATGACCCGAACCTTGCCGCTTATTCGCTTGATGCCAGGCCCAAAACCATTGATATTCCCGGAACAAATTATTGCAGCCTGCAGAATATTGTGCCTGCCGTAACTATTCAAAATGTTGGCACATCTGCCATTTCCAGCCTGATTGTAAAATATTATATTGATGGGGGAACCATGGTACAGCAATCTTGGTCCGGAAATCTTACAACCTACAACACGGCAACCATTACCTTTCCGCAAATTACACTTACTCTGGGAAGCCATGTTTTTACAGTTATTACATCAAGCCCCAATGATACGCTTGATGAAAATATAGCAAACGATACCTTACGGAAAAATTTTACGGTTACTACAGGATATCTCATTCCTTTTACAGAAAACTTTGAAAATCCCGCATTCCCTCCTGCCGATTGGACGGTCTATAATCCGGATGCGTCAATCACATGGTCCCGGTCTGTCAATGCAGGGGGCAATGGCACAAGTACAGCGGCGGCATATATAAATCTGCTGAATTATAATAATGCCAACAACCAATTGGATAATCTTATTTCACCTAAGATTGACCTGACATCCGTAGATAATGCACAACTGACATTTAAAGTGGCTTACCGAAGGTATAACGCCCAGTATTCTGACGGCTTGTCGGTTTTGGTATCTGCAGATTGCGGCGCTACCTTTTCAAATACGCTTTATTCCAAATCCGGAACCGTGCTTGCAACAGGCCCGGATTTAACACAGGCCTTTTACCCTTCGCTGCCTTCAGACTGGAGGTTTGAAACTGTTGACCTTACTCCATACACAGGATCGGTAATTGCCTTAGAATTTCAGTCTGTCAACCATAATGGGAATAATCTTTACATAGACGATATTAATATTATTTCCGATATGCCTCCTGCTGCCTTTTATAATGCCCCCGATACATTTAATTGTACCGGAGAAATTCATTTTACTGATTTATCTATCGGCATACCGACTCACTGGCTTTGGGATTTTGGGGATGGATCTACAGATACTACACAGAATCCCACTCATTTTTATACACATTCCGGAATCTATACGGTATCCCTTTCCGTATCGAATCCTTATGGAACCAATCAGATAATCCGGACAGACTATATTAATATAAATATGCCGTCTCTGCCCGCTGCAACCTCATCCAGCAGGTGTGGCCCGGGCAGCGTATCGCTTACAGCATCCGGATCCGGTGTTTTATATTGGTATAATGAAGACAATTATTTACTTGGTATCTGTGATACGCTTATAATCCCAAATTTAGACACCACCACTCAATTCTATGTGGAAAATCACGATGAGCAAACTTCTCAATTTGTTGGAAATACAGACACAACAATAAATGGCGGTAATGCGAATTTTAATAGTGAATACTGGTTAAATTTTGAATGCTATGCTCCGTTACGGCTTGTATCGGTTAAGGTTAATGCAAGCGTTTCCGGTGAAAGGAAGATCACATTGCGCGATGGTAATGGAGTTCCGGTTGATTCCGTTTTAGTAAATATACCGGTAGGTGTAAGTCGCGTACTGCTCAATTTCAATTTACAACCAGGTTCCTATAGATTAGTTGGCCCACCAAATGCAAACCTGTGGAGAAATAATAACACAAATCCTCCCATTGCATACCCGTTCACCATACCCGGGTTAATAAGCATTATAAGTTCTAATATCACAGACCGGTACTATTATTTTTATCAGTGGGAAGTTAAAGAACCGGATTGTATCAGTGCGCGGGCAGAAGTTACGGCATATATTCATCCTAATCTCACAGGCGGGCTTGCTACAGCAAATCTCTCATCCGTCTGTACCGAAATGTCCACAACGTTGACTTTAACCGGATATTCAGGAAATATTCAATGGCAGCAATCTGCCGACAGCATCGTGGGCTGGTCTGATGTAACTGCAGGGACAGGCGCTAATAGTAATAATTATGTGACCGACCTTTTAGATTCAGATATTTATTACAGAGCCAAATTATCCGGGACCGGGTGTACAGATGCATTTTCCAATATTGTTCCTGTTACCGTTGAGCCAGGACCGGTTGCAGGTATGGCATCATCTGATACAAATATCATTTGCAGCAACAACACGGTTAATCTTTCATTATCGGGAAGCATCGGAAATATTCAATGGCAGCAGTCGCCAACCGGTTCTTCCGGTTGGCAGAATATTTCCGGGGCTACTGATTCTTCATTTACCACGCCTCAATTGTTCAACAATATTTTTTTCAGGGCAGTAGTATCCCGGAGTTCATGCCCCGACGCATTTTCAAATGTTGTGAATATAAATGTTAACCCGGCTACTGAGGGAGGTTTTGCAATTGCTGTTCCATCCGATATTTGCTTAGGTTCATCATCCATGATTTTGTTATCAGGACAATCCGGAAACATTCAATGGTTACAGTCTGGAGATAGTATTTCCTGGATACCAATTACAAATGCTGACAGTTCTGTTTTAACAACTCCTGTATTGACCGACACCGTCTATTACCAGGCAATTCTTTCCCAGCAAGGATGCCCTGATGATTATTCGTCTGTTGCCGTTGTATTTGTCCATGAAATTCCTTCAGCATGGGTTTCAACTGTAAATGCATCGTATGGATCAAGCAATGGGTTGGCTACCGTAAACGCTTCCGGAGGCTCAGGCAATTACACCTTCCTGTGGGATGCAAATACCGGAAATCAGACTACACAAACAGCTAGCGGACTTGCTGCCGGAACCTATCATGTTACGGTATATGATGGCTTCTGTAGCTTTGTTGCATTGGGAAGTGTTGAAGAAAACCCATCCTATATCCCAATTGCTGATTTTAGCGTAAATACACAATTGATTTGCACGGAAACCACCCTTTCTTTTTCAGACATCAGCACAAATAATCCTGCATCCTGGAACTGGACATTTAGCGGAGGAACGCCCGCTTGCAGCATTGAACAGAACCCACAGGTAACTTACAATAATGCGGGTGTCTTTACCGTAACTCTTGTTTCTACCAACCAGTATGGTTCAGATACGATTACAAAAACTCAATATATAACTGTTACAGCACCTGGAACATTATCTTTTGATATTACCAATGAATCCTATCCCGGAGCGGGTAACGGCGCTGTTACCGTATATGTTCTGGGGGGAAACCCGCCGTATAGTTATCACTGGAATACCGGCGCCACCACCCCTTTCATGATGGGATTGAATGCAGGTACTTATTCTGTGGCTGTAATTGATGCAAGCGGATGCTTTATCACCGGCCCGGTAACTGTTGATGTTATTCAAACCGTTTTATCCGAAAACTCTCAAGGCAACGGGTATTTGATTTTTCCGAATCCCACATCTCAAAAAATACTGATTCAATCGCTTGGGGAAAATATTATTAAGATTGAGATCATGGATGTGCTTGGTAACCTTCTGCAAGTTGTTCAAAGTATGAATAAAAATATTTCGATTGATCTGTCTTCTTACAGTGATGGAATTTATATTGTAAAATTGTATACGGAAACCCATATTTACCTGCAAAAAATTTTATTGGCGAAATAAATTCGGCTTTTAGATATAGTATTGATGCTGCTTCTTTTTTGTAAAATATTTGACGAATAACATATTAGTGTTGGTATAATTCACAATTTTTAAGATTAACGGGGGTTATTCCGTTCCGTATCTAAATGCCATTAATTATTTGTCTGTCAATGAACAAATTAAACGTTAGAAACAAACCTGAAACTGCTTTTAAACATATTTTATTCCTCAAAATACGTTATAAATAAATTATTGACATTGAAGAAATTAAAAGAAAATTCACAATCCATGTTGGAAAAATATTTTATTAAATGTAACATAAAACTCTATCTTTGCGACACCCATAAGGTTAAAATACTAATAATTACACGTTTATCAAAATAAATCAAAAGTATGGTTAAGAAAAATGTTATTATTCTCGGAGCCGCAGGACGTGATTTTCATAATTTCAACACGTATTTCAGAGGTAATGCCCAATATAATGTGGTTGCCTTTACTGCTGCACAAATCCCGGATATTGACGGAAGAAAATACCCGAAAGAATTAGCGGGCGGCGATTTGTATCCTGACGGAATTCCGATATATACCCAGGATGAACTTCCGAAACTTATCAAAAACCTTAAGGTTGATGAATGTATTTTTGCATACAGCGATATTTCTTATCAGAAACTAATGAATATAGGAGCCCAGGTAAATGCTGCAGGCGCCGATTTTACTTTGCTGGGGCCAAAGCATACCATGCTGAAGAGTACCAAACCGGTTATTGCTGTTGGCGCAACCAGAACGGGGTGCGGCAAAAGCCAGACATCAAGAAGAATTATAGAGTTGCTGATGACCCATGGATTAAGAGTGGTTGCCGTTCGTCATCCGATGTGTTACGGAGACCTCAATGCACAGAAAGTTCAGCGGTTTGCAACGGTTGATGATCTGAAAAGAAATAAATGCACCATAGAAGAGATGGAAGAGTTCGAACCACATGTAATACGCGGCAATGTAATATATGCAGGCGTTGACTACCAGGCCATATTAACTGCTGCAGAAAATGATCCGAGCGGTTGCGACATCATTCTCTGGGACGGCGGGAATAACGATTTTCCGTTCTTTCGGCCCGACCTGATGGTTGGCGTGGCAGATCCTCACAGACCCGGCGCTGAAATATCTTACTATCCCGGCGAAGTGGTTGCCCGCATTGCAGATGTAATCGTTATCAACAAGATTGATACAGCCAATATTGAAGGCATCCAGGCTGTAAGAGACAATATACAAAAAATTAATCCGAAAGCCATTGTCGTTGACGGAGCTTCTCCGATCACGGTTGATAAACCTCAGTTAATTAAAGGAAAGAAAGTGCTTGTTGTCGAAGATGGTCCTACATTGACACACGGAGATATGAAAATCGGAGCAGGAAGTGTTGCCGCTAAAAAGTTTGGCGCTGCTGAACTTGTTGACCCGAGAGAATATGCTGTCGGACGGCTTGCAGATACGTACAAAACATATCCTGATATCGGCACTTTACTGCCTGCAATGGGTTATGGCGAACAACAAATCAGAGACCTTGAAAGAACCATTGAAAAAACTCCCTGCGATACCGTGATTATTGCAACACCGATTGACCTGAACAGGATCATCCGGATCAAACAACCAACAGTTAAAGTCGGTTATGATCTGCAGGAAATCGGAAAGCCGGATTTGACCGATGTGATCAGTGAATTTTTAAAAAAAAATTGCATTGCTGAAAAGGGTTGTGTCTGCTGTAATTAATTCGCTCTTACTATTTTCTATAAGTAAATCAACCGTATTGAATTTCTGGTAAGAGATTAACTCCCGCCTTTCTTACACAGGTAAATCACCTCTTCGCACGGAAGCCTGTAATAGTCGCGTGTTTTTTCATCAAACTCATAGAGGTATTTTTCATGTATTACAGTAAATCCGCCGGCTTCAAGCCTTTTAGGATAATCGAGCCCGTGAAAGCGTAAGTGATCGTATTGCCCGAAATGTTTCTCCCGCTCCTTCGGATCTGTAATAGCTGCGTCTTCATACGTCTCCTGTTTGCTAAAATCAACAGGTACTTGTAAAATTGCCCATCCCCCTTTTTTCAATACCCGGAACACTTCCATGATGGCTTTGGATTCGTCGGGAATATGCTCCATCACATGGTTGCACATCACCACATCAAACGTATTATCTTTAAACGGAATATCCTGTATGTCCATTTTCACATCGGCAATCGGCGACACAAGGTCTGCCGTGATATAATCGAGATTTTTCAATGCTTTAAACCGTTTCAGAAACGGCTGCTCCGGGGCTATGTGAAGCGCTTTCAGCTTTTCTGAAAAAAAACCGGTTCTGTTTTTCAGGTACAGCCACAACAACCGGTGTCGTTCTAAGGAAAGGCATTGCGGACAGAGCCTGTTGGGCTTTCCTTTGTTTCCCCATGGAAACATTTTTTTGAACCGGCCCCCGCAAATGGGGCATTCATATTTTTCGCCCCGGTAAAGAAATGCAAAAAGAAAACTAAAACTTGCACCCAGTCTTATGAGTATTGGCCGTGGAATGGTTCGTACAATAAATTTTAAAAATCTTCTCATATCATGGTTCGTATCCTTTATAAAAAATAAAGGCTAATCCGCAGACTGGCGGATCAGCCTTATCAGTATGTTATGCCTCGTTTTAATCAACCACGATTACACAGTATTTTGTGGTTCCCCAAAATTCAGCAGGGTTGGTTATAATAAGGCTGTCAACCTTTTCCTGGCCAACTAATTTATATGAACTTGTCGGATGCGCGGTAATAACCCTTGCTTTTTTTGCAAACAGGGGTATTGCTTTTAATTTAGTAATATTGATTTTAGTGAAATATTCTTTATTAAAATTTTCGGCAAGTTTCTGGCTTTTGGCCAATCCGGCTAACCCGCCCTTGGCAAGCACGTTTTCTTTGATCAACTCTTTTTCCTTTCCAAAAGCATAGTATGCTGTATTTAACTCTTCGGTCTTTGCATCAATCACCTTGTCTTTTTCCTGAATATCTACAATAAGGGTATCTATTTTTGCCTCCATCGCCGTTATCTGGATATTCTTTTTCTCAAGATCCCCTTTTATTTTTTCAATCTCAATATCTTTCTCGGCTATCTGCTGGTTCAGGAATGCAATCATTTTTTCAAGTTCTGTAACTTTGGCTCCTACCTTTTTCAGCTTTTTATTCAGGGTGGCTATTTTCTTTTTATTTTCTGTAACCAAGTTATAAATAGACTGTATGTCGTCGTTCATTTTAGCAGCCATTTCTTCCTTGTTCTCCGGCGTAGCCTTGGAATTTACCGTGATTATTTTTTCCTTTTCTTTTATTGTATTCAGGTTGTTCTGAATCTGGTTAAAAGCGACAATAAAATCTGTAATGGAATTGTCTTTCACCTTGGTCATCCCCTCAAGGCTGTCTGCCTTTGCCTGCAGTTTTTTAAACTCATCTGTTTCTTTCGGATCGCAGCCATATGCCAGGAATGCAATACCAATAACAAAAACCAATAACTTTTTCATAATTGTAAAATAATATTAATAAATGATGTTAACTTACATTTTTAAAATGCAGCGCAAAGGTATGGAAATTTGTTTAACCCAAATAGGATTTTAATAATTTACTTCGGGATGTGTGCCTCAGCCTTCTGATTGCTTTTTCTTTGATCTGTCGCACCCTTTCTCTGGTGAGGCCGAATTGTTCTCCGATTTCTTCAAGTGTCATTTCGGCTTTTGCAATTCCGAAAAATAATTTGATAATATCTCTTTCTCTCTGGGTGAGAGTGGCCAGAGCCCTGTCTATTTCTTTACTTAACGACTCCGTAATAAGGTTGTGGTCTGCAACCGGGGAGTCTTCGTTTTCGAGAACATCAAGCAGGCTGTTGTCTTCGCCCTGCACAAACGGAGTATCCATCGAAATATGACGACCTGAAACCCTTAGGGTATCTGCAACTTTATCGCTGGGGAGATCCAGCACATCTGCCAGTTCCTCGGAGGTAGGACGCCTTTCGAATTGTTGCTCAAATTTTGAGAATGCTTTATTGATTTTATTTAACGATCCCACCTGGTTCAGCGGAAGCCTTACAATTCTCGATTGTTCTGCAAGAGCTTGCAAAATTGACTGGCGTATCCACCATACCGCATATGAAATAAATTTAAAACCCCTGGTTTCATCAAATTTTTCTGCAGCCTTGATGAGACCAAGGTTTCCTTCATTAATTAAATCCGGTAAACTTAATCCCTGATTTTGGTATTGTTTTGCAACGGATACTACAAATCTGAGGTTTGCACGTGTAAGTTTTTCCAGCGCAGCCTGATCTCCTTTCCTTATTCTCTGGGCTAATTCAACTTCTTCTTCAACGGTTATCAGTTCCTCTTTTCCTATTTCCTGCAGGTATTTATCAAGAGACGCGCTTTCGCGGTTGGTAATTGATTTGGTAATCTTTAATTGTCTCATATCATTGAATTAAGTGAAACCTCAAAAAGTAAAAATTATACGAAAACAAATTTCAAATAGTTTCAAAAAAATGTATTCTTTTTATAAAAAATAACTTTCCGTTGATAAACAACCAATTAATATATATAAAACCGGTATTTTATTAATTATACTATTAACAGGTAAAATTTATACATTTGAGCAAAGTAAACAATTCACAATAGACAGTATACAGTATACAAAATTCTGATTGTCTATTGCTTACTGTTAATTGTCAACTAATTCGAAAATGTAAATTATTTCCCGTTTCAAGTATTAAAAAAATTATAAGCCAAAAGCATAATAAGCGGTTGCGCCATTGGGGTAAATACCTTCAACATAAACCCCTCCTTTAGTGTTATTGATTATATTTTGCAGGTCGTCGAATGATCGTATGGGTTGCCGGTTAATATAAACAATAATAAATCCTTCCTGTACCCCGGCGCTCCGCAGTTTTCCGCCACCCAGGTCAATAACTTTCAAACCAAAGCGAATACCAAGTTTCTTTTTATCGTCGGTATTAATATCCTGTAGTTTTGCTCCTAACGCCGAATAGGATTCTGTTTTTATTATTCCGGTGTTTCCTTTAATATTTTTTAAAGTAGCGGTTACCTCTTTTAGGTCGCTTTTTCTTTTAATTGATAATTTAATTTTTTCTCCGGGACGGTACTTACTAAGTTGTTCAAGAATTTCCGAAATGGAATTTACTGAAATATCCTGTATTTTTAATATAATATCCCCGATCTGAATACCTGCTTCGTCGGCTGCTCCCTGAACAGTTATTTTATATACGTAAACGCCTTCAATCTTATCAATTTTCAGTTGTTCTGCGCTTTTCGAGTCAATATCCTTGAGTTCCGCACCGAGGTATGCCCGCTGAACTTCGCCATACTCAAGAATGTCAGCAACAATTTTTTTAACAATATTCACAGGTATGGCAAAGGAATAACCGACATATGAGCCTGTTTTTGAAGCAATCGCCGTGTTAATGCCTACTAATTCCCCATTACTGTTAACAAGGGCGCCTCCGCTATTGCCCGGGTTAATGGCGGCATCCGTTTGAATGAATGATTCGATAGCATATTGTTTTGTTAATATATTTATGTTTCTGGCCTTGGCGCTCACGATTCCGGCGGTAACTGTAGAGGTAAGATTAAAAGGATTGCCTGCCGCCAGAACCCACTCGCCGATCTTGATATTATCAGAATTTCCATAAATAAGATAGGGAAGATTTTTTTCGTCAATTTTTAACAAAGCGATATCCGTTGTTTCGTCACGCCCTATAAGCTTAGCCACATAAGAACGCTTATCGTTTAAAACAACTTCTATATATTCCGAATTATCTATCACATGATTGTTGGTTACAATATATCCGTCCTCTGATATTATCACGCCAGAACCTGACGATTGTACCGGAACCTGGTACTGCTGATACCCGTAGAAAAAATCGAACAGGGGATTCCCTGAAGATGACGTGGCATTCTGCATATATTGCGTTTTCACATGCACTACGGCATGAATAGATTTTTCTGCTGCGGCAGTAAGATCAATATAACCTGAATTATTGTCAGGCAAGTTACTTACAAATTTAACCTGCGGCTTGGTATCGAGAAGATGGGCATGGCCATAACTACTAGAAATAAACACATAGCCCAGTATCCCGATAAAGCTTCCCAGTGCGGCAATTGACAATGTGCTGAAAAAATTCTTTGCATTCATAAAATAATATTGTTTTAATTTTTTTCCCCTGTTCAAAAAATATACCGTAAAAAAATACTGCAAAAATTACATATACTAACGTCTTTCTTTTTTTTATTGTTGTATTTACAGTTAAAAAAAATCCTTTTAATATCTTTATCGCCGAAATTTATAAATCAAACGGGATAATTTATATAGAAGGGCATAAGGTATAAAGGTATAGGGTATAGGTGTAGAGTTTGTGCGCCATACCTTGCCTACCGGCAGGCAGGTACCTCTATTCCTATTAATTTTATCCCATGCACAATATAATTATAAAATCATGAATTTTTTTTCTATTGAAACCGGGAATTTAAAGGTAGATGGCGGGGCGATGTTCGGCGTAGTGCCAAAAATCCTCTGGCAAAAAGTATATCCGGCAGACGAGAATAATCTCTGCACCTGTGCCATCCGGTCGCTTCTGATCGACACGGGCACGAAAAAAATCCTTGTTGATACCGGGATAGGCGATAAACAGGATAAAAAATTCTTTGGCCGTTTTTCTCCTTCGGCAAATGATACATTAAAAAAATCACTTGATAAAATCGGGTATTCTTTTGATGATATCACGGATGTTGTTTTAACACATCTTCATTTTGACCACTGCGGGGGATGTGTAAAATATAATGAAAACGGATTGCTTGAAATAGCATTTAAAAACGCCCTTTATTGGTGCAGCAGACAACAATGGGACTGGGCAAAAAAACCCAATAAAAAAGAAAAAGCATCGTATCTTGACGAAAATATTCTACCTATAGAGGAAAGCGGCCGGCTTAAATTGATTGAAAAAAACACGGAGATTTATCCCGGTATTTTTTTAAAAATATTATATGGACATACTGAAGGATTGCTCTCGCTTTTAATAAAAACCCCGAAAAATACACTCTCGTTCCCGGGAGACTTAATGCCAGCGGCGGCGTATATTTCGCTACCCTATATTGCAGGTTATGATATCAGGCCGCTTGAAACATTAAAAGAAAAAGAGGCGTTATTGAGGGATGCCGTTGAGAATAACCATATCCTTTTTTTCCAGCATGATCTTTATAACGAATGTTGCACGGTTCAAAATGTTGAAAAAGGAATACGAATGAAGGAGTCGTTCCGTTTAACAGATATTGAATTTTAATCATAGAAAACAATTGCATAAAAGGAGCCTAATATCATTTTTCATTTTATTTACCATAATTATTTACGGTTGCCAAAAAGATGATTTCAGTTTTTTTTCTGTTAAAAAAAGGTTAACCCAAAACGACTGGGTTATGGAATCATTTAACGATTATGGCTCCAATATCAACTTCCCTGTTTCAAAAACAACCTTTCAGTTTAAATCTGACGGGACCTATATAGTAACCCCGGTAAATCAAAGCGGGCCGATTTATTCAACCTGGGAGCTGATAGACCACAATAGCTATTTACGAATCGGAAACAACACGTTCAAAATATCATATTTATCAAACAGGTTGCTTGGGCTTCAATATGGCAACCTGATGATTTTTTATGTGCCGGTGAAAAAATAAACAATGAGTTTATCGAAACCATATTTTTTTAGCTCCAGCGGAGCGGCCTGTATTTTACAGGAAACCCCGATGGGGCTTGTGTTTTATGAATTTGAATCCGTTTCCACAAACAGACCGCATCTATGCTGCTATTCAATAACCAACTTCTCCGCCTTTACCGTTTTGCCGCCCTGAATAAGATTACACAAATATGTACCTTTTGCCCAGCCCCTGGTGATGATTTCAATTTTGCTGTTGCTCTCTTTTATTTGGTATGTTTTTACCAATTTTCCCTGCGGATCTATGATTCTCACTTCGCTGTTCTTGCCCTCGTTGCCCCTAACCCCTAAAGGGGACAACACACCTGTAATCTCAATAGTAACGCTGTTATTCGCAGGATTCGGAAATATTCGCAAATCTGCATTCGTTAATCGTTGTTCGTTATTCACATTTGTGCCTTGCGAAATCACAATAGTTTTATTTGCGGTTTTATTACACCACAATTCTGTAACATGTACTGTAACATTGAAAACACCCGGCTGGTGGTAAACATGCACAGGACTCCAAACCGTGTCTGTGCCTGAGTCGCCAAAGTTCCACTGCCAACTGTTTGCATGGCTGTTGTTGTTGAAAAAAGGAACGCTCACAGTATCATTGTGCAAATAGAATGTATCTGCA
>JACREX010000106.1 GCA_016212695.1 Bacteroidia bacterium
ATAACCATGCGATATGTAGGATATTGATAAATCATTTTTTTTGTCATCTGGTAGATGAAAATTAATTTTGAGTTTATGTTATTGACTTTTCGGAAATTATTTGATATTTCAGTATTTTCATTTTAGAAATTTAGGTATAATGTAAATATAATCTCTGGCCTTATTATTCCGGCCATAGATTTTGTACGGCCACTTGGCGGTGATTGTGGTATCGAAACTAACTTATCTTTGTCTCAAGGTAATCCATGTCCCGGTGAAACAAGGTCTATTTGTTTCTTGATTCATAATCCAAATGGTAATCCAACTATTCACGATATTCAAAGCTTTGTTACATCTGATTATCCCAGTTTTATTACTTCAAGTACACCATGTAATGAGCCTCTGTTAAACTCTGGTGGTGATTGCTTTCACTGTATTTCGTTAACAGTTCCTGGTTGGTTTCTCCCAACAGACCAAATTCAAATTATATTTAGCTATATTGGGATTTGTCAGGGAGATACTATTAGTGGAGGAGATACTCTTACCTTATTAGCGAATTGTGCTTTTGATCCTAATGACAAAGCTCTCATCGGTCCTGTTAGTTGCGGAGAAAATAATTATATTGAAAAGTCGAAGGAACTTATTTATAAGATCAGGTTTCAAAATATTGGCAATGCCTCTGCAACAAATGTATTGATAAGCGATAAACTTGATAAAAATTTAGATGTTTCAACTTTCCACATAATAGCTACAAGTCATTCTATATCGCATTTCGAGGTTATACCTGACTATAATTATACATTCAGGTTTGACAATATAATGCTTCCCGATAGCGCTTCCAACCCACAGGGGAGCATGGGTTATATAATTTTCGGTATCAAAGCAAAACAAGGTTTGCCAGACGGTACTGTAATTAAAAATCAGGCAGGGATATATTTTGATTTTAATGAAGTGGTACTGACAAATACTACTTTAAATACCCTGAGAGAGCATCCGTATCCTGTTGCAGATTTTGTATATAAACATTCCTGTACCAATACAGGTTTGGTTTATGATTTCACTTATACAGGAGGGACTGAAGATAATGCCACTTTCCTGTGGAATTTCGGAATCAATGCTACGCCAGGCGCTTCAACTGAAATAAACCCTGCTAATATTACATTTAACAGCATTGGCGCCAGGCAGGTAACGCTTACCATAGAACGATACGGCTGTATTGCCACAATTACAAAGGATATTGAAGTAGTTAATTATATTACAGGAAAAAATAAAGACAAAATAATAATTTGTCATATACCGCCGGGTAATCCAGGTAACCCGCAAACTATTGAAGTCAGTTTAAATTCTTTGCCTGCACATCTGGCACACGGTGATTGTATAGGAGAATGTCAGAGTGTTAGTAAACTCAGGATCTTGCGTTGCGTTGAGCCGATGTACTGAGCTTGTCGAAGTATTGTCGAAATGTCGAAGGGTCGAAATGTGGCGAAATGTGAGTTTCTGGCTTTTGCGCCTGTAAATTTGTTTGTCACGGAATTTTTTTTTACTTTTACAGTTGATAATAATTAAAATTTTTAAAATTATGGCTAAAACCAAAGGAAGGATTGAAGTACCCCAAAATGTTGAGGAGCTTTTAATATTGGCGGGCAAGGTGTATGATAAGCACGTTGCAGACGGAGCAGCTTCAAAGCTCACCGCTTTGGAAGATTATAACTGGACCCTAATAGGCCCCACTATTGTTACATGCCTTGCAAAGCATAACACGGCGGAAGAGCATAAAGCGAAAATGGAAAAATCATACCGCGAACGCGATTTGCTGTTGCCCGGCATTGAAGGCGCTGTCCGCAGCAGTATAACCCTGCTGAAAGGAATATATGCAAAATCCCCGAAAAAATTAGGAGACTGGGGGCTTTCTATTGATGATACCAAGCCTTTAAAGAAAAAGTCGGAAAGTTAGAATGAGTAATGCCGGTACCCGGGCGGGTAACGCCGGTAGTTTGGCGTTTTGGACCAGGCTTATAATTCAAAATTAAAAATTTTATGAAAATATTTGATAGTGAGGAAGCCAAAGAATTCAGTAAAAAAATGCAGGAATATATTAATCATATTCATAAACATCGTCCTTCAAAAGAAGATATGGAAGAGGTTGAGGAGCAAATAGAGCGCCTTGCCGAAATAGCCGGAGTTCTTTCAGAAAAATTAAAATTAGGAACTATTACCGGTGAAGAAAAAGATTCGTTAATCAGTATTAATGATTTTTTACATGATTTATTCCAAAAATTAAATAAAACACAGGCTGCGCTGCATCATCATCTTTTTGGCGTGAGCGGCGCCTTTATGCAACATATGAAAGAACTTGCCGAAAAGGGCGACAAAAAAGCAAAAGAAATTTACAAAGACTTACTGAAATCTTACAGGGATGCAATTAAAGAACAAACGGACGATGAAGAAAGTAAGAATTAAATCCCAAATCCCAAATCCCAAATCCCAAATCTTGAATCCTATCGGGGGGTAAATTACGACCTTGGCAACTATAAAAAAGCCCTTGAATACTGCAAAAAAGAAAAGGAAATAAGAAAGGCGATACAAGGCGAAGCGGCTATTGAGTTTATCAGGTTCAAAAGCAGCAGCGTCAGTCGTCAGTCGTCAGTCGTCAGTCGTCAGTCGTCAGTCAGGACACCATCCTTTACTGCGCCCTTTTAATTACTCCAAAAAGCCGGCAACCCGAGATGATACAACTTTTTTATGAAAAGGAGCTGGAATTTATACCGGGAACCAATAGCAGGAATAATTTATCGTACATCAATAGCATTTACGGAACTAACCAAAACACCAGTGAGCGGCTCTATAAGCTGATATGGCAGCCTATGGAAAAATATCTTGAAGGAGTAAAAACAGTTTATTATTCGCCTGATGGTTTGTTGCATACGCTGCAACTGCCGCTGCCTGCTCCATCCTCCACATAGCCACCCACGGCTTTTTTTATCCCGAACCCGAAGCAATAAAAAAGGAAGAAGAGAAGAAGAAAGAAGTTTCGGAAACACCGCTTGCTTTCCGCGGCGGCACAAACGGCTTCGGAGTATGGCAATTCGTGATGAACAAAAATCCTTTGATGCGTTCCGGTTTGGTATTTGCCGGCGCAAACAATGTGTGGAATCAAAAATATGTTGGCGAAGGTGAAGACGGAGTGTTAACAGCGCAGGAAGTAACGCAATTGGATTTACAAAAGACACAGCTCGTGGTTCTCTCAGCCTGCGAAACCGGCCTTGGCGATATCAAAGGCAGCGAGGGTGTGTATGGACTGCAGCGTGCTTTTAAAATGGCAGGTGTGAAATTTTTAATCATGAGCCTGTGGCAGGTTCCCGATAAAGAGACATCGGAATTCATGACTAAATTTTATGACAAATTGTTAACTACAAAAGATATTCGCAAATCATTCAACGAAACACAATCTGAAATGAGGAAAAAGTATGACCCGTATTACTGGGCAGTTTTTGTGCTGATAGAGTAAAATATCATGCTGAGCGCAGTCGAATATTTAACTTTAGCTTGATTTATCGGGCAAACCCTGCTTAATGAGCTATAACTTTTGATAGAAAAGCCATAGTTCCTTTCCTTACGAGATACAAAATATAAGTTCCGGGAATCATCTTTTCAGGTATTACGGTAAATCCCTGGTCGGTTTGTTTGTATAAACAGGGAATTACCCTTCCGCTCACATCGGTCATTAATAAAGAATAACCGCCCTGTTGTCTGAGTCCCGTTACCATAAACCGATCCGTAAAAGGAACCGGGAAAATTTTGACAACAGGCATGGTAAGCTCCTCCACAAAGGATTTTGAGAGAACGGTAATTTTTATTTCATCTGAATTAAAGCATCCGTTGGTATCGGTAACATATACTGTATATACATAAACCCCGGGCACAGAATCTGTGGAATTAAAAAGCACACTTGCGGAACTGGAACCGTTATTCCATAAATACGCAGCATAGCCGCTCTCAACGGTCAGTGTTACTACGCTGCCTGAATCTATCACCATATCCGGGCCAAGATCAACATCAGGCAATGGGAACAACGTTACCCTGACCGAATCAAAACCTGTGCAGCCATTGGTGTCGGTAACCACAACAGAATAGGTTCCTGTTTCTGTTGCCGTATAATTATGATGTATTCCCTGCCCGTTGTTCCAGTCGTAACTTGCATAGCCGGTTCCGGCATTCAGTATAACGCTGTTTCCGCAAATGCTTATATCGCTTCCCAATTCCACCACCGGGCCGGGATTTATTTCTACAAAAATAGTGTCCCTGCCTTTACAGTGATGTGCATCTGTAACCAGGATATCATAAAAACCTGTTTGTGTAACTAATAATGCCGGGTTCAGCGACAATCCGTTGTTCCAGTTATAAGAAACATACCCGCTGGCTGATAAAATAATGCTCCCGCAAATGCTGGTATCAGTACCTAAATTAATAACAGGATTGGGATACATCCGAACTTTTATTGTATCGCCCGACATACATCCGTTTGCATCTGTTACCTGCACAAACCAGGTACCGGCAGTATCTGTCGTTACCTGCTCTGTGGTTGCCAGTCCGTTGTTCCAGTTATAATACAGGAAACCCGGTCCGGCATCCAACAATACAGAATGCCCGTTGCAGAGAGAAGTGTCGTTATCGGGCCCAAGATCAATATAAGGCAATGAAAACAACGTTACGCTTACCGAATCAAAACCGGTGCAGCCATTGTTGTCGGTAACCACAACAGAATAGGTTCCTGTTTCAGTTGCAAAAAAATTATGATTTGCTCCCTGCCCGTTGTTCCAGTTGTAAGTTGTAAAACCTGTACCGGCATTCAGGATAACACTGTTTCCGCAAATGCTGATGTCGCTGCCCAACTCCACCACAGGCAGTTGGTTTATCTCAACAAAAACAGAATCCCGGCCTTTACAGTGATGTACATCTGTAACAAGAACATCATACAAACCTGTTTGCGTTACCAATAAAGATGGGTTCAAAGACAACCCGCTGTTCCAACTGTAAGAAACATAACCGGGGTCTGCGGCTAATAAAACCGAACTCCCGCAAATACTTGTATCCGGACCCAGGTTGACAACAGGATTGGGATACACAATAATATTTATTGTATCGCCCGATCTGCATCCGTTATGGTCTATTACCTGCACAAACCACGTACCTGTAGTGTCTGCCCAAACCTGTTCGGTAGACTCCTGTCCGTTGTTCCAGTCATAATTAATGAAACCCGGACCGGCATCCAGCATAAGAAGCTGTCCTTCGCACAGCGTGGTGTCGTTTCCAAGGTGAACTACGGGCAACGGATTTACGATAACATCAACAGGCGTGGAACTTACCTCGCAGCCTGTAATATAATTGGTGACTGTAACATTGTAACTTCCGCTTTCCGTAACATAAATGGTCTGCGTAGTATCGCCGGTTGACCAGAAATAAGACTGGTTGGGCGTAGCCCACAGGGTTACAGAATCTCCGTTACAAACCGGGCCCGGAGGGTTGGCGGTGATAGTTGCCGTAATTGCAGTGCTTGTAATCACTATGGGTGGAAGAGGACTTGTAGATCCTATCACTACCGGGTCAGTTGACACAACCCGCACTCTGTAATTAAAACCAAAAGGAGTACTCGAGGGAATTGTGCCCATAATTATGCCTGTATTAAACGGCATAGAACCAATATCAACAGGGCTTGTAAAATTTCCCCAATTATCGGAAAGCTGGGCAATAAAACTACAACCGAAATTAAATGTACCCGTGGTTGTGTATTGTATTACAACATTTCCCCCTGCACAAAGCGAAGTTTGTGTCGGAGCATTGGTAGTAATCGTAGGTTGAGCATAACTACTGCTTAAAAATACCAAAAGCAAAACGAAGCCGGTTAATATTTTCATGATTTCTTAATTTTAAACAAATATAAATATTTTTTCAAAATAAATTCGGGATTTTTAATTTTTATCAGAACGAAGCTCTCAGTTGTACGCTTCCTGTATGTATCGCTTTGCTGCCTTCAGAGATTCTGCCTGTGTAATTCAGGCTCATCTGGAGAACATTCGTAAGGTTACGCTGAAATTGAACAGACCAGGTACCGTTATCGCCCGGCATCAGCCCTTCGAGTATCTCGTATGCAACGGGAGTGTTGGTGTTTAACAGCGTGTCTCCGGTCTTATAAGAAATTTTAATATAATTAATCGTAACGGTAAGGTTGCCCTTTGTCACCGTGTTATATTTGAATTCAGCGCCTGCATTGTGGCCCTGCGATTTTTCAGTGTTGAGTTTATTCTGCTTGTCATTGAATTTATAAAGAATACTGATCCGGTACGACAGGGTAGGCTGAAAGCTCACAGTGGCTTCGTTATTGATATAAGGGATCCTGTAATTTTTTGAGCTGAAAAACTGTGATGAATATTTCTTCTCACCCATATCAATATTGTCAAGCAGAGTAATTTGCTTGCTGATATTCCACCGTATTCTAAGGCCGTTCAGCATGGTAGCGCGGGTATCAAAACCATTGACAAGCATTGTCTTGTTTTTATTATCCTGGTACACGTAATCCAATCCGAAAACAGTATTTGTGCGGTTGAACGAAAAAGTGTTCCGCACTGAAGAACCCATGCTTATAAGAGTAGTGTCTTCATTTGATATCTGATCAAAACCTTTTTCAAAAGGGTTGGCTGTTTTCCAGAAATCCGTGCGCATATCCTTACGGTCTATCCGGTAGGCAAACTGGTTCGAAAAACGGGCGATAAATTTTTTTAAACCGGTCTTGTCTCCCCATATCTTTTCTGGTTTCAGATTGATCACTTCGTTGAACTGGTTAGTATAGGTTTTCATATATTGGTTCGTAGGAATAAAAACGCGGATATAGTTTGCCTGATTCTGAAAATTTGCAATCTCAAATTCGTTGAGTTCTTTTAATCCGTTATGATTATAATCAGTCTGAGCCGACCAAGTGTATACACCCTGCCCCTGCGCTACCTCCACATACGTGAATTCTTTTTTCAGTTCAAGCCCGCTTCCCACTTCATAAAAAGTAGAAGTTGTCAATACTCCTTTTGATACAGAAAGACTGTGCTCTATCCTTCCTGTTATAGTATTTTCGGGTTTATTCTTTGTTAGCATCGTGTCGTTTATAAAAAGTTCACGGTAGTTAAGCGTAGTCTTAAACGAATGGTTCAGATTTTTTTGCAACACAGTTCCTATGCAGAAATCTTCCGCTTTCATGGCATACTTCAGGTTGTTGCCGGAGGGCAGGCGGTCTTCTCTTACCTTATAATTGGCAAATGCTCTTGTTTTTGCGGTATCAGCGCTTGTAATAAAAACTTCGTATTGCGAGTACGAATAACTGTTTTTAACTAAGCTGTCAGTTTTAGTATTTTTCCAAAGATTATCTTCCGCATCCTCTTTCAGTCCCAATGTGAAATACTTAAACTGCTTCGACAGAGCAGCGGAATGTCTTAAAAACTGCGATTTGTTTATCGTATCCCCGGTATTCAGGAAACTGCCTTTTAATGCGAGATTAAACCCTTTGTATTTTAATAACGTATTCACATTGTTTTTCAAACCGCGGTAACCGTTCTGCATGGTCATCCAGTCGAGGTTGTAATTAGCGGTTCCAAGCGATTTTTTAAAAAAGCCGAGGTTATAACTGATCTGCTGTTCGTATTGCTGCTTCAAGTTCTGGGCAAGGTTCCAGTCGCGGTTGAACTCAACGTTCCTGAACCGTTCAATGGATTCGAATGCGCGTGTGATCATCTGGTAATTGAGCGTGGAAAACAATTTTATATTCACCGTATCATGTATTAAAATATCCTGTGTCACCCCGATTTTAAAAGCATAACCAATATCGTCGCTTTTATTTTTGGTTGAAAAAGTATTTTTGTCGTAATTCGAAACGGCAAATTCAAAATTCGATTTGGTTCTCTCCGTAAGCCTTGTTTCGCCGCCTGCAGTAAACATCTGTTTCTTTTTGGGTGTGATAAGTAATATTACGGGTTCGTAATTTCCCTGCGTTACACCAGCGTTAGGAGCTATCCATTTATAAACCCGACCATTCGCAGAACTCTGCACCTGTATATAATTCCCGCGGTTGTTGCCCATATATGAAAAACCCAGCCGGTAATGAGCGCTGTCCGGATTAGTAGAATATACATAAATAGTATCATGGTTGCCGTTTACAAGGGTGTCCATCCTTTTATATAAAACCATATCATTCCTGAAAGCTACACTGTCAACTTTTGGAACAACGGCCATGGAAAGGCTGTCGCCGATATTGGCCAGAACGCGTTTCTGAGCATCGGTCAATGTGATATCTATGGGCTGATTTTTGCTGTCCTGTTCAGAAAATATGTTGACCCAGAATTTTCTGTTTTTGGTTTTAAATTCATTGCTGTTAAAAACTAAGAAGCGCGCATAATTCTTATCCGAATACTGAAATTCCACACTGATGCGTTTATCTTTTGTGATCGGCTGGTTTGGAGTGAATGTTACTTCGCCTGTATTATAATCAATGGTATAATCATTTTCCTGCCCGCGTTTCAGAAGCCTTCCGTCAATATACACTTTCTCTGTCCCTGCAAGAACAATAATGTAGGTTTCATTTTCAGCGCCTGTTAATTTGTACGGCCCCTGGTTTCCTTCGATACCGTTGAACAGCATCTTGTTGAATTTCCCTTTCGATACGGCGCCGCTGAAAGTGGTTTTCAATTTTGAATTTTTTTCTTTATTAATGTCGAATGTGTTGGTGATGATCCCGCCCTGCACTTTTTTAAACAGGTTCAAATAGTAACCCGCGGGTTTTGTTATTTCATAATCGCCTACGATGAGTTTTGTTTTCTTGTTGAACAGTTGCACGAACACCTTGTCGAATTCCTGCAACTGCTGTGAATTTCCGTCGGGCTGAATGGGAATATTATTATCCGTGATGGCTGCAAGAATTTCAAGATTTTCGCTTATTTTACCTGATAACTGCAGGTTCAGGTTGGAATTCACAATCACATCCTGGTTATTGCCAAAAGTGATGCCGCGCGATATGCTTCCCCGCTTGTTCAGTTCATCCTTGTCGAAGAATGTTCCTTTTTTATTCTGGTCGTATGTGATTTTATACGGGTTTGAAATATTCTTCTGAGCCAGAGTTACCTTTTCAATATCCTTATGGAAATAAGGTTTTGTAAAAGAATATGGAAATACCCTGTAAGAAATTTTCAGTTTTCCCAGGTTCGATTCTTTTAAAATTTTTGAAGGGATCAGCAGCGCTTTTCCATAATCAATCCTGTATAGAGTGTCGCTGATCAGTCTCCCATATGCATCAGAAATAAAAATACTGTTCGGGATGAGGCTCAAGGTATCAAGCTGTATTGTGTCGGAATTCAGGTTTAGTTCAGACATCCTGATGTTGCTGAGTTTCTGTGCTGATAGAAAAACAGGGCAGGCAATGAGCAGAAATAATATGGCGATTGAATGCTTCAAACAATAAGCTTAGAGATATGTCAAATTTATGATGTCAAATGTCAAATATAGGGTTCTTATATTTAAGACTCGAGGACTGTAAAAATACAAAAGTTTAAGTAAAATGTATCAGCAGAATAAGAAACGGGAAAAAAATATAAAACTATATCCGGAATTTAATTTTTCCTGCGGCATACAGCCACATTTTCAGGAGCAGAAAACCATGTTTGAAGCGCGAGATGTTTGTTTCTCCATAGGTTCTTTCCTGGTATCGAATGGGAAGGTCAATAATTTTCAGGTTCAGTTTATAGGCACCGAATATCAGGTCGAAATCTCCGAACGGATCAAAATCTCCAAAGAATGAACGGTTTTTCACCAGCCTATTGTAATCGTCGCGAAACATAACTTTTGTGCCGCAGAGCGTATCTTTAATCGGTTGCTCAAGTATCCATGTGAAAGCAAGGCTGAAGAATTTATTGCCCAGCGTATTCAGAAACCTCATGGCATTTTTTTCCATCGGATATACAAGCCGTGAACCATTAATAAATTCGCCCTTCCCCGATGCAATAGCGTTATAGAATTTAGGCAGGACTTCGGGCGGCACGGTGAGGTCGGCATCAAGAATCATCAGTATATCTCCTTTGGCTATTGAATACCCCTTTCTTACTGCGTCGCCTTTACCTTTTCCTTCCTGTTGCGTGATCCCGATATCGTGCGTATCCTTATATTTCAATTGAATTTCCTTGATCTTTTCCCAAGTGTCATCGGTGGAATTGCCTTCAACAAAAATTATCTCCAGATGCTTGCTGAACTTAGGCAACCGGAGAATTGCATTTTCAATATTCCCGCTCTCATTCCTCGCAGGAATCACAACAGTGGCAGAATATTTTTCAGTGAAATCGTCTGTTTTTGGCATCGGTCTCGCAAAAACAAAATTATTTATCGTAAGGCTGTTGAACAGCGGCAGTTTTTCAATGATGCGGTTGAAGAAATAAGAAAGAAGGGGAATATAATAGGGTATCAGTAATTTTCTATTGCGCCTGTAAACATCAAAACCGGAAAGATACAATAAATTGCCGATATCTTTGTTCGACAGCCAGCTAAGCGGGAGTGTCTTTTTTTTGATCCCGATGAACTCTGCAAATTTTATCAGCGGCGCCCAGAAATAATTAAAATAGGTTACGATAATTCGGGTCTTTTCATGACAAACGGAGTGGAGATTTTTAAAGACAAGTTCTATATCGTCGAGCCATCCTATAAGATTGGAAAGGATGACGACATCGAATTTTTCATCAAGATATAATGATTCGGCAGACATCACATGGAATTCGCAATCGCTGAACTGCTTTTTTGCGTTTTCAATCATTATCTCGCTGAAATCAATCCCGACTTTTCTTTTTCCCTTCACTTCGTGAATCAGTTCACCTGTTCCGCATCCGATCTCAAGGACTGAATTTTCTTCATGCAAAAAATAATTACAGTATTTGGTAATAGAGTCCCAATAGTATGCTTTTGATCTTCTGTAACTGATCCTGTTATCTGCTAAGGAATTAAAATATTCTTTATATTTATTTCTTTGCATATCCTGATTTCTTGCGTCTTCATGCTGTGCTTTATTTCCTTGTGTCCGTTATCAAGTCTTTTTATCATAATGTATTTCAATAAGTTTTGCAGGCTCATCGGCTCCTATAACATATTTTTCCGAGAACATAGCGGGGTATTTAAGCTGTATAAAATACAGAAACCTGTTGATGGTATCAATTATTTCGCCTGTTTTCACTTTTGGATTTTTTCTGAGACTGGCCATGATCACATATTTAACTTTTGTCTTTTCGAGCCGTTCCAGCATCACATCCGGTTCGTAAATCATAATATTTTTATTATCTTTTTTGGCTTCTGCAAAAAATTTATCAAGGTCGCTTCTGTGAGTGAGTTTTGCTTGATCCAGTTTCTCTGAATATGCAGGAATATCCGATTCGGCAACAGAATAAACGCCATACATAAACGCTTCTTTTACCCGCCCGTTTTCATCGGTTTTATTTCCGTTTATAAAAGCTATAGCGTTTTTTCTGAGTTGTTCGGTAACTATCAATCCGGGCTGGTTATTGTTGATTTCGTTTAATTTTACTGCGATAACCGATATTTTTTGGCCCTTGATTTTTTTCAACAGGCTGTCGGGTTCAATATTAGGAACCTTATATAAAGAGACAAATTTCCGGCTGCTGTAAATAAATGAAATATCAGCCTTCCTGCTTCCGATCTCTTCTCCGGCAGGGATATTCTTTGCAGCCCATTTACTTAAATTGATAAAATTAATCCAGTCGGGGGTAAGCCCGTAAAGCATATCTCCGGATAAATTTTTGCTAAGGATTTCTTTTTTCTCTTTCACTTTCGGCCCGGTTGTCGAGAATGTGGAAAAAAATATTACTAATATTAATAAGGGTAGTATAAATTGGACTTTTTTTAACTTTTCCGTTTTCAATAAATAAAAGAGACCTCCGAAAAGAATGACAAGAATAAGCGGGTAATAAATAATTACAAGCCTTGCCTGGTCCCATTGTTTTTGAAGCAAGATAAAAGTAATAAAGCATAATACGCCTGTGTAGATACTTGTAAAAAGCAGATACCGGTTTTTTCTGAAAGCCCAGTAAATGGCAAGGGCAAATAACAGGTAAACTAAGAATGTTAAAAAAGGATATATAACAGTGCCATCCGTAAATCCGAAGAAATAAAACAAATGTTTAGACAGGTAAAGGTTCGAATTATCGAAGAATCTTCCGATATAGCCTGATAAATCTTCCGATCCTTTTGCTGCATTGTAGGCATCTTTTTGAAAAAATAATTTCGCCTGATTTTGGAATTGAATATCATTTGCAGCCCATAATATCTTTTTCAGAAACTCATAAGGCAGAGAAAAAACCATAAATCCCCCTATTGCAAATACTATTTTTTTCCACTGTCTTTCTAAAGCAAAGAACAAAACAACACTGATAACGCTGCCGTATCCTATACTCCGGTTTAAACCAAGAAGAAACATGGATAATCCCAGGAGTAAGAACTTTTTGTAAGAATTTTTTATGGTAACAGGTTCAGAATTTTCTGTAATAAAATAGTTAAAGACTATTAAAAAAAACCATCCCTGTAAAAACAAATAGAATGCTTCGGAGTAAGTCTGGCTGGCAAAATATAGTAAAGAAGTGTTTACGGAAATAAGAATCATAACCATAGCCTGTAAAAAAGGAGATATCTTATTCTTAAAGGCTTTATAGAAAAAAATGAGATGAAATGTAATAAAAACGAGAGAAAGAAATTTAAGAACGGGCAGGTTAACGCCAAAAACTGCGACAAAAATACTTAACATCATAGGGTATAAGGCGCCCTGGAACCCGGGGTAACTGAAATCATGGATAAAATCGTATGCCCTCACAATGTATGCAGAATCATCTCCGCCATCGCTTACTTTTACATCAAACAAAAGGGTGGAAAAAAGTACTGTGAGCGAAAGACATATCCATAAAAACAATTTTCTTCTTTTATCAAAAAAATTATCGAGCGCAGTAAAGAAATCACCTGATGATACCGGTTGAACAGTTTTTCGCTGGGGTGTTTTTATATTCCTGTCCTGTTTCGAAGGAACTGTTTTCACCGGTTTCTTCTTATTTGCCATTTCATTAATCGTTTAAGCGGCAAATATATCAAAATATTTACTTCGCCGAATTTTGTTTAACCTTAATTCCGCAAATTGAGACATAACATTAGTTTGATATACAAGGATCAATTTTTCACAAGCTAATTTAAAAAATTGCTGAGATTTATTTTGAATTTTGTTCCAACAGATGAAAATATGGTGAGAAAAACACAAATTTTCTGAACACAGAACATGCCTTTCATGATCAGTTCTACTGTTTCAATGTGAATGATTTTTACATATGCGAAACGGATAACCAGATAAATATATCAAACAAATGTAACATTTATATTTTACTTTACGTATATATTATCAAAGTGTAATTTAAAATTTTAACATATGGCGAAATTCTGGTTATTCTGGGCAAAAAAAGCAGTTTAGAGTGACTGAAAAAAATGCGCCCGATTTTAGAAAAACCATCCGTCAAACTTTAAACTGCAAATTTAAAAAGAGTATTAATTTTTTAAACTTTACAGTTATGAAAAAGCTAATTCTTACATTAAGAGCAGTCAAAATCATAGCATTATTAGTAATGGTTTTGATAAATGGATTGGTTTTGGCACAAGGTAATAGTAATGGTCAGGGAAATGACAAAATAAAAATATGCCATTGTCCGGATGGAAATCCAAACAATTGCCAGACGATCACCATTAGCATTGGTGCATTGGATGCACATTTGGCACTTGGCGATTATGTGGGACCTTGTATAAATAATATGCAACCTGAACTTCTTAAAGTACTTGTTTCGCCAAATCCATATGCCACACAAACAAATATTGAGTATGATTTACGTGAAGAAAGCTTAGTCAAAATTGATGTTTATAACCAAACAGGTTATAAGATTCATACAATAGTGAATGAAACAAAGCAAGCAGGGAAGTACTCTAATAATTTCAGTGCAAAAAGCTTAGGCTATCCTTCTGGAATTTATTTATTAAAGGCAACTGTATTAACCGTAACCGAATATGTAGAACGTTCTGTAATAATTGTTGAGATTGATTATTAACCTGAACTGTTCACAAACGATTAGACCTTAGTGTTTTTATATCTTTGTGGCATTTCTTAATATTTGTCACTAAGTGTCAGAGACACTAAGGTTTTTTCCTTCTGAACAGTTTTGCTTTGGATTCATTTCCATGTATTAGCCGTACAATATTTTTCCTATGTGTGAAAAGCAAAAGTATCGCAATAACAACAGAAAAAATTATTAACGATAAAATCTTTATCTTGAAAAGAAATACCACAAGAAAGGGAAATGAAATACCGGAAAGCATTGAACTCAGGGAAACATATCTTGAAATAAGCAGGCAAACACAAAAAATACCCATAGCTAAGAGAGCCGGGAAAAGTTGTATTGCCAGCACCAATCCGAGAAGCGTTGCAACGCCTTTGCCTCCTTTGAATCCTGCATAAATAGGAAAAATATGACCAAGAACTGCAGCAATACCAAGCAGAATCTGAAAATTTATATAGATATCAGTAGCAGGAGTAAAGAACCCTGTGAAATCAGCCAGTTTAACGGCAAGCCATCCTTTGAATACGTCGAAAAGAAGTACAGGGATACCTGCTTTAATACCAAGAACACGGAACGTATTTGTAGCGCCTGCATTGCCGCTGCCATGCTTTCGTATATCAAGCCCGAAGAATATTATACCAACCCATACAGCCGTAGGTATTGACCCGAGCAGATACGCTGCTGCAATAGTTACAATTTGAAATACTAAATCCAAGAGATTAATATTATCCGTAATATTCAGTCTGTATAATTACGTTGCAAAAGTAGAGATTATTTTATTTTTTAACTAAAACCTGAAGACTTTATAATAACAAATGAATGTTAGTAAAATAAAAAACCCCGAATTTATCGGGGTTTTTTATTTTGGCTGATCAGAATTATTTTTTCTTCTTGCCTCCTTTTTTTGCATTTTCTTCTGCTTTTGCTATAGAATCCTGCTTAACTTTGTCCTGAACCTGAGCAATAGAATCCTGAATTTGTTTTTCTTTTGCTGCCTGGATTTCAGCCTGAACAGCTGCAACAGAATCAGCTTTTTGAATGGAATCCTGTCTTTTCTTTTCCAATTCTTCAGCGCTTGGGCCGCAAGCTACGAAAGCTATTGTGCCAGCGATTAACATAAATGATGCAAACTTTTTCATACGATTTAAATTTAAATTAATTAATTATTGATAAACGACGGTGCAAATTTATACGATTTTTTAATATGAAAAATATTTTTCGTGTTTTTTTTTCGTAAAATATAAACAAGGTTTCAACAGCTTGTATAACCTGCCTGCCGCCTGTCCCGTTTTACGGGAATAGGCAAGGTAACCCGATGACAGTACAGATTGATTATTTGTTAATTGTTTCTGCGTAAAGATGTTTTCAGGATTGCCCATTAATCATTATCTTTGTGAAAATTTAAAATGGATTGTAATGGAGAATTACATTGTATCTGCGAGGAAGTATCGTCCTGCGACCTTCGAGACTGTAGTGGGGCAAACGGCTATTACTACCACGCTAAAAAATGCCATCAAAAGTAAGCACCTTGCGCATGCGTATTTATTCTGCGGCCCGCGCGGCATCGGCAAAACTACCTGTGCGAGGATTTATGCAAAAGTCATCAATTGCAGTAATGTTACGGATCGTAATGAACCATGCAATACCTGCGAATCGTGCAAAGCATTTAACGATAACCGTTCTTATAATATTCACGAATTGGATGCCGCTTCTAACAATACGGTGGACGACATCCGCCAGATTGTGGACCAGGTGAGGATACCGCCCCAGATCGGAAAATACAAGGTTTATATTATTGATGAAGTTCATATGCTGTCGTCGGGCGCATTCAATGCATTTCTTAAAACCCTCGAAGAACCGCCGGCTCATGCCATATTCATACTTGCCACCACAGAGAAGCATAAAATAATCCCCACGATTTTATCCCGCTGCCAAATCTATGATTTCAACAGGATAAAAATGGAAGATATCGTGAAGCATCTGGAGTATGTAGCAAAAAACGAAGGCGTATCTGCCGATTCCGATGCGCTGAACATCATCGCCCAGAAATCGGAAGGCTCCATGCGCGATGCGCTTTCTTTCTTCGACCAGATCGTTAGTTTTTCGGGCGGAAATATTACATACGAAAGCGCACTTACCCATCTGAATGTGCTGGATTATGAATATTTTTTCAACATCACCGATTTTTTCCTGCAGAATAATATTTCCGAAGCGCTAATGATGTTTGACGAAATCCTGAATAAAGGTTTCGACGGGCATCATTTTATTACCGGAATAGCGGAACATTTCAGGGATCTGCTTGTGAGCAGGGATACGGCAACCTTAAAATTGCTCGAAGTGGGCGATACGATCCGCGTACACTATAAAACACAGGCACAGAAATGTTCTGTTGATTTTTTATTCAAAGCGTTGAAAATATGCAGCCATTGCGATATTTATTATAAGGCCAGCAAAAATCAGCGTTTGCATGTGGAGCTGGCGCTGATCCAACTTTGCAATATTACAAATTCCGAATCCCAAAGCAAACAGGAAACACCGAATATATCCGTTCCAAAAACCACCAAACAGGAAACATCCGCTGCTACGGAAAAAATGGCGGTGGTTTCTGAACCAAAACCAAAACCGTATTCTACCCCAAAAAATGAAAAAAAACAGGAAGATGTAAATCTGCTTAAAGAATCTGTATCTATAAAAGAAGCTGCTAAAACAGGAACAAAAAAACAAAATGAATCAAAACCCGAAGAGGTAAAACAACCGGAAACCGAATTATCAGAATCCTTCACACAGGAACTCCTCAGGGAAAAATGGCTGGCGTTTGCAGAAAAACTGAAAGAAGAGAAACCCAGGCTCTATAACACCATGCACACTCACATGCCTGAGTTGAAAGAAGAATTTATGATTGAGATCGCTTTCAATAACCAGTCGCAAAGCAATGCGATCCGGGAAGTTGTGAACGAACTCACCCATTACCTGATGAACGAGTTAAAAAATACAAAAATACAACTTGCTGCCGTAATATCTGAGAAAGAAGGCACACAGACAAAAAAACTTTATACGGACAGCGAGAAGTTCAACTACCTGAACGAAAAAAATCCGAATCTCGGACTTCTTCAAAAAACGCTAAATCTTGATTTCAAATGAGGGAAGAAATAGGAAGTATGAGGTAGGAAGTACGATGTAGGATGTAGGATGTACGATTAACGATTAACGATTACCCTTTAATCACCGCCATAGGCGATAATTCAAATTTTATTTTCACAAGGTCATTTTGAAGTTCCATAACTTCAGCAATATCTTTATACGCGGACGAAGCTTCTTCAAGATCGCTTTTGTTTCGTATAGCATGGATTATCCCCTGCTCATTTAATTTCTTAACTTCTTCTTCAAGGACGAGGGTTTTTATTGCCTTGCTACGGCTCATCAGCCTGCCTGCCCCGTGCGAGCAGCTCATAAAACTCTCCGGGTTTCCCAGTCCTTCCACGATATACGATTTTGTTCCCTGGCTTCCGGGTATAATGCCTGTTTCACCTTCCTTTGCCGATGTGGCCCCTTTGCGGTGAACCAGCACTTTTTCTCCGAAATGCTTTTCCCATGCAGCGTAATTGTGCGCAATATTTATCATCGGTTCAAAAGCGACAGCAGAGAAATTATTTTTAAAAATTTCCACTATCCGCTGCATCATCAGCGACCTGCTGGCAAAAGCAAAATCAACGCAATATTTCATTTCATTATAGTATTGCCTTGCTTCATCGGTTTCAAACGGAAGAAAAGCCAGGTCGGCTTTCGGGTTAATTGAAGAATACCATAACGCATTTAATTTTTTCGCTCGATTATTATAATGTTCGGCCACTTTTAACCCGATGTTGCGGCTGCCAGAATGTATCATGATCCAGACAAAACCATTTGAATCTTTTTGTATTTCGATAAAGTGATTTCCGCCGCCCAGTGTTCCGATTTGTTTAAGAGCTGAACCATATTGCTGCTTCACAATACGGAGTTCATCAACAGGGTGGCCCTGCGGCATCAGGTTTTCGTCCTGTCGATTCTTGTGATGGTTAAAACCAAGCGGAACCGCTTCGCGTATCTGCGACAGGATAATTTTTATTTTGTTTACAGGAAATTCATCATGATGTAAATCGGTTTGCACGGCGCACATTCCGCAGCCGATATCCACGCCCACAGCATTAGGGATTATCGCTCCTCTTGCAGCAAACACGCCGCCTATGGGCATCCCGTATCCTGAATGTGCGTCGGGCATAAGGCATACATGCCTGAAAACAAACGGTAAATTTGCAAGGTTCATGGCCTGGTTCAGCGCAGTCTCTTCAACCTGATCCAACCACATTTTTACAGGAAGCTTTTCGGTGGCGATAACTTGTTGCATTGTGTGCGATGGTTAAAATTCGAGTTTCAATTGATTTTCGTCCTCCTTCTTTCTAATAGTTTGCTTTAATCCGAGATTAACTATTTCTTCAATCAATAATTCATTTCTTTTATTATTCCATGCTTTGTATAGTTCTTCAAACAATATAAATTTCCAATTATCCCCATCGTATCTCTCATAAAACATCGGAGTTTTCATTTTTCTTTCAAATTGCCTGAATCTATCCGCAGGAAAAAGCATTATCTTTGGAACCTCCTTATCAATATTTGAACCGCGTTGTAACGCGCTGGTCATTGATGTTGTGGATTCCACTTCAACGACATATTCGATTTTATCGTTCTTTATCCAAAGAATGTCTATATCATCTACAACATCTATGTTTCGGGCATTTTTTATGTGAACAAGGTTGGGATAATCCATATAATCTTTTAAAATCTCTTTTTTCACCAAAGGCGAATCTATTTTATGCGACTGTTCAACTTTACCGATATAAATCTTATAACCCATTTTTTTACCAATCTCAGCTAATAAAGCCATAATCGTCGTATGTTCTTTTTCAACAATACCCGGCCTGAAATTGGGTTTAATCATCCAATCCCCTTCTGACACGGGGCGCGCATAATCTTCAAGCGAATTTTTTATATTCGACTGGTCTGATGTCAGGGAATTAGGAAAGGCCATACTTACAGCTTCCCATATATCCGTAAAAGTTACCCGCCCTTTGGATTGTAATTGTCTTAACACAGTTTGTTCAACACGCTCGGATAACGGTATCTTCTCTAAATGTGGCACGAAATTAGGTTTTACAAACCACCAGAGTTTGCCGGTGCTGCCTCCAAGTTTGCCTTCGACAAGACAGAACTCATTGCCAAGATGCTTTTTTAAAACAGCTTCGGAATCCAAACCGGTTTCGAGTTCTGAGAAGAATCCCTGCTTTGTTAATTCAGGGTCAATAGCGTTGATGATTATTGTATAAGGAGTCGGTTCGCCTCTTTCTGCCAGGATTTTTGTTGTAGTGTTAACAACAATTTTTTCAAAACGGAACTCATCAATTAATACAGGTTTAAAACCTTCTTTTCCAAAATCAGGTTTATAAAACCTCAAATAAAAATCCCCCTGCGCCGAACCAAATGGTTGTAATAAAGATTTAGGAGAAGAATGAGCTAAATCCTGGTGGTGTATTTTTTGCAATTCAAAACCGGCAAGCACACCTGTCCTTATGGTTGCATTTCTAACCTTAAATGTTGGATTGTGGAATGTCATTGTTAAAAATTTATCCGGTTTTAAAACATCATACATTCCTTTAAAACTGTTTTGTAAGAGAGATGTATAAACCGTAAAATCTTTATTTTGCTTATCGTTTTGAATAATTTCTTTACTATTTACATTTTCAAGATAATTATCATCCAGTTTAAGCCATGCCACCCACATATAGGATAATTCACCATATTGAATAGATGATCCATAAGGCGGGTCAGTAAATATATAATCAAAACAACCGGCATCGCCATACTTTTTATTCATTTTATTCATCAATTCAAGGCAATCTCCATTATATATAAATACATCAGCTTTTCCTTCTATTACTTCTTCAAACTTTCTGGCAAACTTTTTATTTTCATAATATTTATTTGATTCTTCCTTTGCTTTTAACAAACCTTGTTTTCCTATTATGGAACTTTCAAATTTGTTCCAAACATTTTGCTCCATAAATTCCGGAGCACACCAATAACTGTGCATTGTCCATGCAGAACTCATAGGTCGGGTAGGTCTCACGGGTGTCATTCTGCTGCAAAGATGAACCATCGAGGAAAAACCGATTTTTAAAAATTCTTTTAATTCTTTATTACCTTCTTTTTCTATCTCCTCTATTAAAATAGCAAGTGCATATAAATTTCTTTTTGTAAATAAATCATCAATAGATTCAGACTGTTCTTTTTTCATAAATGGATTTCCGTGTTTTTCCTTGAATGGATTTCCATTGATATGATAAAGAGGATTTTTCGGATACCACTCATTTATATTATGCTTTTCAATTTTCTGTAAAATTGTTTTGTCATAATTATTTAAGCGGTTTGTTCCTGTTTTTGAATCTCCACAAAGAGGACATGAGGCGTACCTGATATCAATACATTTTCCATCATTCCAAATCGCTACATCAAATGGGAATTCATGTTTGCATTTTCGGCATTGGGTTTTGTATAAATTATTTATTTTAGTTTTTATTTTTTTTTCGATTTTTTTATATGCTTCATGCAGTTTTGTAAGGTTAACGGGTTTTATAGTCAAACGGGTTATTTCGCTTGCAATAGGATTCAAATCGGAGATAATAACTTTTCTGCCTTTTCTAAGGGCTTCCATTGCAGTAACCCCGCTGCCGCCGAACGGGTCGTAAACAATTCCGTTTTCCGGGCAATAATTTTCAATAAATTTTCCAACTACATTCCATGTCTTTCGAGACCAGTACTTATGAAAATTATACATTGGAGTGTGGGCTTCCGGAGGAATCTGCCTGTTTAAATGAACGGGAGTATTATCAGCTTCGGATATTTTTTTCTCGAATTCTTTTTTATTCTTCATATTACTGAGCTTCTATATGTCTTATAACGCGTGAGACTAATTCGTAAAAAGCTGCAATCTGCGTGGCTTTAGTAGGCCCTATACCTTCAATTTCCATCAGTTCGCTCATCTTGTGTCCCATAATATTTGTTATGCTGCCAAATTTATCCAGCATCTCTTGTGCTACTTCCACTGCTGTTTTATTTTTTGTGCCTGTGTTTAAAAGAATAGCAAACAGTTCAGCGTTAGTGCAGGTATTGGCGCCTTGTCTTCTTAATTTTCCTCCGGGATGATTAAATGAATCATTCATTTTCTAAAATTTTTCTAAAAATAGAAATTAATTTTTATAAAAAAGACAGAGTGGCAAAAAAAGCAGGAGTGTTGGGCAGTATTGATTTATTCTATTATTAATTTCCCAGCCTTTTCTATTCCTCGTTGTGTTTTTAATTTGTATAAATACATTCCATTTGATAATGCATCTCTCTGAATTATTATTTGTCGTTCTGAAGATGGTTTTATTGTCCTGACTAATCTGCCTATCAAAGTGTAAATGTCAACCTGAACGATATCCGGGCATTCCATACAAAGATTTATTTGTGCATAATTGTTAAACGGGTTTGGTTTTATTGTTATCGAACAATCTGTTGAAGTTGTTTCTTTTATTCCGGTTGTCATGTCTGCACGCCAGATTTGGCCGCCATCCGTATAATTAGGTCCGCCAAAATACTGGTAGTTTCCAAAACCAATCGTTATTGCATTTTTTCCATTATTGTTTGAATTGCCAAAACCATTTGTATTTGATTGAATAAAGTTTAAACCGTCATCTGACCTCCAAATCGGCGTTCCTGTGGAAAATGATGTATTGGTATATGCGGTTAGCCACAGTTTCCCAAAAGAAGTACGCAGGCTCCGTAATTCGCTAACCGAATTACCTTCTCCAAAAGCATTACCGGTAATCTGTTCCCAACTGACGCCATTCCCGCTTCTCCATAGCTGACCACCCAGGTTATTTGTTGTAGTAATATAAAAAGTGTCGTTAAATACAGCTAATGACGATAGAACAAAATTGTTTACATCAGAGAACCCGTTCCCCACATTTGGATTTTTTGTGAAATTTATTCCATTTGTTGATTGCCAAAGCTGACCTATACCATCTGTGCCAAAATAGATGGTATCGCCCCAAACATAAAAGTAGGAAGCAATGGTTACATTAGAATCAATAGTTGCAAAATCAACAAGTAAGTCCCACTGAAGTGAATCCGTATTTGTGTATGGCGTTCTCCAGACCTGAGCCGGGGTAACTCCGCCATGTGAAATACCGCCTGCATACAAATAGGGTATTGTATCGCCTGTTCCCTGAAATAATACCATGTGAGGCGTAGCGCCATATAAACCTGTGTTGCCAAATCCTCTCTTCGATATTTGTATCCAATTCTGGCCATCATGAGA
Organism: Bacteroidia bacterium; assembly: GCA_016212695.1. Lineage (GTDB taxonomy): Bacteria > Bacteroidota > Bacteroidia > Bacteroidales > GWF2-35-48 > GWF2-35-48. Next base: position 22,543 of record JACREX010000106.1, read on the forward strand.
GCGAAATATTGCCAAACCATTAGGGCCTCCTGTTCCGCACCAAATATAGCCTCCATTCAATGTTGTAGTACCAAATGAATGAATACTTTTATCTCCGTTTACCGGCGGAGTGACATTGATCCATGTTCCGGCATCTCCTGAAGCGGACCGGTATAATTTTGCCAATCCCGCGCCTAACGGAGAAGTTGAGGCATAAATATACCCGTTATAAACTTCCATTTCGGGAACAGTATTCTGAGTAGGAAAACCAAATCCATCGCCAACAATTTGTATCCAATTGTCTGCTTGTCCATATAAGAATAATGAAAGTGAAATCAATATGATTAGCGGCATTATTGTTTTCATAAATTTACTATTTATTTTGAAGTTTATACAAAGTTATAATATTTTATTTCCGTATTTGTTTTTTATTTTTCCAATTTTGCAGTTCAATTATATTTCCGTCAATGTCTCTTGCATAAACGAAAATAATAATACCTGCATCTTTGATTTCTGTTTCTGCAATTTCACCCACTTGTGTTCCTCCATGTATTAAAATTTTGTTTAATATATCCCGGACATTGTCTACCTTAAATGCAATATGGCCAAAACCTTTTCGGTTTGCCAGTGCTTTTTGATTTTCTTCATTTTTATCATATTGAAAAATTTCAAGTGTCGGCAAGTTTTCTTCATAACCGGGAAGTATTAAATGGATTCCTGTAATATGAGCGTTATGAATTGAAGCAGCACGGTCTAACCAGTCGCCACACAAGTCTCTTTCCGGATAAAGCGGTTTGCAATTAAATACTTTCATGTAGAAATCGGCAAGCTTTTTCCAGTCGTCGGTTACAATATTAATATGAACAAATTTTATCATAGTTTGGTCCTTATTTCATATCTCATATTTACTATTCAATCACAAATTTACCATATCCTGTTATTCCATTATTATTTTGCAGTTGATAAAAGTATAATCCGCTGTTAAGCCCTGTATTATCAATCCGCACAGCATTATTTTTAATTTCATTTACTGTGCGTACAATTTGACCCTTTGCATCATAAATAGTTAATGTATGATTTTTATTTCCCGGATTTGAGAACTGAAACATAATAAAATTTTTCGAAGGATTCGGATACACTTTAATATTTTGAATTGTATTCTGAAGATGAGCAGTACCTGTATTTATAAACGTGATGCGGAATTTCATAGTATAGTTAATTGCCGAGTACATGTCGTTGGGTATATCCACTTCAATATGCAAAATCGTTTTACCGTCGAAATGCTCCACTGCATGAATTACCAAGTCGTAGGCGCCGGAAGCGCTGATGACTTCAAAATCCGTAACATCGCCGCAAAAGCCCGGAAGTTCCACAGGGGCATATATCCGTGTATTTCCATAATGAAACTTTTCCCATACCGGAAAGTATGTATCATAAGCATCAGGCTTTTTGAACGAGAGGTTAATGTTAAGCGTGGCGGGTGTTACCGAATCAATAACGGTCTTTGTAATATTCAATGAATCGGAATGATTGCTTGCATAGGGGTCGAAAAGCGGGTCGCCGAAATAGATCCTGTTTGCTTTTCCGCCCAGCATGTAACATGCGCCGGACCAGTCGTTCGGATTGAAGGAACCGGACGAGAGCACATCGCAGCCATACCCGTATTCTCCATGAGTGTAGAGTTTGAGGTTGGGCCTGTTGCCGAGGAAACCCATCACCACGCCGTCGTTCGACCTCTTGTGAATATCGCCGAGAGGTTCGTGATAAAGAAACGCGTTATAAACATCCTCGCCCTGGTCATTGGCATTATTAGCGCCGCATGGAGCAAAATAACCTGTTATACCGGTTTTAAGAATAGATAGCGCAAAGCTGAACGTATCGCTCATAGTATAGAATTCCGTGTAACCATTGGTTTCGCCGAATGTGGCTGCAATATCGCCTTCGACCATAACGGTTTTCGGTTCGCCGGAGTGGCAGGCGCCATTGAAAGCAACAGCCGGATAAAGATTCAAAGCGCTGATGTCATAACTTGTCAGACCAACTCTTGCATAAGCTGTATCTTCAATTTTTGTCGAGTCAAAATTCCATACCGGCGGGTTGGGATTCGTGTTTCCCCCTTCAAAAAGCCATAGCATATGCGGGTCTCCGTTGTGCCCGATATCCAGTATTTTTTTGTTCAGCATATAGTTTGTGTTTGATAAGAAAAAATTCAGACCAGAACCGGAATCGCTTGTTTCCATGTATATGTTTGAATACGACGGGGGGTTGAGAAATTTCATATAGTCGCCTGTAGAAGTGTAAACAAAATTAATTGAAGATGCTGCATATCCCCCGATGTTCAACGGATAATTCTGTATGTTTTGCGATTCGGCATAAATAATATTATTTACAAAAACAAGCGCATCCTGGGCAGTAGCTCCTGTAATAAATCCGTATGAGAAATCGCTGAACGGGTCATCGTCGAGATTGGCGCTCATCATCAGGAACTGCCTGATAAAATTGATATGCAGTTCTATGGGTTTTACCACTACGGCAACATATCTCGGGGCAACATTTATCAAGACCGGAAGTATTGCATTTACATTGGCCGGATCAAATTGTATCACTTGCGCGCTGCGGTAATCGCTGAGCGCCTGAACCGCCTGATAGTACGCGTCGGTAGTGTCGCTCACAGAAGTGAGAATAACATAGGTTCCAGATGTTTGCGCATTCGCTTTACTTATTAAAAAGAAAGAACAAAAGGTTGCAAAAATGATACCTGCTTTTTTCCCCGATAATAACAGGAATTTAATTTTATTGAACATATTTTTCCCTCCTATAATTTTTGTTAAAACTTATACCTTTATCCCAAGCACTGTTATATCGTCAGTCTGTTCATATTTTTCTCCATACACGTTTTTCCATTTTTCTAATGTTTTATCAAGGATTTCCTTTTGTTCCTCCATTGATAAATTACTATTGACTAACAACATTTCTTTTAATGTTTTTTCATAAAACTTTTTTCCTTTCGGTCCGCCGAACTGGTCTGCATAACCATCGCTCATCAAATAGATCGTGTTACCTTTTTGTAAATTGATAACATGGTTTGTAAAGGGCTGCATGTTTTCGTGAATGGCAACGGGCATTTTGTCGGGGCGAATTTCTCGTAGAGACGGGACATGTCCCGTCTCTACAATGTACACCGGATTATTCGCCCCTGCATACTGAACGCTGAAGACCTCACAGGTTTCGCTTGGCTCTGAGCCGGGTAAAACCTGTGTGGTCTGAGGGCTGAGGTTAATTGCTACAAACGCCATATCCATCCCGTCTTTTTGTTCGCCGGGAACTCCTTTCTGCTGTAAAGAATATATGATATAATTCCGTAACTCATCCAACACATGGCTGGCTGTTTGTATTTCGTCTTTTGCAATAATTTCCTGCAGAAATGAAATTCCCAACATGCTCATAAACGCTCCCGGCACACCGTGACCTGTACAATCGGCTACTGCAACGAGGAGCCAGTTTCTGCGCTGCTCTACGAAATAGAAATCACCGGAAACTATGTCTTTGGGCCGGAAGAGAATAAAAGCCTCAAATTCCACCTTGCCTGCCGGCAGGCAGGAATTCCAAGCCCAAAATTCCAAGGGGTCTTGGGTTTTGGGGCTTGAGGCTTGAAACTTGGGTCTTAAGATTTCTTTAAGGTCGGGAAGTACGGCTTTTTGTATTCTCTCCGCATAATGGATACTGTCTGTAAGTTCTTCGTGAATAATTTCGATTTCTTCTTTTTGATGTGTTACCAAGTCTCTTTGAATAATTATCTCGTTTCTTTGCGATTCTATTTCGTCACGCTGGGCAGTGATCTCTTCTTTCTGCTGCTTGATTTCTTCATACGCGATTTCAAGCGATTCATTTTTTCGGGCAATTATTACATTAGCTTTTTTCTTTTGCAGGTATAACCGAAATAAAAATACAGAAAATACAACGACTAATATCAAACCGCATACTACGAACAGTATAATAATTCTTTGCTTTTTTGTCTCTGCTTCTTTCCTTGCTATCTCGGTTTTTTGAAGTTCTTTATCTTTGTTCAGTATCGTAATTTCCTGCTGTTTTTTTTCGGTTTGGTATTTTACCTCCATTTCATGCAACTGACGGCTGCTTTCCGTGTTGTAAATGCTGTCTTTTATTGCAGAGTATTTTAATAAATATTCGTACGCTTTCCGGTGGTCTTTTAAAAAGGCATAATATTCAGAAAGTTTTCCGTAAGCATACCGGATGTTTTCTTTAGCTCCTATTTTTTCTGCTATTTCAAGACTTTTAAGTGAATATTCAATCGCCTTATTGTAATCTTTCATTAAGCAATATACATAACCGATATTATCCAAGCAAATAGAAATCCCGTTATTATCACCCAATTCTTTATCAATTTCCAATGCTTTCCGATAATACAGGATTGCTTTGGTATAGTCTTTTAAATTTCTGTAAATAACACCGATATTTGAATAAGAAGCAGATATCTGGGATTTATCGTGTAACGACTCATTAATTTTTATCGATTCCTCATAATAGTTCAGGGCAGAAGCGTAATTTTTTTGCTTTACATAAATATTACCGATAATATTCAGGCAGGAACCAATGCCGGATTTATCCTGTATAGCCCGGTTCATTTCCAGATTTTTCTGAAAATTTTCAAGCGCCTGTTTATAATTACCCTGATCAAATAATATTAATCCGATGTTTGTTAAGCATTTTGAAATTTCAATTTTATTTTCGAGTTGTTCGGATATTTTAAGCGACTCATGATATTTAATCATTGCCATAGTGAAGTTTCCCGAATAATAATAAATGATTCCTTTATATCTGAGACTTTTCTCTGCCAGATACAGAAAAGGAACTATCGCTTTATTCGACTTAATAATTTTGTAAAATGCAGAATCTTTTTTTAACGCATCAGAAAATCCCGGAATATTTTTTTGAGCTAAATTTTCGGCCATATTATAATATTCCAATGCTTTGTTAATATCCGTATTTTCGTAATAATAACCTGTTTCGAGATAACAGTTTATCCGGGTAATATCATGTTTTGCGGTTTTTAAAATATTCGAAAGAGAATCAATTTTTCGATTGACTCCGGTACGATCTGAATTTTGGGAATATATTATACCATTTATAATCATTAGTATAATTATTAACCCTATTCGTAGTTTAAAATTCATTTGTGTTTGCTATATTATTATTCCGATTTATGCAGCATTTCCCAAAAGGTCGTTTTCTTCTGTTTTAGTTATCGAATTATAATTTTCAGGAAATTCTTATCCCCATAACAGTAATATCATCTGTCTGTTCATATTTTCCACGCCAGTCTTCTATTGTTTTATTGAGTATTTCTTTCTGTTCAGGTATGGGTTTTTGAGAATTTTCGAAAATGAGTTGCTTAAAATTTCCCGATAAATATTTTTTTCCTTTCGGCCCTCCAATCTGGTCGGCAAAGCCATCGCTCATCAGATAAAACGTGTCACCTTTTTGTAATTTGATAACGTGATTTGTAAAGGGCTGCATGTTGTCGTGAATGGCTACCGGCATTTTGTCGGGCTTCACTTCGTGAAGTTTGAGGTTTGAAGTTTGAAGTTTGAGGTTGTTTTCTGAACTTGAAACATCAAACATCAAACTTGAAACTATATACAACGGATTATTCGCCCCGGCAAATTGTAATTCATTCGTTATTGTATTCAAAGAAATAAAAGCTATATCCATACCGTCTTTCTGTTCACCGAAAATACCTTTTTGCTGTAAGGAATGAATAACATATTTGCGCAGTTCATCTAATACGTGGCTTGCGGTTTGCACTTCTTCTTTGGCAATAATTTCATTCAGGAAAGAAATACCCAACATACTCATGAAAGCACCCGGAACTCCGTGGCCGGTACAATCTGCAACGGCAATCAGCAGCCAGTGTTTGCGCCGTTCCACATAATAAAAATCTCCGCTGACAATATCCTTGGGTTTGAAAAGAATAAAAAATTCGTTTTTAATTTTATCTCTCAAATGCGTTTCACCCGGCAATACTGCAGTTTGTATCCGCAATGCATATTTTATACTGTCTGTAAGTTCTTCGTGAATATATTCTATCTGCTGTTTTTGTTTTGTAACAATGTCCCGCTGGGTGATAATTTCATCGCGCTGCGCTTCAATCTCATCCTTCTGTGTTTGTATTTCTTCATTCTGCGTATGGAGTTCTTCATTTTTTTGCTCAATTTCATTTTTCTGTTCTGCAAGAAGTTTATTAGCTTTTCTCTTTTGCCTGTAACTAAAATATATAACTACGGCAAGAATAAGCATTAATCCGAATCCGCCGATAAATACGTATTTCTGAAATGTTTGCCGCCTTATTTCATAGGTCTGGATTCTTTTATCTTTTTCAAGCAATTCGATTTCCTTCTGTTTTTTCTCCGTATGATATTTTGCCTCCATTTCCTTGAATTGCCTGCTGCTTTCTTTATTAAATATACTATCATTTAGTTGCTTATAAAGTTTTTGATATTCAAATGCCTTTTTGTAGTCTTTCAAACGGTCATAAACAATTGTTAATTTTTCATAAATGTCTTTTTCGAGAGGTAACGCATTAATTTCTTTGGCAACAGACAATCCTTTGAGAGCATGATTAATCGCTTCATTATAGTCTTTCTGATGAATACAAATTAAGGTCAAATTGTTCAAGACATTAATTATTCCGTCTTTGTCAACAGCTTTTTCAAAAAACAGTAAGGATTTATTTAAGTATTTCTTTGCATCATCATATTTTTTTTGAGCGATATATGTAATTGCAATATTTCCGTTACATCGGGCTATAGCCGACTTAACACCAGATTCCTCGTAAATTTTCAACGCTTTTAAATAATATTTTATAGCTTCTTCATATTTAGCCTGGCTTTGATAAATGGTTCCGATATTCATATTTGAAATAGCATTAGTCATTTTATCTTTTTTATCTTCACTCAATTTTAAAGATTTTTCAAAATAATACAGAGCCTTATCATATTCCTTACTTGCACGATGTAATAATCCAATATTATTATAGCATCTGCAAATCCCTGAAATATCGCCTATCTCTTCTGAATTTTTTAATGCCTTTAAATAATTGAATAAAGCTTTATCGTGATTTCCCTGCTTTAAATATATGGTGCCAATTTTATAATAACTGTCAGATATTCCTTTTTTCCAATTATTTTTTTGTGCAAGGGCTAAACCTTGATTTGCATAATACAGAGCTGTGTCAAGCTTAGAGGTTAGGTAAAACGTGCTTAACAAACAATATGTTTTTACACGGTTTGTGTCATGTCTGGCTGTTTTAAGTATAGTTATTAATGAATCAATCCTTCGGCTATGCTCAGGACTTGCTTTTTCCTGATTTTGGGCAAATGCCACTAAATTTAGCAAGGTTAGAATTATAGTTATTACCTGTTTCAGATTTGGTTTTTTCATACTCATGCTTGTTATATTTCGAATGGTGTGAGCCACATTGTGGCAACGCCACTCATCGTGGGTTAAGTTTGTACTTTTCACAAATTATCAAGATACTTTAAAATTTCATCAATCGTATTTACCGGAACGAACAGGCCGTTTCCTCTGTCGTCAATATTTTTTCCTGCCAATTCATTTGCCCAGCCCTCAAACTGAGTAACACACAAAACCGTTTTCTTCTGCTGCCATGCAAAAGCAAGCTCGGAAAGCGTTCCTGCTCCGCCTCCCGCTGCAATAATTATATCTGAAGAATTGATGATAATACTGTTTCGCGCTATGCCCATACCTGTCGCAATGGGGATGTCCACATAAGCATTGGCATAGTCTGTTACGGCATCGGGTAATATTCCGATTGTCTGTCCGAAAAAGGTATTGGCAGATTGTTTCATTCCCTTGCAAACAGCTTCCATAAAACCGCCAAGCCCGCCGCAAACAATTATTCTGCCGGGTGATGAAAGTCGTTTGCCAAGCTCAATACCAAAGTCGTAAAGCTCTTTACTGCATCCGGATTTATTGGGACCTATTACTCCTATTTTTTTTAAAACAGCATGATGCATTATCTCAATTATAAAAATTTACAATTTCGCTCCTTCAATCACAATCATGCCCGAGAGCAAAAAACATAAAACAGGTTTTAAGATAAATCAACTGGGCTATTTATTCTATAAAATTAAAAAAAATTACATTTGAACCAAATAAAAAACTCTTCAAAGTTTAACACCTTGAAAGGTTTATTATTAGAGACGTGACTCCGAGGAGATCACAAGTTATACATTAAGAGAGTAATTTTCAACTTTACTTATTTGAGAAACAATACTATTAAGTCAATTTTTTTCTAATGCGTAGCAATATAGTTTTTAAAAATAATTATTCTTGTATTTTTGTAATGCCTGAATTCAAAATCGGCATTTTATCCCAGAAGATAATATAATTCAGTTGATTAATCATGAGTGAAATATACGAAGGCGTAAAATTCAAAACCATTTTTACGGGAAATGATGTTCCTAAAGATGAAAGGCTCATTCAACTCAAGCACTGGGCAATGATATTTGCCGAAAGAAATCTTGCGCCTTCTGACGAAACAGGGTCAGCCGGAAATTTAAGCTTCAGAATCAATAAAGGTGAAAATCAGTTCATCATCACAGGTTCAAAGATTGAGCTAAAAAATGCGTTGGAAAATGACAGTTTTGTTACGGTAACCAACTGCGATATTGAAAAGGGAATTGTATATGCAAAAGGAATCCGGGAACCCTCATCCGAAAGCATGTTGCATTATGCCATTTATAAACAAAGGCCATATGTGAATGCCGTTTTTCACGGGCACTGCGATGAAATCCTGAATGCAACAGAAAAATTAATGCTTCCTGAAACTCTGAAATATGAATCTTATGGCACGTTAGAGTTGATAAACAGCGTTACTGAAATTTTAGGAAAAGAATCGTTTATAATTATGAAGAACCATGGATTTCTTGCTATAGCAGGCTCAGTACAGGAGGCTGGTTATATTACCCTGAGAATCCATAATGAAACAAAAAAAAAATTATAGAATAATTTTGATTCATTATCCTATGAAAAGTGGATGTTCCGGGTAATGGATAAAAATGGAAAAACCAAAATAAATTCTCTTAAATTGCTTAGAAATTGAAGTTTCTGTGAATTATTTTTGTATAATATTGTAAAAAGATAAATTTTATTCTTATTTTTGTATTCTTGAGTGACATATTCACTAAAGTAATTGATTTAGTGTAAATGGATGAAGAACCTGAGGATATTATTCTTGATCTTGAATTAAAAATAACCGAAATCATTACTTTAAATGAAAAATTTAAGAAAGAAAACTTAATTCTCATCGGGGAAAAGAATAAGTTATTAACGGAGTTAGAAACAAAAACTAAAACAGTAGAGAAACTAAAAAAGAAAATTGATATTTTACAAATATCAAAATCATTGCAGGTATCAGGAGAAGATGTTCATGATGCCAGGATTAAAATTAACAGAATAGTGCGGGAAATTGATAATTGCATTGCTCTTTTGAACAGGTAATTAATGGAAAATAAACTTACAATTAAAGTAAATATTGTTGACAGGTATTATCCTGCAAAAATTGACAGGAAGGATGAGGAGAAAATTCGCAAAGCAGCTAAGATCATTAATGAAAAGGTTACCCTATACAGACAAAAAAAATATACTGACAAAGACGAACAGGACTATTTGGCTATGGTTGCTTTACAGCTCTCTACCAGGCTGATCGAATTGGAAGAGAAAAATAATGTGAATCCGGTTATTCAGAGGGTAAGGAATATTGATGAAAAACTGAGAGAATATCTGGAGAAGGAGTAAGAACGTTCTTTAAAATATTTAAGATACGCCCGCATTTATCTTTATTGGTTTGTAAAACTCAACACTACAACAATTGGAGCCAGCTCAATCTGCGTAAAACAGGCCTCAACCCGCTCGCCGGGTTCCCTCCGGGGACAGTGGAAGTGAGAAACAGAATGGCAGTTCCGCCCATGTTTAACAGGGGTTTTCACAGAAAAAGTAGAGATGGATGCGGGTTTTTTATTTTATTCGTTAAACTAAATATATTCAGGACTTATGATGATGTTGATTATTGTAGGACTGGTTGCGTTACTGGTCGGAGCGGCATTATCCTATGTAATATGGGATAAAGCGATGAAACAAAGAAAAGGAGCTATCCTTAAGGAAGCCGAATTAAAGGCAGAAGGATTAAAACAAGAGAAAATGCTTCAGGCAAAGGAGCATTTCATACAACTAAAATCCGAACATGAAGCCTATGTAAATGAAAGGAACAACAGGATTGTTTCTGCAGAGAACAAACTCAAACAAAAAGAACAGATGCATTCACAGAAAGTTGAAGAATACCAGCGTAAGAGAAAAGAAGTGGATACGCTTCGTGATAATCTTACCAATCAGTTGGAAATGGTTGAGAAGAAAAGTGAAGACTTAGATAAATTTCGCAAAGAGCAGCTTTTAAAACTTGAAGCGTTATCGGGTTTATCTTTAAAAGAAGCGAAAGCGCAACTTGTTGAATCGTTGAAAGCGGAAGCAAAAACCGAAGCCATGGTTTATATCAACGAGGTGATGGATGAAGCGAAAATGACTGCCAGCAAAGAAGCGAAGAAAGTGGTGATCGAAACCATCCAACGAGTAGCTTCTGAAGTTGCCGTGGAAAATTCCGTTACAGTGTTTAACATCGAGAACGATGAAGTAAAGGGCCGGATCATCGGGCGTGAAGGAAGAAATATCCGGGCGCTTGAAGCGGCTACCGGCGTTGAAATTGTTGTGGACGACACTCCCGAAGCGATCGTATTATCCGCTTTTGACCCGATACGCCGTGAAATCGCAAGATTAGCGCTTCACCAGTTAGTTGCCGACGGCAGGATTCACCCGGCACGAATCGAAGAGGTTGTGAACAAAGTGAAGAAGCAGCTCGAGGAAGAGATCATTGAAATTGGAAAGAGAACTGCCATTGACCTTGGCGTTCATGGCCTGCATCCCGAACTGATCCGTTTGGTAGGTAAAATGAAATACCGTTCTTCGTATGGACAGAACCTTCTTCAACATTCGCGGGAAGTGGCCAACCTATGCGCCGTGATGGCGGGCGAACTCGGGATGAATGCCAAAGCAGCCAAGAGAGCAGGCCTGTTGCACGACATCGGCAAAGTGCCGGATGACGAACCCGAAATTCCCCATGCCATTTTCGGGATGAAGCTGGCAGATAAATATAAAGAGAAGCCGGATATCTGCAATGCAATCGGCGCGCACCACGAAGAAATGGAAATGACCAGTATGATCTCTCCCATTGTCCAGATTTGTGACGCTATTTCAGGATCGCGTCCGGGAGCAAGACGTGAAATCATTGATTCGTATATTAAGCGACTTAACGACCTGGAAGCTGTCGCCATGTCGCATCCCGGAGTAACGAGCACATATGCCATACAGGCGGGACGGGAACTCAGAGTAATCGTTGGCAGCGATAAGGTGAGCGATAAAGATGCAGAAACATTATCGTTCGGAATTGCCAAAAAGATTCATGATGAAATGACCTACCCGGGCCAGATAAAGGTTACCGTGATCAGGGAAACAAGGGCTGTGAGCTTTGCTAAGTAAAGTCTGTATAGAATACAATATTGAATAACGAATTTTGAATAACGAATAACGAATTTTGAATAACGAATAACGAATTTTGAATAACGAATAACGAATATTGAATAACGAATAACGAATTTTGAATAACGAATTTTGAAGTTGCATTGTAACGGATGATGGAGAAAGAGAAAATTTATAATTCGCGTGTTCTGGTGACAGGCGGAGCCGGATTCATTGGCTCTAATATTGTTGAAGCATTGCTCAGTCAGAATAATGAAGTGATATGCTTAGATAATTTCATTACTGGCAAAAGAGAAAATATTGAAGAATTTTTACAGCACAAAAATTTCCGGCTCATCGAGGGCGACATCCGCGATATGGATGTTTGCAAAAAAGCGGTTGATGGAACAGATTATATACTTCATCAGGCTGCGCTGGGTTCTGTGCCGCGCTCTATCAACGATCCCAAGACTACGAACGACGTCAATGTCGGAGGCTTCGTCAATATATTAGTGGCGGCGAAAGATGCAAAGGTGAAACGTTTTGTGTATGCATCAAGTTCATCTGTTTACGGAGACAGCCCCGATTTACCGAAGGTAGAGGAAAAAATAGGAAACCCCCTTTCGCCTTATGCTATTTCAAAATTAGCAAACGAAATGTATGCTAAAAATTTTTCGGAGATTTATGGCATAGAAACCATCGGACTGAGATATTTTAATGTATTCGGGAAAAAGCAGGATCCTAACGGGCCTTATGCGGCAGTGATACCTAAATTTATCAAAGCCTTATTAAACGGAGATTCTCCGATAATATTTGGAGATGGGACACAATCCAGAGATTTTACGTATATTGATAATGTGGTGCAGGTAAACCAGCTTGCTGCCGTTACAGACAATATTAAAGCGCTGAATACCGTTTATAATGTTGCTTATGGGAAAAGCATCAGTTTAAATCAGCTTTTTGATATGCTCAAATCAACTATTTCAACGCATATCCATGATGTTTTAACGGCACAACCAGTTTATTCTGCAGAAAGAAAGGGAGACATAAAACATTCACTTGCATCCATTGCCAAAGCAATCAACATATTGGGTTTCAATCCTGAAATACAAGTGTCAAAAGGCATAGAATTACTTATAAAAAATAATTATACTAAAACAATCAAATAATGGCAGATCAAATCCCCTTGCATTTCAAACTGCACGAGACAGTTAAGATAATAAAGAAAAGAAAAGTATTGATTATTTGTACTTCTATATTATTCTTAATAATACCGATTTATTTATTTTTTTTTAATACAAAAATTTACAAAACGCATTTTACGATTTGTTACCCGATCATGTATGAAGGAACCGTTCCGAAAATGAATGAAGAGCATACAACTAACTTTGACAAACAGGTCGTTATTGAACTAATAAAAAACTTTAACCTCACTTACAGTAAAAAGAAAAAATACAAAATAACAAAAACAAATAATCCAATTAATATTCCAAAATTTGAATCTATCATTGTTTTAGAAACCATATATGAAAAAAGCAGTTCTCTTGTATTAGAAACATATGTGTACGATATACAGGATATCGAAATTATTTCCTTGGATTTGCTTAACTATATCAATTCAAACCAATACGTCAAATCTTATTTTGAAATTGAAAGGAGTAAGTACGAAGCAATAAGAAAGAGAATTGAAGAAAGAATCAAGGAAATGGAAACCATGAAAAATTTGTTAGTAACTTCAAAATCCATGGTATTTTTTAATATTTTAAAAGATATCAGTTCCATGGAAGAGAGAAATGCAGATATACTTAATATAATTAATAAGCTCAATGGTTTTGAAATTGCTGTTGATCCCACTGTCCCTTTAAAACCCGAGGGAATAGGGTTAACTTATTTTGTGTTATTTGGGTTTGCAGGATTATTCACTGGTATACTGCTGTCGCTATTTATTGAAAAAGTACTATTTCTCAATTAAACCAACGGAATAAAAAATGTATTAATGCGCTAAAAATTTAAAATGGTTGATTTGCTAAACAATCTTTTTAAGAAGAAAGAAAACAAAATAATTTTCAGCAATTTTTTATCACTCTCCACCCTGAACGGGATAAATATTTTTCTCCCATTAATTACGCTTCCTTACCTTGTCAGGGTGCTGGGCCCCGAAAAATTCGGCATTACTGCATTTGCGGCTTCAATCGTTGTATATTTTAATATTGTCTGCGGCTATGGTTTTCATTTGTCGGCAACCAAAAGCATTTCTGTACACCGCAGCAACATGATAAAGGTAAACTCGGTTTTCAGTTCTGTGATATTCATCAAACTTTTATTAGCTGTATTCAGTTTTATAATTTTGTGCTTTCTGGTTTTCCTGATACCGGGCTTGTATCAGGAACGATTTGTTATTATTACCTCTTTCGGCCTTGTCCTGGGATGGGCAATAACGCCGGTCTGGTTGTTTCAGGGCATGGAAAAAATGTATTACATTACGGTTGTAAATATAATACCCAAATTATTTTTCACGATACTTACTTTTTTTGTAATTACAAAACAGGGCGATTATATTTATGTGAATTTATTAAGTAGCCTCGGATATATTATAGCAGGCGTGGTCAGTATGATTATTTCTTTTAAAATGTTTAAAATTAGTTTGATTATACCGAAAATGATAGATATCCGACATCAGTTACAAGAAGGCTGGTATATTTTTCTTTCGACAATAGGAATGTTTTTATACCGGGAAACAAATATTATTATATTAGGAATATTTACCAATTACGAGATCGTCGGTTATTACGCTTCGGCGGAGAAAGTTATTAAAGCTCTTCAAAGTATTTTTTCTCCTTTCACCGAAGCATTATTTCCATTTTTCAGCAAGCGTACTGCAAATGAGAAACCGGAAGATATCTTAAAAACCATTATGAGGGTTGCAAAGTATTACTCGTTGGTGTTAATATCATTCAGCACACTGCTTTTGTTGCTGGCCGAACCTGCGATTAAACTTTTTTTCGGCAGTAAATATCTCCAGTCAATAGATGATATAAGGATTATGAGTCCCATTATTTTTATCGGCGGGCTTAACTACCTGTTCGGTATTATCGGTTTATTTAACTTCGGCAGGAGCAGGGCTTTTACTATTGCTGTTTTTGTTGCCGGTATTTTCAGTATAGTATTATGCACCTGCTTGGCTCCTGTTTTATTTGACAAGGGGGCTGCCATTTCAATGCTTGCGGCAGAAACAATCTTACTGTTGATAATATTATATAATATCATAATGATTAAAAAACAGAAACCAGTTTAATGCCTTGTATATACATATTAATACTTAATTGGAACGGCCATACCGATACAATCGAATGCCTGGAATCATTGTTAAAAATTGATTATCCATATTACAGGATCGTATTAATTGACAATGGATCTGAAAAAGATTCTTTTGACATTATTTTAAACTGGTGTGATATTATTAACCTCAGATATATCAGCTATGACAAAGCCGCTGCTATTGTTGGAGGAACTGCCGCCGGAGAAGCAGAGATTAAAGGATTAAAAGGCAACGAATGTATTATTATTATAGCAAATGAAGAGAACATAGGCTTTGCCGCCGGAAATAATATAGGCATTGATTACGCTTCAAAAAAAGGCGCCGGTTATGTTCTGCTGCTGAATAATGACACGGTTGTGCAGAAAGATTTTTTATTGCCGATGGTTGACAAATTATTATCAGAGGAATCTGTTAAAGCAGTTACAGGGCAAATACGCTATTTTGAACCTGATGATATTATTTGGAATTGTGGAGGAAATATAAGCGCGCTTGGAAGAATTAATTATTTATACCCGTCAGCAAATATAAAAACCGTACCACAAGAAGGATCGGAAACCGTAACGTTTATCAGCGGCTGCGCATTATTATTTGATTACAGGGCTACCGGAAAACTGACCGAACGTTTTTTTTATGGCGAAGAAGATGTAGAATTTGCCATGAGGCTTAAAAAATCGGGATACAAGATGGCTTGTTGTTTTAACTCGGTGATATATCATAAGGTAGGGCGGTCTATTGACAAAACATCTTTGCAAACTATCGGGAAAGTTTATATTTTCTATTTAAACCGATTTATTAATTTTAAAGACTATTTCCCTTATCTTAAATGGCAGTTGTGGCGAATTTTTTATCTCTTTTATATTATGTTTCTGATAACTGTTAAATATAAGCAGCCTCTTAATAAAGCGGTTTATACGGGGAGAAGGCTATTAGCAGATTCTTCCAGGTTAAACAGAGTCTCAAAAGAATTTTTCATGAATGCAATTTCAATGTTTTGAAGCCATGGTTAATGAGTTTCTGATGGTTTTTCTGATAATCGAAATTGTAGTATTCAGCTACATTGATAAGATATTATATAATTCGTTTTTTACCCCTTTTAATGTTCTTGCATATCCGATTACAGTGATCTTATTGATAGCGACATTTTTAAATCCTTACTTTCATTTCAGGCAGATTTCCATTGAAGTGTACTCACTTTTCATATTCGGATTTCCAGTATTCTGGGTTGGCGGACAAATACCAATCCTGATTGTTAGCAGAATGAAAAAAACAATTTCCGGCTTTACCGAAAGTAAATACAATGTCTCCGATGAGAACCTGAAAAGTTCTATCATGATATTGTCGTGGATTATCATTGCTGTGCTTTTTTACAGCTTTCTCAAAGCCTATCAGGCAGTAGGAGGGGTTACAAACATGGGGTCAGACCTGTTTGCATATCTTTATGCAGGCAGTGGAATCACAGGACATTTGTTGGCGCTGGCGATTATTTGCATAATTTACCTTGTAACCATATTAAAGAAAAAAGACTATTTAATAATAATAACCATTGCGGTGTTATCCGTCTGTATTATTCTTTACCAGGTAAAATCATGGATATATATGACTCTTGTGTGCTGTATTCTCAGTTATATTCATAAAAATAATAAAATCAGATTAAAAGCAAAACACATTTTTTTGTTAGCTTTTACGATCTTTTCGTTGTTTGAGGCCTCCTACTTTTTTAGCATTCATATAAACACAAAAAATTTTCTTGATGTCAATATTTTTTTTATCAGGCATTTTGTTGGTTATTTAGTTGCCGGAGTAAATGGCTTGAGTGAACATTTCGCTTACAGCCTGCCTGTAGGTATAGACCCGGATGTGCTTTTTATGCCTTTTATCAATCTGACTAATGTTATCCGCGGTATAGATCCTATGCCCGTTGTAAGCAGTTATTTCGTACCCATTGATTTGAAGGGGGAACTAACTTCAAATGTGAAAACCATTTTTGGAACCATATTTATTTTCGGCGGTTATTTTATCGGCATCATATATGTTTTGTTTCTTGGGTTTATCTCTTACCTTGTAATGATCATTACCTATATAAGCAGAAATATATGGTATGAGCTTATATATTTTTTTTTAATGTCAGGATTATTTCTCGGTTGGTTTGATTTATATTTTAATATTCTTACACTCATAGAAATTCCATTTATAATGTTTTTATTTTCTCTTATATCAAGGGTTAAATTTCTCCCTGAAACTATCAGGCAGCCAAAATGAAAGAAAATAAAAAGCTTATCCTATTTACCGGCAGTTATCCTTTTGGCAAGGGAGAAGGTTTTATCGGTTCAGAACTGAAATATATTTCAAAAGAATTTGAATCGGTTGAAATTATTCCGGTCTATTATGGCGAATCCCGCAAACCCAGGCAGGTACCCGGCAATGTTTCATACTCCGAACCTCTGTTAAAAGAAAATATGCCTGTGCTTTTATTAAAGGGAATATTTAACCGTTCTCCTGTTATTCCATTTTTAAAAGAAGTATCGAGTATTAGAAACATTAATTGTTCAAGTTTACTTCGATGGTTTAAAATTTTTATTGGTACAAGGATTTTATTGCAGCACCCTAAACTTAAAACGTTATTCAATGAGAAAAAAAATATTTTTTATTTTTATTGGGGAACCGGCGCTTCGTATATAATCCCTTTCATTCAAAATAAATCCATTATTGTGCGATTGCACGGAAGCGACCTCTATGAAGAATCAAACCCTCTTTTTTTAAGGCATATGATATTTTCTCAGGCAAACAGGATTGTGTTTGTAAGCGATTTCGGTATGCAGTATTTTACGGCTAAATATCCGGAGTTTTCTCACAAAACATTTCTTTTTAAATTAGGAACAGAAGACTTTGGCAAGGGAAGCGCAAGCAATGACAGTACATTCAGAATAGTGAGCTGTTCGTCTGTTATTGAGTTAAAAAGAGTTTGGTTAATCTCGCAGGCGCTTTCTCTGATAACGGATAGGCATATTCTCTGGACACACATCGGAGATGGGCCTTTAAGGAATAAACTTGAGCAGGAAATAAAAACACTTCCGTCAAATATTTCTGTCAGACTAACCGGTCATTTAAGCATTGAAAATATAATCGCTTTTTATCAAACATACCCTGTAGATTTATTTATTAATGTAAGTTCAACGGAGGGGCTTCCTGTTTCTGTAATGGAAGCAATATCTTTCGGCATACCGGTTATTGCCACAAACGTAGGGGGAACAAGAGAAATAGTAGATCACGAAACAGGCTTGCTGCTTCAAAAAGAAACCGGAAAAACAGAACTTGCAGAAGCGATAAAAAAGATGATCAATATTGATTTAACTGACTATAGAAAATCAGCAAGGTTAAGGTGGGAACAGGATTTCAGCGCTTCTGATAATTATGGTAATTTTGCAAAATTTCTGAAAACCATTTAACTATGGATAACAAACCGCTTGTGTCTGTGATTATCCCCTTCAGGAACGAAGAAAAATATATTGCCGGTTGTATTGAGTCGTTAATGAATAACGGCTACCCCAAAGAGAAATTAGAACTGCTGCTTATTGACGGATTAAGCACGGATAAATCTGCCGGTATCATAAAATCATATACTGAGAAATATTCATTTATCAAATATATCATTAATCAGAAAAGAGTATTCCCTGCTGCAGTTAATATAGGGTATAATAATTCAAAAGGAGATATAATAATGATTGTTGGCGCACATGCTATGTACAATACCGGTTATATTTCAAAAAATGTTCAAAATGTATATTTGTATAATGCCGATAACACCGGAGGTATTTTAAATACTATCGCAATGAATGAGTCTTTTACCGGAAAAATTATTTCTATGGTTTTATCAAGTTCATTTGGCGTTGGTAATGCCACTTTCAGGACCGGCAGCGATAAAATTACAGAAACTGACACTGTCTTTGGCGGATGCTATAAACGATCCGTGTTTGAAAAAATCGGACTATTCAACGAAAACCTGGTAAGCACTTCGGATATGGATTTTAATACACGGTTGAAAAAAAAAGGCGGCAGGATTATTCTTGATCCCTCCGTTCAGGCCATGTACTACACCCGTTCGACATTTGCAAGATTTATAAAAAATAATTTCAGAAACGGTTTCTGGGCTGTTTATCCTTTGAGATATACAAAATATATTCCTGTTAGATTACGGCATTTAGTCCCGCTTATATTTGTTTCTGCTTTGACGGGATGTTTTGCCTTATCATTTTTATCAGTTACCTTTTTTTATCTTTTTCTTGGTATCCTCGGCATATATCTCGCAACATCATTGTTTTTTTCATTCAAACATATTTCCAAAGGTATTCACTTTTCCCTGTTCATTCCGTTGTTCTTTTTTATGTTACACTTTGCATACGGTATTGGATCAGTTTGTGCATTGTTTGTAGTAGCCGTAACATATCCCTTTACAAATAAAACCTGATGGCGCAACTTCACACAAATATAGAATCCGTTCATTATGATGAAAAAGTATCAAAAATAGGAGATTTGTTATTTTATTATCATTCTCTGACAAATAGCTATAAAGAAGGGATTCTCAGGAAATCACATAAGCGCTGGACATCCTTGGTAGCAGCGGAAATGAAAAGCAGGGGAAGAGGAATAATACTTGATTATGGCTGCGGTACAGGAATACATTCCGTAGGCTTGGCAAATGAAAACTGGTTTGTTCATGGTATTGATATATCCGGCAGATCTGTTGATATCGCACTGTCTTTAAGCCGACGACTGAATACGTCTTTACACACCGAATATAAAGTAATGAATTGCCAGGAACTTTTGTTTCCGGATAACTCGTTCGACATTATACTTGATTATGGAACATTCTCAAGCCTTGATATAAAATTTGCAATTCCCGAACTGATACGGGTGTTAAAACCTGAAGGGTCTGTAATCTGTATTGAAACATATGGCCACAATCCGTTTGCCAATTTTAAAAGATGGTTGAATGTATTAAGCGGAAAAAGAACGAAATGGGCTGCAAGCCATATCATGAGAACTTCGGATTGGCAAATCATATCAGGGAAATTTAAAGAATCAGAGATTTTTTATTATGGATTTTTTGTTTTATTCTGTAATGTTTTTTTAAAGATTTTCCCCGGGAAATTATTTGAATCATTATTGACTGTGGCTGAAAAAACGGATGCTGTGTTTTTAAAAAATAAAATTTTGAGAAAATGGGCATTTAAGACCATCGTTGTTTTGAAAAATCCAGTTAAGTAAATCCTTCAATGGTTTAAAGAGTTATTTTTTTGCATAATTCAATTTTGGTTGGAATCCATCCCTTTTTGCATTCTCTTTGTCTTTATATTTATATTTATTTTCAATTTAGTCAGAGTCGTACAAGTTAGTTGGTGGATGACCATTGCATACATGATGATCCAGAATGGTTCAAAAGATATATTATAGCGATCACCCTGCCAAAATGCAATACCCGTCATTAACACAAGATACCAGAACAATACATAAAAAACCAAATAATATTTCAGCAATGAGGAATGACGTTTTGCTAAATAATATAATAAAAACAAACAAGGCAAAATAAATAGTAGGTGAAATTGAAAAAACAGTTTGTTCAGTTTATCCATGAATGTATAAAATAACTGATGTTTATATTCAGGCGGATAGGCTAAGAAAGTGGGCGGACCCTTGAGGTTTTCCAAAATGATATTATCTTTAAAATTACTACTAAATATTTGAAGATGATTAAGCATATAGGGAAGCATAAACCCGAGTGATTTATCTTTAATAATAGGCCTTGCTTCGTCAATGGTGATATTTTCTGCAGCAGCATAACCTTGTGCAAAAAAATATTGATTTAAAGTAAACAATCCTTTTGTTGACAAAGAAAATGTATGATGCCTGACAACCATAATGGAGAATTGAATAATAACAGGTATGAGTACAATGAGAAGTAAATATTTTTTTGTATCTCTTAGAAAACTCTTTAAATAAAATAAAGGAAAAACAATAGCAATACAGAATATAAGTATAGGAAAAAAAATGGGTTTTATTCCTGAAAGAATAGAAAAAAAGAGAACGAGAATATAGAAGCATTGTGCTTTTTTAAAGTCAAATGATTTCCCGGTTAAATAGAATATTAACCAACTAATAATGAAAGTAGAAGTAACATCCGCAAGTGCATGAAGTGTTAATGCTATATAAGATAAATTAATAGAAAAAAGTATAGTTCCTATAAAAGCCATAAAAATGTTGGATGCCCTTTTTAAAGAGAAGAATAACAGATTGATTGATCCGATCCAAAGAAAAAACTGAAATAACCATACACCCTTTACCCCTCCAATAATGAGAAAAAACTTAAGTAATAATGGAAACATAAAGGGATTAAACATTGTTTGAATGGTTTCTTTCTGTTCAAATATCCAATTACCAACAGCTAAATAATCCTTAGAGTCGGGTGAAGAAAACATGATTGTAGCATTAACTCCTGTTTTAAGATTTATTAATACAGTAAAATAAACTAATAACAGGAAGGTATTCAGGATGAAGAGTTGTATCGTGAGTTTTTTATGCATATTCAATGACTGGTTATTTCAATACTTCTTTCGGCAAAAATAACGACAATTAATTTTACCTTTCATCATCGGCAATATTATCGGGCATTGCAAAAGACAGCAATGAAATAAAGAACGTATAAAATGTTACACCTGCCTGCCTGTTAAGCATTGACTCAAAAATAAAATTGATATTTACAACAAGAAGAAAAAATGCAAAAAGATAATTCTTTCGCTTAATGGCAAAAATGAGCGGATAAATGAAGAGAAAAACCAATGGGACAAGCCCTATAAGTCCATGTCCGATTATCGTATCAATAAATTGATTATGCGCATTATAATGATGTTTATATGCTTTCTCTATATTATTTTTTTTATATAATACAATTAATTCGTCAATATAGTCTCCGGTTCCCACTCCGAAAATCAGATTATTCCTGATTATATCAAGCGATTCAAACCAAATTACCAATCTGTCATTTTGAGATGATATTCCTGTCTTGTCAGCATTGAGAACTGTTGATTTGATCTGGTTTGTCCCAATATTCAGGCGGGTATTGAATTTTATAGCAATGACAATAAAAATTATAGTGGTAAAAAATAAAAATACATTAATCCAAGACCTTTTTCTTAATATGTACATAAATGTCGCAATGGAAAGAATAACGATTATAACAAGAATTCCTGCTTTAGAAGATAACAGGTAAACAACAACAAGGAAAAAAAGAATTAGTAGGTAATAAACATTTTTTAAAAATGGTATTTTAAAGAAAATACCTTTATCAATAAAATAGCTTAAAATGATAATACTAAAAGCGAGATACATTGAAAAATAGGATGTATGAATCAATACGCTGAATCTTTCGTAAAAAAAATTATTTTCAGTAATCATAATCCCTTCGTATATTCTTTCTGCAAAAGGATTAAAAGAAATCAACCCGTTATCAAAATATAATGAACGAAAAACAGCAACGCCCACACATACGATGGAAGCAATCGTATTCCCAAGTACAAAAGCGCCAAGAATTTTATTGAAATTAAGTTTAAAATATTTGTCAGTTGTAATAAAAACCAATGGAAAAAAAATTAAAGAGAGCTTCACCTCAAGGTCAAACAAACCGTCTGTATAATTCGAAGTATTAATCATTCCGGCTAAATGGATTAAATAAAATACAACAAGAGTGAGCATTACGACAGAAAAGAATCGTCCGCCTTTATACCTGAAGTTACCTCTTATAAGCCATAAAAGAAACCATAATACAAGTAAGGGAGGTATGGTTTCTTTATAAATAGGGAAAAAGAAAACGACCAACAGAGAAAGGTAAAAACAAAATTTTTCAATATTTTCTTTCAGATTATCGGAAAAAATCATTTTTAAAAAGTTTATCTGCAAACCTAATTGAAATTTATATAAATCACAAAACAGGTAAATAATCTTCTTGGAAATTCTGTTTTTGTACATACATTTGCATCTGTAAAAAGTAATCAGATGAAGTACCTGCTTGATATTATTATGTCTTTTTTTACGTTGCTTTTTGTTTCGCCGTTTTTGATTATTATATCGCTCGTGATAAAACTTTATGATGGAGGGCCTGTTTTTTATATGGCCCCACGGGTTGGTTTGAAAGGCAAAATGTTTCGTATGTTCAAATTTCGTTCAATGGTAGAGAATGCCGATAAAATCGGAGCATCGTCAACAACATCTTCAGACTCCAGAATAACGCCTATGGGTAAATTTTTAAGAAAGTATAAATTAGACGAACTCCCTCAATTAATAAATGTTTTAATCGGTGAGATGAGTATCGTGGGTCCCAGGCCTGAAGTGAAATTTTTTACGGACCAGTTTACGGAAGAGGAAAAAGCAATTTTATCAGTCAAACCCGGCATCACAGACTGGGCATCGATTTGGAATTCGGATGAGGGAAAAATACTGGAAGGTGCAGAAGACCCGGATCAGGCATACAAAGAGCTGATATGGCCGGAAAAAAAAAGGCTTCAATTAAAATATATCCGTGAACAAAGCTTTATTAATGACATAAAGATTATTTTTCTAACTTTGAAAACCGTAATCATAGGTAAATAAGTTAGCAAAGATTAGATCAATAAAATTAAAAAAATGACTACACAGGAGTTAGCAAAAAAAATCAGGATTCATGCTGTGAATATGACCCACCTGGGGAAAAGCTCACACGTGGGCTCCGTTCTTTCCATTGCCGATATTCTTGCAGTGCTTTACAGCGATATCTTAAGGGTGGATCCGAAAAATCCCAAAATGGAAAACAGGGATCGTTTTATTCTCAGTAAAGGTCATGCAGGAGCAGGTGTGTATGCAACATTGGCAGAAATGGGTTTTTTCTCAACAGATTTGCTTAAGACTCATTACCAGAATGGCTCTTTGCTCTCAGGGCATGTTTCTCACAAAGGTATTCCCGGAGTTGAATTATCTACAGGATCCCTGGGGCATGGATTATCGGTTGGCACAGGGCTGGCATTGGGAGCCAAGATGGATAAAAAAGAGTACAGAACTTTTGTGTTGCTGAGCGACGGCGAATGTGATGAGGGCTCCACCTGGGAAGCGGTTTTATTTGCTGCACACCATAAATTAGACAACTTAGTTGCAGTGGTTGACTATAACAAAATTCAAAGCCTGGCTCCTGTTAACGATACCATAAAACTTGAGCCCTTTGCGGATAAATGGAAATCATTCGGATGGGCAGTTACAACCGTTGACGGGCACGACCATGAGGATTTAAAAAAAGTTTTCGCCTCGCTTCCGCTTGAAAAATCAAAGCCCGGTTGCATTATCGCCAATACGGTTAAAGGGAAAGGCGTTTCGTTTATGGAGAATAAAGTATTGTGGCACTACCGCACACCGCAGAGTGAAGAATATGAAAATGCGATCAAAGAATTGAACTCATAATTATGCGGAATTCATTTTTTCAGGCTCTTGAAGAGCATACGCAACCGAATACTATTTTTATTACCGGCGACCTTGGCTTTGGCGTGATCAATAATTTTATCAAAAAATTTCCAAATCATTTTTTAAATGCAGGCGTTGCCGAGCAGAACATGATCGGGATATCCGCAGGCCTGGCATTGACAGGGAAAAAAGTTTTTGCCTATTCAATCGGTAACTTCAATACGTTACGGCCACTCGAGCAGATCAGAAATGATGTGGCATACCACGACCTGAATGTTTGCGTTGTTTCTGTCGGCGGCGGCCTTGCCTACGGCTCTCTCGGCATTTCGCATCATGCCACGGAAGACCTTGCAATTTTAAGGGCGATTCCGAATATGACTGTTTTTGCCCCGGGCGATACGGTAGAAGCATATGAAATAACAAAAAAAATAATATTGGAAGATTTGGGCCCTGTATATTTACGTCTGGGCAGGGCAGGGGAGGCAACCATTCATACAAAAGAAAGCATTAAAAAATTCCAGGTTGGTAAAGGATTACCTATTGTTGAAAGCGATAAAAAATATCTGGCAATTCTTTCAACAGGAGGCATGCTCGAAATTGCAAAAAGTGTTTCTGATAAATTAAAAAATCAAAACATAGAAAGTTCCGTTTACAGTTTTCATACGATCAAGCCTTTTGATATAGAACTGACACGGCAGATATTTAAGGAATATAAATATGTTGCGGCATTGGAAGAACATAGCTGCATCGGTGGTTTTACTTCTGCCATATTAGAATCATTGATTGGCGTTCCCGAAATAAACCTGGGTGGTTTTATGTCGTTTGCATTACCTTCAGAATTTACATCCAAAGTGGGAGATCAAAACTATCTGAGGGATTTTTATGGTATTTCTGAGGAGAAGATATTTTCGACTATTTATGAAAAAGTGAAATAATATTTAAGAATCATGAAAGTTCCCTTTGTTAATGCTGCAAAAAATTATTTGATGATAAAAGACGAGATTGATGCGGCTTATTTTGAAGTAATGTCAAAAGGCGATCTGATTGCCCGCGGACAGCTGCGGTCGTTTGAAAATAACCTGGCGAAGTTCGTAGGAACAAAATATGCCGTCGGGTTGAACAGCGGTTATGATGCTCTTCATATATCGTTGCGAGCATTAGGAATTAGTGTTGGCGATGAAGTGATAGTTCCCGCCCATACATTTGTTGCAAGCTGTTCGGCGATTGTTAATACAGGCGCAACACCGGTTCTGGTAGATGTTACTAAAGATTTTAATATTGATGTTGATAAGATCGAAGAAGTTATCACTCCGAGAACCAAAGCGATCATGCCGGTGCATCTGAGCGGATGGCTTGCCGATATGCCCAGAATCATGGATATCGCAAAAAAGTATGGCCTCTATATCGTTGAAGATGCCTGCCAGAGTTTGGGTTCACATGTAAAAGGAATCGGCGCTGGAGCATGGGGAAATACCGGGTGTTTCAGTTTTTATCCTTTTAAAATTCTTGGCGGTTATGGCGATGGGGGAGCCGTTACAACCAACGACGAGCAGATTGCATTATTCGCCACGCGGATGAGGTACAATGGTGAAGACAGGCAGACCGGAGAATATCATGGTCATGGTTTTACTTGTCTTCTGGATAATCTTCAGGCTGCGTTTTTAGATGTCAAACTACGTCATTTACCCGAGTGGATTATTACCAGGAAAAAAATAGCGCAGCGTTATTACGAAGCGCTGAAAGATTTGCCCGATCTGTTATTGCCACACTATGACAGATCTAACTCTGATCATGTTTATCAAAATTATACCATTCGTTCAAAGCAGGGCGATGAATTCTCAGAGTACCTTAAAGCAAACGGTGTGGAAGTTTTAACCCAATTCAGAAAACCCTATTACAAACATAAAAGTCTGAAACTTGAAGACAGGGGTTTCCCGGAAACAGAAGCCCTGAGCCGCGAAGTATGTTCTCTTCCTATGAGTGTGGAAATCTCTGATGAGGAAATTGACTATGTGATCAAGGTGGTGAGATCGTTTTACAAAAAGTAAGAAGCTGTTTTAAACATGAAAATTTATTTATATAATGCATTGAACTTTATAATTAATTTATATATCACCAAGCCATGCTTCGACTCCGCTCAGCATGACTTTTAATCATTCGTCATAATGAGCGTAGTCGAATTATAGAATGATAAGTATTCTTATAAAAATTAAATTATTTTTATCATGAAAGAACTTTCAAGGATAACAGAAACCTTCACCGAATCCGTGATTCGTGAGATGACCCGTTTAAGCGATTCGATGGGCGGTCTGAATTTATCCCAGGGGTTCACGGATTTTGAAAGCCCGGCTGAAATAAAAGCGGCTGCCATTGCTGCGATAAATAATGACCATAATCAATATCCTGTAACATTCGGCGAACCGGAATTGCGGGAAGCGATCAGCATAAAAGCATGGAATTATAACAAGATTAAATGCAATCCTGCAACCGATATCACCGTTACCTGCGGCGCTACTGAATCTATGATCGCAACCCTGAAAGCGATTATTAACCCGGGCGATGAGATCATCATTTTTGAACCGTTCTATGAAAATTATGGTCCGGATGGAATCCTTTCAGGAGCCGCGCCACGTTATGTTACACTTCGCCCGCCGTATTGGAGCTATGATTATGACGAACTGGCTGCAGCGTTTAATAAAAATACTAAAGCCATCATTATTAATACGCCCAATAATCCTACGGGAAAAGTATTTTCAAAAAAAGAGTTGACAGAGATCGGAGAACTCTGCAATAAATGGGATTCATATGCCATCACCGATGAAATATATGAGCATATTATTTACGATGGTTGTGAACATATTTCTTTAGGATCGCTTCCAGGTATGGAAGATAGGACGATAACTATCAATTCCATTTCAAAGACTTACTCCGTCACCGGCTGGCGGGTTGGCTGGGCAATTGCTTCGCCAGAAATTACGCAACGCATTCGTAAGGTTCACGACTTTTTAACGGTAGGCGCGCCGAATCCTTTTCAGCATGCCGCTGTTTCTGCTCTCGGTTTTCCTGAAGAATATTATAAGGCTTTGCAAAAAAAATATTTTGATGCGCGTGAATTTTTATTCAATGCGCTTGTTGAAAATGGTTTTAAACCATTCAAGCCCAATGGCGCGTATTACATTATTACAGACATTACTGATCTTATTCCGAAATTAGGTTCAACAGATGATTTCGATTTCTCGAAAAAACTTATCGAACGTACCCAGGTAGCTACGGTTCCCGGTTTTTCTTTCTACTCAAAACAAAACATGAATACCCGCCAGGTGCGTTTTACATTTTGCAAAAAAATGGAAACGCTCCTTCAGGTGAAAGAATTGTTAAAGAAACTTTACTGATTTTTTTCACAACCCGGATTATCGTTTTCAAATTTCTTCAAGGTAGCCCAGGTTATAAATTTCAACGGATGAATCCTGCATCTGCGAATTAATTTTTTATAACTTTGAATTCAACCCTTCGGTTAAGTTTCTTGCCGTCTTCGGTATCATTGCTTACCATAGGCCGCGTATATCCGTACCCCATAGACGACACCCGGTTTTTTGCAATGCCTTTAAGGATTAAGAAATCTTCCACAGCTTTTGCTCTCTGGATCGCAAGTTTTTTGTTATGCATTTCGGTTCCGCTGTTATCCGTATGCCCGGAAATTTCAATCACCAGGTTCGAATTTTTTTGCATCAGGTCGAGCAGCTTGCTTAGTTCAATATATGCGGCATCATTCAAATAGGCTTTGTTTACGGCAAACAGAATATTGTTCAGCGTAACCGTCATCCCGATTTCAATTTTTTTAATATTGTCAAGGTTGCTGGCCGTATTCAGATTTTGCTCCGAGCCTTTGTTTTTTGAATCGTTGCCGTTGGAATTATTATCAGCAACTTCTTTCTTTTCTTCTTTTTCACAGATAGTAAGGTCGCATACCTGTTTCGTTTTTAGTTCCGCATCATTTTTTAAAATTCGGCTTTTGTCGATCCCGTTTTTAGTAAGAAAATCAATAATATTAGTTTCCCTTTTCTGATTCAGTTTGGAATCGGTTCCCGATCTGAAATTTAATTTGATGGGCGTTTGTTTATTTTTATTTGCAAAATCCATCGCTTTTTGCAGAGATTGTTTAACCTCGTCATTCAGTTCAGCGGATTTTTTATCAAAAAGCAGGTTGTCGGAATGAGAAGGTTTTTTAAGAATTACCGAGTCGAGTTTCATTACTTTATTCAACTGTTCGTATGTTGAGTCCTTATTTACGCCTAATGTTTTTGAAACCGGGATATAACCGTCGCACTCATACTGGGCGAGATATTTTTTTCCGGCGTTCAGAATAAAAATATATTTTCCGGTTGCAGAGTTGGGCGCATAGGCGCCAGCGCTTTCCTGTGTTTCCATGTTGGTAACCGTAATAGTGATGTTGCTTGCATCTTTTGTGTCCGCCTTTTTTGTGATTCCTGAAAATACGGTGAGCGATTTATTAATGGGTTCTTTCATGGTGATCATACAGATGTCCGTATATCCGAGGCCATCATTTTTATAAGATGAATAATAAGCCCGTTTGCCATCCGGGGTGACAGACAGGAAGACATCGTCGCCTGTGGTATTGATCGGGTACCCGATATTAACGGGCAGGGTTGCCGTGCCTTCATCCACATTGATCGTGCTGTAAAAAACGTCAAAGCCGCCCATTGTGGAATGGCCCTCGGAAGCAAAAAAGAGGGTGGATGCATCCGGGTGAAAGAACGGCCCGATCTCATCAAATTCGGTATTGACATTGGGACCTAAATTATAAGCTTGTCCCCACTGTCCGTTCGGCAATTTTTTTGACATATAAATATCGAAGCCGCCATAGCCCCCGGGCCTGTCGCTGGCAAAGAACAGGAAATTTCCGTTTGCCGACATGGACGCGCCTTTTTCGGTGTACTTGCTGTTAACAAAACTGCCCAGCGATTGAGGAGCGCTCCAGTCGTTACCGATAAGCTTGCTTGAATAAATATCGCCATCGCCCCTGTAAACGAAAAGCTCGGCGCCGTCAACGGATAAACCGCAACTGGCTTCGTGCGCATCGGTATTTATATTGGAACTTATGTTTTGCGCTTTTGCCCATGCGCCGTCTTTTTCTTTATTGCAGATATAAATATCTTCGTAAAAATTGCCGTCTTCGGTTTGTTTAAAACCTGTGCTTTCTTCTCTTTTAGACGTAAAGATAAGAACTGATTCATCCGCATTAACAAAGGGGCTGTAGTCGGGATATACTGAGTTTACATTTTTGCCCAGGTTTTCAACTTTCATCTGAATGGGTTTTTTTACCAGTTCAATCGCATTTCTGCATATTTCGATCTGTTTGTTTGCTCTGTCAACCAGCGTATCATTATCTTTCACTTCCACAATTTTATCGAGATACCCGTTAAACAGTTTTATGGCTTCATCAAATTTGTAATTTATGTGAAATGCTTTGCCTAAGTTGTAGAAAACTTCGAACGATGCCCTTCTTTCTTCCGGAAGATCAGGTTTGGCATCCAGCGCTGTATTTTTTACCGCTTTTTCCAAATAGGTTATTGCGTTTTCCTGTTGCAGTGCCGTGTGAAGATAACATACGCCGATGCGGTTCTGAAGGTTTGCATTATCAGGGTCGGAATCCAGCAACTCAAGAAATATCTGTAAGGCAGCATTATAGTTGTTGTCTGCCATAAAATCGTCAGCCTGTCTAAAACTTTTACTGAATTCTTTTATCGCTTTCTTGTCTTTTTCTTTTTGAGCAAAGCATAGATTGAAAGCTAAAATCAGAAGTATGAATATTCCTGTTGTTTTCATAAAGTCTGGCAAATTTTAACTACAAATTTAAACAGATTTATTTTTTTTCAAAGTTTTATTCGGGAATGATTGCAGTTTCTATTTGATTCATTGTAAAATCAGCGTCCTGATAATTTTTTAATTTGAAAAAGTTACCCGGCAACTTTGTTTTTTCCCGATCGCCAGATGCATCTATACCCACAAATGGTATTTTTAATGCCTTGCATGTATTCAGATCCCAGATTCCATCTCCCACATAAACTGTTTTATTGAAGCCCTGAACAGAATATTTTTCCTTCGCTTTTCGATACGTTTTGTTCAGGCAAATTTCATCAATACGATTAGTTTTTGTCAGTGTTCCGTCTATGTCGAAAATAACAAGGTTCATTTAATATTATAAATTGATCATAGGTTATAAACTACATCCTTTATATTAAATTTTTAAAGCTTCATACAATATCTCCGCCGGATGCTTTGCCGTTCTGCCGGTTCCGTCTTTGATCTGTTGCCTGCAACTGGTTCCGGGAGCAGCGATGATCACATCGTTTTTCGTATTGCGGATTTCCGGGAAAAGAATCAATTCTCCGACTTTCATCGAAATATCATAGTGTTCTTTTTCATAACCGAAAACTCCGGCCATTCCGCAGCAGCCGGATTTGATTTCTTCCACCCTGTAATTTTCAGGCAGCGAAAGCATTTTAATCATCGGCGCAGTCGAAGCCAGCGATTTCTGATGGCAGTGCCCGTGGAGTTTTACGACGGCAGGGCTGCTTGTAAATTGTTCCTTTGTAATATGGCCTTTTTCAATTTCCGATGCAATGAATTCGTCAATCAGTAAAGAGTTTTCTGCAATTATTTTTGCGCTGTTAACCAACGAAATCTCTGTAAGTTCGGGATATTCATCACGGAATGTCAGGATTGCGGAAGGTTCAATCCCTATTAATGGAGAATGCGGTGAAATAAAATCCCGGAGCTGTTCAATATTTTTTGTTGCAATCTGTTTGGCTTTTCTTACAAGGCCTTTTGATAAGTAGGTTCTGCCGCTTTCGCAGATATCCGGTATTTCGATGGTATAACCCAATTTTGACAAAAACTGAATGGTTTTTATTCCGGTTTCAACATCATTGTAATTGGTGAATTCATCTGCGAATAAATATATTTTATTTTTGTCCGGTGTACCCGATTTATTAATGGTCTCCCTGTTTTTTTCAAACCATTTTTTTAATGTGGTTTTGTATAATAGCGGGAAGTTGCGTTTCGGAGAAAATCCGATAATTTTTTTTATAAACCCGCCGGTAATATTATTCGATAGTATAAAGTTCGTGATTCCCGGAAAACAGGCTCCGAATTTATTAATTTTCGTTATATTTCCTACTGCTTTAGCTCTGCGGGGTGTTCCATTGGCATCATAGTAATGTTGCAGAAATTCCGCTTTCAGCTTGGCCATGTCCACACTCGACGGGCACTCGGATTTGCAGCCTTTGCACGAAAGGCACAGGTCCATGATCTCATAAATTTCTTTATGGTTAAATGGATTCGATTGCAATGAATTTGTTAAAAATTCCCTTAAAATATTGGCTCTTGCCCGTGTGGTGTTATTTTCATTTTTTGTGGCCATAAAACTGGGACACATCACCCCGCCGATGATCTCCGTTTTTCTGCAGTCGGCAGAACCGCTGCAGTTTTCGGTTGCACGAATGATTCCAAGGTTTTTTGAAAAATCGAAATAGGTTTTTATTTCTTTGGTCTTCTGTCCCGGCCTATAACGCAGCGATGTATTCATGGCCGGAGTGTCAACAATTTTATTTGGATTGAAAATGGAATCCGGGTCCCAGGTTTTTTTAATATCTTTTAATAACTGATAATTTTTTTCACCAATCATTAAAGAAATAAATTCTCCGCGCAGCCTGCCGTCGCCATGTTCGCCGCTCAGAGAGCCCTTGTATTTTTTAACTAATTTTGCCGCGTCCCGCGCAAGCGTTCTGAAAAGCTCGACATCTTTGGGATCTTTTAAATTAAGTTCGGGTTTCAAATGAAACTCTCCGGTAGCAATGTGTGCGTAATAAACACAACTTAATCCATGCGTTTCAAGTATCTTTTGAAATTCATCCATATAATCCGGAAGAACCTGCGGATTCACTGCAGTGTCTTCAATCACTGTAACCGGTTTTTTATCGCCGGGCACATTCGACAAAAGACCGAGTCCGGCTTTACGGAGATTCCATACTTTTTTGATATCCGGGCCGAATATCACCGGGAAATGATAACCGAGTTTTGCAGCTTTCAGGTCGGCTTCAAGTTCGCTGGCAATCTCCTGGATTTCTTCCCTCGTATGTCTTGCAAATTCAATTACAAGAATTGCTTTCGGATTTCCCTTAATGAAAAAGCTGTTTTTATTTTGTTCAATATTGTTTTTTGCCCGACCGATTATGATATCGTCCATCATCTCAATGGCTCCGGGCCTGTGTTCTAATGCCACAAGATTACCGAGGAATGCCTCTCTTAGCGAATTAAAATGAACGCATACCAGGCCTGTTTCTTTAGGCGGCAGCAGTACAAGATTTAATTTTATTTCTGTAATAAATGCCAGGGTGCCCTCAGAGCCTGCCATCAGTTTGCAGAAGTTAAAGGGTTCCCCGGTTTTGGTAAAGGGCGTTGTTTCAAGAAGCAGGTCAATGGCATAGCCGGTGTTCCGGCGTTTTAATGATTTATCAGGATATTGCTCCCGGATCTCTTTTTGGTTTTCCGGGTTCGATAAAATTTCTTTTATGTTCCTGTAAATTCTGTTTTCTAAAGTTTCTCCTTCACATTTTTTTTCAAACTCTGCCACAGAAACAACTTTGAAATCCGCTTCGGTTCCATCGCTTAAAATGGCCTTTATTTCCAAGGTGTGGTCTCTTGTGCTGCCATATAATAACGAATGAGCGCCGCAGGAATTATTGCCTACCATTCCGCCGATCATGCAGCGGTTGGATGTGGATGTTTCAGGGCCGAAAAACAATCCGGAATTTTCAAGATATTTATTCAGTTCGTCGGCTACTACGCCGGGCTGCACACGAACCCAATGCTCTTTTGTATTCACTTCTAGTATCCGGGTCATGTATTTCGATACATCCGCAATAATGCCGCTGCCCACTACCTGCCCGGCAAGCGATGTCCCGGCTGTTCGCGGAATGAGCGGCACTTTATATTCATTGGCAAACCGGATGATTTTTTTTATATCATCCGTATGTTTCGGTCTGATGACGGCCAGAGGCATTTCACGGTAAACAGAAGCGTCTGTGGAATATAAGATACGCGAAGTTTCATCAATGAAGACATCGCCTTCGATTTTTTTCTGAAATTCTGAAAGAGCGGAATGTATTTTTTGAATATCCATTTCACTTCAATCGCTGCACTCTTGTTTCAATTCCTTTTAAATGCTCTTCCTCGCTGGTTTCAGGGTCTCTCAGGTTTTTAAACAAATTGCAGGGCAGGTCAGTGCATTTGCCGCAGTTGTTATAGTTCTTTTTGCTCACACAGCAATCATAAAGCACGCATACCTTTTCTTCAACATACTGTGTCCAGAAAGGCGTTCCTTTTTGTTGGTAACACCCCTGGCATTCTTTTTTATAAAATTTACATTCATCGCAAATTATTCCGCAAACGCTTGTCATACTAATTTTTATTAGGTTAAAATATTTTTTATAATTGAAAAAAAACGATTATTTCTGCATATACAATTCTACCAATCGCAGCCTGAATTTTGAAAGTTTTTCCCATTCCGGTATTTCACGGATACTGCCGTCAAAAGCATTGAAATATTCTTTGCAGACATTGAGCATTTCCTGTGTTCTGGGATGACTGTCAATACTTTTATAAACTGAACCGGAAAGCAGTCCGGGTTCTTTCCCTAAGCTCAGATTAACATACGATTCGAAAATTTTTTCTGCAAGTTCGATGATTTGTTTTTCGGATAGTTCCATATTATTAAAATGTTAAAATTATGATGTTAGCTGTCTGTATTTCTTTTTTGCGCTGGCTGTTTATGATATTTTTATTCCCATAATTGTTATATCGTCTGTCTGTTCATATTTTTCTCTGTAATTATTTTTCCAGTCTTCAATAGTCTTGTCAAGTATTTCCTTTTGTTCGGCCATAGGTTTATTACAATTTTCGGTTAGCAGTTGTTTGAGTTTTTTTGATAGGAATTTTTTGCCTTTTGGGCCGCCAAACTGGTCTTCGTAACCGTCGGAAGCAAGATATATTATATCGCCTGTTTGTAGTTGTATTACATGATTTGTAAATGGTTTCATGTTTTCGTGAATGGCTACGGGCATTTTGTCTCCTTTAATTTCTAAAAGGTCATTAGTCATCAGACATTGGTCATTGGTTTCAAATTGCTTGTTTTTGCCAGTGACTATTGACGAATGACTAGTGACTATATAGAGCGG
>JACREX010000103.1 GCA_016212695.1 Bacteroidia bacterium
GCAATAGCTCCTGCCTTTCCGTATCAGGTAGAATCTTGAAAAGTGCAAATATATGTTCTTTCGTAGTCATCGTATATTTAATATTTGTGCCAAAGGTAAGCAAAAATTATTAATCAACCATCAATTAGATAAGAGCCTTAAATCTTACAGGCTACTCCATTAAATAGCGCTTGTTCATAAACTCAATAATTTATAATATGAGTCTGCTCCGAAAAGTAATTTCTTCAAAAATTGGAATAATGGAATGTTGGAATAATGGGCTTTCCCAATAATCCATTTTTCCATCATTCCAAAATATCGGACTTTTCGGAGTGCACTCTAATATTGAATAATGAACAAGGAACCGCAGAATATTGAAGGTGTTGATGCATTTCGAAATTCAAAATTCCTTGTTCGATATTCATTATTGGTTTTCTAATTTTTTAAGACATTATGGACAGACACTAAATAGCAGGACAACCATTCGGATTTAAAAAGCGTCTTACTATCGGTGAAAATCAGGAATAGGTAAATAGGGGTTTGGCAATTTTTCAGACTCTATTAATTTGGATGGACAATCTATTAAATTCGTTTAGCGAATCTTTAAAAACATACTATTATGAAAAAAATTATTATTGTAGCTTTTCTGCTTATTGTGGCTTTAAATTCTTTTTCACAGAGTTTAATCACAATACCCAAAAAACAAATTAATTTAACCTATCAGAAAGCTGGGACACACCAGAAATCAGAATCATATTCCTTAAATAAAGGTGTTGAGACTACATTAAATGAAACTTTTGAAAATACATTTTTCCCTCCGATGAGCTGGTCGGTTGATGGATCAGAATGGTATCATTCAACACAGACAGCTAATGGTATTGATTTAAATCTGGTAGAAGACAGCGCAATCGGACACACTGGCCATTTTGCCGTATTTGATGCTTTCAATGGAGCTTTAGGCCTGGTTGGTTCTCTCGTTACACCGATTCTTCATCCAACAGCAGGAAACAATACATTAAGTTTTTTCGTTAATTTGATTAAGATTTCATCAAACCCCGGTTATGCGGGTACAGGTGCAGAATTGTATATTGAATTTTCAACCAATGGAGGCACAACATGGACAACCAGCACAACGAATGTTCTTGCCGCATTGCCAAATTTTAATATCGCTACAACAGGCTGGCATAATTTAGTTGTCAGCTTGGCGGCATATAATGGCCAATCAGTAACAGTACGGTTCAGGGCTGTTTCTGATTATGGGTGGTGCATGACCAGTATTGACAATGTTACCGGTCCGGATGCAGATGTTATCACGATTGCCAATGACCTTGCCATTAATAAAATTTATGCAGATTTTTCCGGTATGAGTTTCTATTCTGTAACTCCTCTTTCACAATTGGGCCCGGTTAACTTTGGCGCTGCAATAATTAATAATGGGCTAAACATTCAATCGAATATAACATTAACCGCTGATATAAATAATGGTGCGTATATTTCTTCCATTGGAACTAATAACCCGATAGCCTTTTTAGCCCCATGTTCAAAAGATACCTTATGGGCGGATATTGCATTAGCTGATACCGGGTTTACTGAATTTGCAACCAAAATTTCTGTTAATGGAAATCAGACAGATGAAAATCCGGGAGATAATTTTGATTCAATTTATTTTTATGCAGACCCGACAAGCTATATGCGGGGAGGGAATATGACATCATTACTATCACCGTATTCTTTTGGAACCGGCGCTCCTGCAGCTACAGGAATGGAATATGGCGCTAATTACCATTTTATAAATAACGACAGAATTGACTCTATAAATGTATATATATATAATTCAACGGGCACGGGCACCATCGTGGGCAAGCTATATGAAGTGAGTAACATAGATGGCTCCCGGATACTTGTAGCGCAAACCGCTCCCTATACGCCATCAAATTCTATCGAATTAAAATCACTGGCATTACAAACTCCGGTTATAGTATCTTTCCCTGCTATTTATACGGCAACGGTTCAACTGAATTGTAATATATCGGCGCATGATACGATTAATATCATTGGTGATGGGACATTCTTAGGCGATGCAGCACAAGGCGCAGCTTATCTGAATATTTCCGGTACATGGGGCTGGTACTATATAACCAACACAATGCCTCTCGTAGGATTAACCGTGCAGGGAACTCCGGGAACACCTCCCCAGATAACCAATCAACCGCTTAGCCAAATTATATGTGAAGGATCTTCTGTAACATTTCACATTACAGCGACAGGGGCAATGCATTATCAATGGAAAAAAAATAATATAAATATACCGGGCGCGACAAGTAATACGCTTATAATAAATAATGTTACAAATGCCGATTCCGGCGAATATTCCTGCTCTGTATCCAATACACACGGAACAACGATAAGCAATACGGCTATATTAACCGTTTCGCATCTTAATTTTACTATTTCAGGCATAGATTCTGTCTGTAATAATTCCGGGAACATTATCGCAACCGTTATCAATGGAACAACTCCATTTTTATATTCCTGGTCAACAGGTGATACAAACGATACGATTACGATATCAAATGGAGGCAATTATTGTGTTACAGTTACTGATTCATTGGGTTGTCACGCCACGGTATGCCACACGGTTTCTACATCATTCAGCGTATCCCCGGATATTTCCAATGCACTGTGTTCCGGTCAATGCAACGGTTCAATAGCATTAACGCTTAACGGAGGGATGCAGCCATTTCAATATGCATGGAGTAATAGCGAGACAGTTTCAACGATACAAAACCTTTGCCCGGGCTTATATTCTGTTACGATAACAGATGCCAACCTTTGCTCATATGCGGGTAATTATACTATAACAGGATTATCTAATCTCGTAACGAATATTAATAGTAACAATGAATTCTGCGGGCTGCACAATGGCTCTGCAACCGTTTTACCCGATTCCGGTGTTGCTCCTTATTTTTATACATGGTCTGACGGAACCCATAATTCAGCCATAACCGGTTTGAATGAAGGAACTTATTATGTAACTGTAACAGATTCTTTAAACTGTTCCGTTTTTGATACAATCGTAATACAGGATACCCTTATTCCCGTTCAGCTTTACACTACCGAGAATACAACTCTTTGTGATGAAGGCTCTGTAATGCTTTATGCCATTCCTGGTAATTCATTGCCTGAAACGTCTTATTTATGGAGTACCGGGCAGACGACCAATACAATAATTGTATATCCGTATACGACCGATACATATTATGTTACCGTATCTTCGGGAAATTGTATTGTCATAGATAGCGTAACCGTGACCGTACTCCCCTGCCATAATATCATTACCGGGCTTGTATTTTCCGATATAAACCAGAATGGAATCATGGACAATGGCGAAACTCCGTTGCCGGATATTATTGTCAGCGATAGTCAGTTTTATTATTATTGCTCTACCGATCCATCCGGGATTTTCCGGTTATATGTTGATACCGGTTATTATGAGATTTCTGCGTATCTGCAACCCCACTACGCTGCAATACCCCAGACACAAAATGCATATTTTGCAACTTACGGGCAGATAGATACTGCGAATAATTTTGGTATTCATCACGATTTAGTACAAGATGTTTCGGTAAATGTATATGATGGTCCGGCACGACCCGGTTTTTCTGTTGATTATTATATATATTTTGAAAACACAGGAGCATTCACAACAAGCGGAAGCGTCAAATTTGTTAAAGACAATCTTTTAAATTACACGAACAGCTATCCTTCCCCGGATAATATTTCGCTTGATACTCTTGAATGGAATTATATAAATCTTTTACCCGGGGAGTACAGATATATATACGCTGGAATGTATTTGCCTCCGGGTGTTCCGTTAGAAACAGCGCTAAATTCGTATGCTGTGATTTATCCGGTTGTCGGAGATACGGCTCCTGAAAACAATTATTACCCGGTTCAGCAGATAGTGACCGGTTCCTGGGATCCCAACGACAAAACTCTGAATCCCGCTGTTCTTACTCCGGATTATATACAACAAATGAAACCGCTGACCTATACCATCCGCTTCCAGAACACGGGAACCGACACTGCTTTTAATATTAAAATTTTAGACACTTTATGCAGCAATGTTAATCCTGCCACATTTCACCTGATTGCATCGAGCCATCCATGTGCCTTTCACATGTATGGACATGGAATTGTTGAATTTACTTTTGCCAATATCCTGCTGCCCGATTCCAATACCAATGAACCACTGAGTAACGGATTTGTGATGTATAGCGTGTTGCCGAAAGATTCATTGGATATAGGCGACACCATTACAAATTTTGCAGATATTTTCTTTGACTACAACCAGCCGGTGAGAACAAATACCGTGATTTCGCCAATTGTAGATACAACCACATTCATCGGAAAAATTTATTATAATAATGATAATTCACTTTTTGTTTATCCCAATCCGTTTACACTTCAGACCAATGTTCAATACGAAATAAGTCAACCCACAGAGGTTTCTATAGATGTGTTCAACGTGATTGGTGAAAAAGTAACAACATTATTTCATGGCTTGCGAAAGGAGGGAATTTATCGTGTAGCGATGAACGTAAACGCCAATGGAATTTATTTTATCAAATATACGACAAACAGGAAATCAATGTATGTGAAAGTGATTAAAACAGAATAATACCCCTTACCAATTCATCGCAATCACATTAAAGATTGTTTTTTTGCCTTTATAATAATTTCCCGTCATATCGAATTCCCATTCCCAGTATTCGACAGATTCTCCTTTGGGAAGGGTTGCAAAAATCAGAGGATTTTTATTTTCA
Source organism: Bacteroidia bacterium (assembly GCA_016212695.1). Classification (GTDB taxonomy): domain Bacteria; phylum Bacteroidota; class Bacteroidia; order Bacteroidales; family GWF2-35-48; genus GWF2-35-48. The sequence goes on from JACREX010000103.1 coordinate 4,806, forward strand.
AATACGGCATCGCAGTAAATTTTTTCTTCAAAATCTGTAATCAGGCAGGTTTTTCCCTCGGGCAGCGTTTCTATATGTTTTGACTGAATCCTTTTTTTGAAATCTGAAATATCAGAATTGCTGTAAACATTAAATTTTTTCAGGTAATCGCTAACTATAATATCCAATTGATTTAAAATATTCAAAGAAACAACCATATCAAAATCCATGTTATATTGAAATCCATTCAGCGCAATACCCGGTAAGGGCAATACGGTTTTGTTTTTTTTATACTCGTGTATTACCCGGTAAGCGCCATCAATGGCTCCGCCGGAAATATCACATTCAATTAATTTTACGTTGTGGTATTTTTTGATTTTTTGTTTTATTTCCCGCGGATGGATAATATCAAACAGGTACACGGCTCCAAAAATCCCGCTTAATTCTTTTATCGGCACATCAAGCAGCCATCCGCTCCCCAGTATTGCTATTGAATTTTTTGCTTTGCTTTCGGCAGATTTTAGTATATATTTTTTTGTGTTTTCAAGATGCCTGTTCCATCCGCCGGCTTCATTATAATACCGTTTTATTATGCCCTTTTGGTCATCATAATATCCTAATTCTTTAAGTATTTTGTTTTGTCCGGATACAATCATTTATCTTTTTCGTCTGGCATAAATCGTTTGTCGTCAGACAATATACTAAAATTTTTTTTAACTTTTTTAAATAACTCAGAGGCAAAAATAAAATCATTCAGTTCCTGGCAGTCGTTGTTAATAATATCATGTTTTGTGCCTTCCCATGCTTTTTCTCCCTGGTATATAAATATAATTTTTTCGCCGATTTCCATTACGGAATTCATGTCGTGAGTATTTATCACAGTAGTGGTTCCATATTCTTCGGTGATCTCTTTGATGAGTTTGTCTATAACCAATGCTGTTTGGGGGTCAAGCCCTGAATTGGGTTCATCAAAAAACAGGTATTTGGGATTTAATACAATGGCTCGCGCAATAGCCGTTCTTTTCTGCATTCCTCCGCTCACCTCTGCGGGATATAGTTGTTCCACATTGGAAAGGTTGACCCTGTTCAGGCAAAACCGTGCTCTTTCAATTTTTTCTTTTCGGTTCATGGCAGAGAACATGTCGAGAGGATACATTACATTTTCCAGAATGGTTGCAGAGTCAAAAAGAGCCCCGCCCTGGAAAACCATCCCGATTTCCTTTCGGATATTTTTTTTATCGCGGAACTTGAGTTTCGAATAGTTCCTGCCGTCGAATTTAATTTCTCCTTCGTCAATCTCGTGCAGCCCCACAAGCGATTTAAGCAATACGGTTTTACCCGATCCGCTCTGCCCTATAATCAGGTTGGTTTTTCCTTTTTCAAAAACAGTGGAAATGTTTTGTATAACCTGTTTCCCGGAAAATGATTTTGAAATATTGACAACTTCGATCATGCAAGCAATAATTGGGTTAATAGATAATCCAATACTAAAATGATAATGCTGCTGTTCACAACAGCTTTTGTGCTGGCCCTTCCGACTTCAAGGGCGCCACCATAAGCATAATAACCGTAATATGAGGAAACCGAAGTGATTGTAAAGGCAAAAAATTCTACTTTAATTAATGTATAAATAATATCAAAGGTTCGGAATTGAATTTGCAACCCGTAAATATAATCTGCAGATGTTACTAAGTTGCCAAAAACACCGGCAGCATACCCGCCGGCTAGCGCAATAAAAATGGCTAATACGGTAAGAAATGGAAATATAAACATGGCGGCGATGATTTTGGGCATGATTAAATAAGCAGCCGAGTTAACGCCCATTATTTCTAACGCATCGATTTGTTCGGTAATTCGCATGGTGCCGATTTCCGAAGCAATCCGCGAGCCCACTTTCCCGGCTAAGATCAGGCACATTAGCGTTGACGCGAATTCGAGCACAACAGATTGCCGCGCCGTGAATCCGATCAGATATTTAGGTATTAAAGGAGAATCTGTGCTAAGCGCAGCCTGAATAACAACCGTGGCCCCCATAAATATGGATATTACAGTAATTATCCCTAACGATTGAATCCCTAATTCATCAATTTCTTTAAATACTAACTTAATATAAATCCAGAATTTTTCCGGTTTAGAAAAAGCTTTTGCCAAAAGGTTGAAATATCTGCCGACTTCAAAAAATAGATTCATCCCTGAATTTGTAATATACAAACCTACATGAATTTAAGGAAATACACAAACCTTACATAAAATTTCTTGACAGAATATTTAATTTTCATTTTACATTTAATATAATTAATTTCGCTGCGTTTTTGATACCATATATTATAGCTGAAGGGTTGAGCAACTGGTTTGGTCAAAGGGTTAGAGTTAGTAGTTGTTTACCATAGACCAATGACTTACAACCAGGCAAGCCGCTCAACCTTACAACTTTTAACTATAGAAATATTATACGCTATGAAGAAAAACAATTATTGCATTATCATGGCAGGCGGCATAGGAAGCAGATTCTGGCCATTGAGCAAAACTTCAAAACCCAAACAGTTTCTTGATATTTTCGGAACAGGAAAAACATTGCTTCAGCAAACTTTTGAACGATTTCTTCCGTTTTGTCCCAAAAAAAATATCTATATCGTTACAAGTATAGATTACAGAAATCATGTATTGGATCAGATACGCGGGATTAATCCCGACCAGGTATTGTTAGAGCCCGCCCGCAGGAATACGGCTCCCTGTATCGCATATGCAACGTATAAAATCGGAAAAATAAATCCCCATGCAAATTTTATTGTTGCCCCGTCTGATCATTTGATCCTGAATATGGATGATTTTAAAAAAGAAATCGGCAAAGGACTCGACTTTGTTTCAAAGAATAAAGCATTGCTTACCTTGGGAATAAAACCAAGCAGGCCTGAAACCGGTTATGGCTATATTCAGATCAGCAACAGAAAAAGCGCAAATGTGTATGGGAACCTGAAAAAGGTTAAGACATTTACGGAAAAACCGAATCTTGACCTGGCAACGATATTTTATCAGAGCGGCGAGTTCTATTGGAATTCCGGGATTTTTATCTGGTCGTTAAATTCAATTACCGATGCATTTAAGCAGCATCTGCCCGAAATCAATTCGCTTTTCAGAGACGGACTTGAATTATACAATACGCCTAAAGAAACCTCTTTTATACAGCGAACCTATTCTGAATGCAGAAATATTTCTATTGATTACGGCGTGATGGAAAAGGCGGAGAATGTTTTTGTCCTTTGTTCCGATTTCGGCTGGTCGGATTTGGGAACCTGGGGTTCTTTATATGAGAACGGGAAAAAAGATGAAATGGGTAATGTGGTTTATGGCAAAGATGTATTTTTATACAATTCCAGGAACTGCATCATTAATCTGCTTGATAAAAAAGTTGTGGTTATTAATGGTCTTAACGATTACATTGTGGTTGAATCGGATAATATGCTGCTTATTGCACGAAAAGACGAAGAGCAGCAGTTACGGCAATTTGTGAATGATATTAAAATACAAAAAGGCGAGGAATACATATAATAAAGAAAGCAGTTGCAGGAGGCAGCAGCAGGCAAATAACTGCTAGCTGCCGCTGCCAACTGCCGCTATTGTTAATACTCCCAGAGGTCGTGCTCCATTTTAAAAATAAAGTCTTTGATTTTTTCCCCCTCAAGCATAGCCTCCAAACCCAGGGCATAGGCAGCAATGGTTCTATCATTGTAGACATTAGACTCTTTGGTGATGTAACTGCTGAATTTTCGTTTCCAAAAAACATCATCGAATGTTCTCCGTTCCGCATCATTTTTGGGGTTATACACTTCGGTTTTTGCAAACAGATCCCGGAATTCAGGGAAATATATCCAGAAAGTAGGAGATTTAAGTATTTGTCCCGGAACATTTGGGTTATCATAGAGACGAAGCGGGCATAACCCGATAATTCTTACATCCATCACAGATCTTTGTTTATCGAAAAACCATTCTTCTTTCATAATTATCATTTGAATTTCTTCCGGTTTTTCTTTAATAGTATCAGGTTTTCCGGTGACTTGATTTGTATCGATTTTATAACCCATAGCGATCTTAACGTCAGGATATGTAATAGGATTAACGATTTCGTAGGTTAGCGGGCTAAGAACGAATTCATAAGCTGTTTTACTGGCATTTTCAAATCCCCAGACAAGAATCTGTATTAAACTTTTTCGGCCATCCGAAGAAAAATTTGCTGTGGGAAAATAAAGCGGGTGATTAAGTTTTTCTTTCAGATCGAGCTGCCTGATTATTCTCTTCGACCACATCACATCTGCTTCGCGCAACGTGGTATAAGGGATGGGGTTCCTTACCGGAACATGCTCCTTTACATAAATCCCGTCCATAACCTGGGCATGGCAGTTGGAAGTTAAAAGTTGCAAGTTAAAAATTAAAAAAAGGCATAAGACAAAAGTTAAAAATGACTGACAACTGACCACTGAGCGAACACTGAGCCTGTCGAAGTGTGACGACTGATTACCGATTACCGATAACTGATTACTGATTTCTTTTTTTGTTTTCATAATACAATTATTTAACTGTGAGTATAATCGGGTTCAGTTTTCTTGGTTTATTGTCAGGCCCCCTTGCTTTTATTTCCTGGAAAATAGCCTGCTGACCATTCTGTAATGATTTGATCGTTTTTATTACGTCTGGAGAAAAATTTTCGCCCGAAACAGGAACTGTTTTGGTAAAACCGGCAACAGTAATCATATATTCATAACTGGTAACGGTAAATTTCAAATCGAATGCAAAATCTTTAAGGTCGGCAATGATTTTAGGAATACCCAGCATTCCGTTTTTAGTCATTTTACCATCGAATTGGCCACCAACCATTGCCACAGGATTCGGAATATTCTTAACCCTGAATTTTACCTGTCCGGCCTGTTTTGTTTGTCCCTCAATTTTAGACATAACGGTAATCATGCATTCCTGTCCCTCGCCCGGCAACACTTCCCAGCCATCCTTCCCGGTTTCGCCGGTCAGTTCTTTCCATCTTTCTTTACTGGCCCTCTTCAGGTTTCCGTTTGTCATAGTTGCAGTAACATTTTCAGGAGGTACGCCTACGGCAGAAATTTCTACGGGATTCGCAATGCTTCTGTAAAAACAATTCATTTTCGTTGGTGAAACAACCGTGCCACCCTGCATTACATTCCATTCTTTTTCAAACGGGTAATATTTGAATCCTTCAGGACTTTTTATTTTAATAGCTCCTTTTAAAGTTCTTTTTCCCGTGCCAGATGCAACAGTTTCGTAAATACCCTGGCCGTTTTCAACTTTCATGGTATCGGGTTTTCCTACCATTTCATTTTTGGATTGGTCAAAATCGCCGATATACATTGTGGGTTTCTGGGTGGAGTCGTAAGCCGCCAAAAATACCTGTGCCGAATATTTGGTGCCTGCCAGAATATAGGCTGAATTTTGGTTTACAATAGCACCGATTTTATTGAATTTCATATCTGCCGCATCAATATTACTGTATAAGTGAGCGAGAATATCCGCTTCAGCATTTCTGATATTACCTTCAATAATGGTCATAAAAACAACACTGGCTATTAAAGGTAAACTCTGAAACTGTTCAGTTTGCCATGTCTTCATTACCCCTTCTTCTTGCGGAGGATTATCAGTATTAAGTGTTTTTTTGATCCCGTCAATTAAATCTTTGTTTTTATCCGGCTTAGTTATTAACTTAATAATAAATTCTCTGAAATCATTGATTTTATTTTTTAAATCTTCCCCGTTTTTACCATTTTTTTCCTGAATCATAATTTGAGGGACATAATCCATATTATCCAGTATTTTTACATACTCTACGTCTTTGACATTTTTGGGGTCTTTTGCCTCTTTAGGTACTTCTTTGGGGAATTCTTCCTTCTCTCCAATTCCAGCTCCAAGTCTGATTACTCTTTCTCTGAGTCCGCGTAAAAACTTTACAGTTTCATCAGCCTTAGCCTTTACCTGAAGCGCTTTATCATTCCAGGGACCGGCTTTAGTCGGATTCTCTATAGCCGCTTTGCTGAATAATCCATAGTATAAGTCATTTTTCTTTGAAAAATTCTCTACAGTTTTTCCCACGCCATGCTCAATCATGATAAAAGATTTCAGCACTTCCTTCGAAACGTTTAATGCAAGCAACGCCGTAAGGAACAAATACATCATGTTAATCATTTTCGATCGCGGACTCAATACGCCTGGTCCAATGACACCATGTCCCATAATATCTTTTTAAATTATTAAAATTATCAAATCCTAACTTCCAACTTCTAACTACCAACTACCAACTTCTCATTAACTGTTTGCGCTTTTAAAATTCATGGCCGAAAGCATGTTGCCATATACAGTATTCAATGCAGAAAGATTCTGTCCGAGTTTTGATACTTCTGTTCTGTATTTCTTTGAATCTTCGATTGCATCTTCCAGGGTTGTCATCATCTCGTCCATGCCCTTGAATAACTGCTTGGAAACTTCAAGATGTTCGTTGGTTCCCTGTAGCTGCAGTTCATATACGGCATTTAATGCAGTTAAGTTTTTGGTCATTAATTCAAGCTGTTCGCCATATGATTTATTTTCTGTGTCTGCTTTTGCCATTTGTTCATTCATGGAAAGAGTCATCTTTTCATATGCATCAGCCAGATTTGTTCCCGACTGTGTAACAAGCGAATTAACATCCGTTCCGGTTTTTGAAATGATCTGTGCAAAATCATTGGCTGCCTGGTTGATCGTATCGGCTGTTTTTACATGGGCGTCTGCTAAATTACCAACTAATTCCTTGCTGGATTTTGTTATCATATTGTTAACATTTTCCCCGGTTTTAGTAATAATTTGTGCAAATTCACCGGCTGCCTGGTTAAGGGTTTCTGTTGATTTAACATGTGCATTGGAAAGGTTTTCCGCAAGTTTTTCTCCTGATTTTGTAATAAGGCTGTTTACATCCGTTCCGGTTTTTGAAACGATCTGCGCAAAACCATTCGCTGCTTCGTTAAGCGTTTCAGTGGTTTTCACATGAGCGTTTGATAGATTACTAACCATTTCCTTACCGGATTTTGAAATGATCTGCGCAAGTTCATTTACCGATCCGTTAACAACATCTGCCGATTTAATATAGGTGTCTGTTAAACCATCTGCCGATTTATTTAACGAACCTGCTGTTTTACTGTAAGAATCAGTAAACTCAAGGACTTTTTCAGATGCCTTTTCAAAATTGGAAACATAATTATTGGTAGCCTGGGTTGCATCCGTAACATCGTGAAGTTTTACGGTTGTTTCATTTAATTTATGTAACCCTACACCAAGTTTTTCGAATAATTCCGGTGTAATTTCTGCTTTTTCAATCATTTCATCAAATTTTTCTATAGCAGATTTTTTCTTTTCCGGAACTATGTTGCCCATTTCTTCATCAAACTTACCCATACCGGCTAGTTCAGGGTAAGCCAGCGTCCAGTCTATTTCTTCATGAATTGGTTCAAAAGCCGAGAAGAAGAAAATGGTTGCTTCGGTTCCCAATCCGCATATTAGCATTATGGAAGCGCCCGGATAGTGCTGGATTTTAAATAAAGCGCCGAGAATAACAACAGATGCACCCCATCCATAAAGCTTTCCCATAAACCCTTTATACGCTTTACTTTCAACAATTTCATTAAGACCCATAGTGATTAAATTTTTAAATTAATAAATAAATAAAGAAAATTAAAATTAATATACGTGTGAATAACTCCCCGCGTCCTCTCTGCTCCTGCCAAGATATGATCTTACGCATCTGAATCCGATATATGATTTTGCCGTATCCTGATATTCATATGTTCTTGTGCTTGTTTGCAAATAATAGCTGATGTCTTTCCACGATCCGCCCCTGATAACTTTTCTTTTTAATGCGGGAGGATCATCCGGTAAAGCGCTGTATCTGTAATCCGGGTTTAAATCATGTGTAAAGCTATATGCCGCTTCATCAAAGGCATTGTCTGTCCATTCTGCAACATTACCGCCCATATCATACAAACCAAATTCATTGGGCTCATAACTGGCCACAATTAAAGTTGTTATTCCGCCATCGTCAAGATAATTTCCTCTTAATGGCTTAAAGTTGGCAATGAAACAACCTGAATAATTTCTGGTATATAAACCTCCCCATGGAAACATGGACAAGTCTAACCCTCCCCGTGCGGCATATTCCCATTCAGATTCTGTAGGCAACCTGAAATCCTGAACAAAGGTTTCATCATTGCTTGCAAGGAATGAATTTTTTAATTGCGTTCTCCAGATGCAGAATGCTCTGGCTTGTTTCCATGATACGCCGACAACCGGGTAATGATCATATGCGGGGTGCCAGAAATACATGTTTGCCATAGGTTCATTATAGGAATAAGTAAAATCGCTGATCCAGCATAAAGTATCCGGATATACATTAATGATATCTTTCATGATAAAAGATGAACGATCGGTAACGGCAACCTTTTCCCCTTTTTCTTTTATTACTTCTCCATCGTATTTATTTTCGTTGGGATTCCAGCGGCGGCGCGATTCATTGCCGACTGTAAATTTTTGTGCTGCCTGTTTCAGATCAATCCAGAAATAAACAAAATTAAATTTTCTGACATCAAATTCTTTTCTTCTGTAAAATCTTTCCTGTTCGGTATAATACATATCTGCAAGTAATGGGCGCTGTTCGTCGTCGTCCCATATTATAGGTTTTTCCCAAACCAGGAAATGTGGAGTTAACGGGTCTCCGTATTCATCTTCCGTCTTTTCAAATTCCTGAATCTGTGCACTTAGTTTTTCGCGTGCTATAGAGTCTCTGACCCAGTTTACAAACTGGCGATACTCGTTGTTGGTAATTTCGGTTTCATCCATCCAAAAAGGACTGATTGAAACTGTTTTGGATTGTGCCGTCATAGCCCATGGAACATCCTGATCGCTTGGACCCATATTGTAACTCCCCATAGGGATGAAGAGCATGCCATATGGGTCTGGTTCAAACCATGGCTCTCTGTCTAATACTCCGAGTAACTCGCCTTCTCCGGTATTCATACAACTGCTGCTCAACAGGGCTAAAAATACACTTATTAAAATAATCCTTTTCATAATATTTAGGATTTAGTATTTCATTATTATAAGAATCTTACGCTCTTATAGCGTCCGGGCGTCTTGGATAAATTAAGATTGAAACAATATCTTGCATATATTTCATGCGATCCGCTGTTGTAGCTGCCTATATCCGATAAACCGAAATCATAAGCGTATCCTACACTAAGTCCAAAATTAAAATTAATTCCAACCATTGCTGTTATTGCATCTTGTATATTATAGGAAACGCCTGCCCATAATCTTCTATTGTATTCAAATGTGGAATTAACCGTAAACTGGGTAGTTATACCATCGGATTTTATATAAACAATCGGATTGATAATATACATTGGGTTACCAAGAGTAATAGGATAACTTCCGATCATATAATAATGTCTTTTAATAAACGGAGAATTACCTGTATTAAGTTTAATTTTGGGTTCTGTTAAATGGGTTGTGGAAAGACCAACATACATACCATTGGTTCCTTTGTAAAACGCACCGAAGTTCATATCAAATGCAACGTGGCTTTCCATTCTGGGAACATTGGGGTCGTTATATGGGTTTCCCCCATCCGGTGTAACCCAGTTTCCATTAAAAGCAGTATTTTGTAAACCAAGTCCCAGTCCGATTCCTAAATAACCGTTACTGCCAAGAGGTGTTCTGTAAGCATAAACGGCGCTCAAGTTGAAGTTTTTTTGAAATCCAAGTTTTTCCTGTTCTATAATTAATCCGACACCGCTTTTTATTTTAAAAGGCTCAACGGCAGCATGCGCATTCAACATCGTGGTTACCGGCCGTCCTTCAAATCCTACCCACTGCTGGCGATGTATTGTAGAGGCACAGATAGCATCATTACTTCCTGCAAAACCGGGATTGTAAGTTAATTGATTGAACATATTGAAGCTAAACTGAGGGTCTTGTTGAGCAAAACCTGCTGTGGCAAATATTAAAAAAACAAAAAAGGCTACTAATAATCTATTCATAATGATCACGTTATGTCTAAAATCATAAAATCCAGTACACCATAAAGGGCGTAAAATAAATAAAAATTTTATTATGCCGCAAATTTTATTAACAATTTATGACGAATAATTTTGTTTTTTTTCATAACAGAACATTAATTCCTTAATTGTTAATAACTTTGTTGATAACTCTGCCTGTAAAAAATGTAATCTTTATACGCACCAGACTTAAAAAGGTTTTAATTGTGGAAAAATTATTAACAAATTTTTTGGAAGGCCTTCCACCACCGATCGGGTATTTCCTGGGTACATGCTATGTCGTAATCTTCTAATGAACACGAAATAATTATACTTTTTTCATAATTTGCCTTTTTATAGGGCACTTCCATCCACCAGCGATCTGTTAAAGGATTATTGTAAAAAATAATATCATCATTGGAGGATTCGATTTTTACAATGATTTTCTTGTATTCAGAAATGTTTGTAAAGGGATAATCTTTTTTTCTATGAAAAACACCTTCAATAAAATGCCAGATGATTTCTGCCGCCAGATGAGCGGTTTGGCCATTGTGGTCGAATTTTGGATTCGCCTCATAGATACCAAAAGAGGTTACCTTATCACTCAGTCCGGCATACCGGGCTATCTGGCAGGCTTCTTCGCCGTAAAGGCCGTTTGGAGAAGGGAAAAAATGACCCGGAGCATCGGATTGGCGGATCGCATTAATATCAAAACTCACCAGGGCTGCATCACGGAGAGCCGGCTCTGCTTCATTCAGGTTCGATTGAATAAACCCCAACCGATAATAGTCGAACAAAAGGTTTTTCATTAAATCAATTTCTTCCTGAGAGATATAATATGATTGGTACCCTATATTCGTAAAATTAAAAAGGCAATTGCTTTTTTGAGAAATTATTTTGCTTAGAAAGTTGTCAGAATTTACCGGGTCGTCAATAGTTCCAAAATCGAAACGGGAATCAACGGATACAATATTAATTGCAGAGTTAAATTTCTCATATGCCAGAAAGTTTGCATAAGTTAAGTCCTGGCTGCCCCCGATTAATACCGGAATAATATTTTTATTTAAAAGTTCGATAAGGATGTCTCTTACGGCACAATACGTGTCGTTAATGGTATTGCCCTGTTTTACATTGCCCATATCTGCAATATTATTTTTATTGAATTTATTCAGGAGGTAAAAATATTTTCTGATGGGATCAGGAGCAAGAGAACATCCTTTGTTCAATGAGCCTCTTTCTTCGGGAATACCAATTAAGGCTATTTCAATATTATCAAGACTGCGTATCGGATTTTCTTCTGAGTTAATAATAATATTTTTGCCCAATGCGGATTTATTTGAAATATCCCGGCCGGATAAGATACCCCGATCTACAAAATCAAAATAATGCAATAATTCCATCAGATGTTATTTTTTTTCTTTTGCTTTTTTCTCTTTTCCTTTCTGCTTATTTTTTTTCCCGGCAGTATTGTTTTCTTTGATAATAACAAGGCAGTCTTCTTTGGTCAGGGATTCAATATTTGTTTTTTTAGGGATTTTAAAATTTTCTTTTTTATAACAGATGTAAACGCCCCAGCGGCCGTTCAGAATGCTCAGGTCGTTATCGAATTTTTTAACAATCTTATTTTTGTCTTTCTCGATTTTTTCTTTAATAATTTCAATTGCCCTGTCTATTTCAACCGTAAGAGGGCTGTCGTCTTTTTTTAGCGAATAAAATTTTGAATTATGGCTGATATAAGGGCCAAACTTTCCGACTGCAGCCACAACTTTTTTCCCTTCATATTCTCCCACTTCTCTGGGCAGCCTGAATAAATCAAGAGCCTCTTTTAACGTTATTGTTTCTATATGCTGGCTTTTCAGCAGGCTGGCAAATTTTGGTTTATCGGTATTATTGGTTTCTCCAAGTTGAACCAGCGGACCGTATCTCCCTATCTTGACATAAATAGGTTTACCGCTTACCGGGTCGTTCCCAAGGAGTTTTTCGCCGGTGCTTCTTTCGGTATTATCCATTGTGTGCTGAACCGTAACATGAAAAGGCTTGTAAAATTTATCAATCATTTTTATCCATGAAAGGTTGCCCAATGCGATTTCGTCGAATTCTTTTTCAACGGTAGCGGTAAAGTTATAATCAAGAATATTATCAAAATGCTCAACTAAGAAATCGTTAACAACCATTCCGATATCTGTTGGAAAGAGTTTCGATTTTTCAGCGCCGGCGTATTCTTTTTTGATATCTTCCTTAATGGAATTTTTTTCTAAAGACAGAAAAGTAAAACTGCGATCTTTGCCCGGCCTGTCTTCTTTAACAACATAGCCTCTATGCTGAATGGTTGAAATGATGGGCGCATAGGTAGAGGGCCGGCCGATAGTTAATTCTTCTAATTTTTTTACAAGGCTCGCTTCGGTATATCTGGGTGGCGACTGCTCGTAGCGCTCAACGGAAGAAATGTTTTTGGGAGTTAATATATCGCTTGTTTTAAGGGGGGGCAGATGATCTTTGGGAGAATCGTCTTTTTCATCATCCGTAGATTCGGAATATACTTTTAAGAATCCGTCGAACAATAATACTTCTCCCTGGGCAAGAAATTTTTCTGTTGCATTGGAGATGTCTATCGTAACAATTGTTTTTTCAAAAGATGCATCAGCCATTTGCGATGCGATTGCCCGTTTCCAGATCAGTTCATAAAGTTTTTTTTCAGCAGCCGTTCCCTGAATTTCATGATTGTTAATATAGCTGGGCCTGATGGCTTCGTGTGCTTCCTGTGCTCCTTTGATTTTTGTTTTGTATTTCCGGATCTGTAAATATTGGTCGCCAAATTCTTTTTTAATTTCATTTTTAATAGTACCAACAGCAAGGTCTGATAAGTTTAAGGAGTCTGTACGCATATAGGTTATCTTCCCCGCTTCATAAAGTTTCTGTGCAACAGACATGGTCTGTGCAACAGAAAAACCAAGTTTGCGGCTTGCTTCCTGCTGTAAAGTTGAGGTAGTAAAAGGGGGTGCCGGAGAACGTTTTCCGGGCTTTGTTGATATATCTGAAATTTTAAAACCGGCTGTTTTACATTTATTAAGGAATGCCAGCGCTTTTTCTTTTGTGCTGAAGCGATCGGATAATTCTGCTTTCAGTTCAGATTTGTTCCCTTTGGCATGAATAACCTCAAATAATGCCGAGACTTTGAAATAGGTATTGGTTTTAAAATTGTTAATCTCTCTTTCTTTTTCGACGATCAACCGGACTGCAACCGACTGAACTCTGCCTGCAGAAAGCGCCGGTTTCACTTTTTTCCAGAGAACGGGAGATAATTCAAATCCGACCAATCGGTCTAGGACCCTTCTTGCCTGCTGTGCATTTACAAGATTCATATCCAGTTCACGGGGATTTTTAACCGCTTCGAGTATGGCATTTTTTGTGATCTCATGAAACACGATTCTGTGTGTTTTATCTTTCGGAAGATCTAAAATTTCCGAGAGGTGCCATGCGATGGCTTCTCCTTCGCGGTCTTCGTCAGAAGCCAGCCATATCATTTTTGCTCTTTTTGCCGATTGTTTTAATTCTGCAACAATTTTTGTTTTGTCTGCCGGGATCTCGTATTGAGGATTGTAATTCTTTTCGATATCGATCCCCAGGTTTTTTTTTGATAAATCTCTTATGTGTCCGTAACTGGACTTAACGGAAAAATCTTTACCTAAGAATTTTTCGATTGTTTTTGCTTTCGCGGGAGATTCTACAATTACTAAATTGGCTTCCATTTATAAAAGGGCTATGTTTAAAAAAATTTTTACAAAGTAAAAGAAATCATAAACGATGTGCAAAATTTTAAATTAATATTATTTTTTTAATTTTGCCGCTAATTTTCTATCGCAGTAAAAATGGACAAAATAAATAAGAATATTAATATAGAAAAAAAGAAAAATAAATTTTTGCTTATTTTCTGGCTGTTATTTTCCTTTCCATTTTTTACGCTTACGATCATAATTATTTTGATTGTTTCAGGAGCCATGGGGTTCATGCCTTCGTTTGAAGAATTGGAAAATCCCAAGAGTAATATAGCTTCTGAAATATATTCGTCCGATCAGAAAGTCATAGGGAAATATTATTATCAGAACAGAACCTTTGTGGGTTTCAGGGATTTGTCCCCCTACCTTATAAATGCTCTTATTGCAACAGAAGATTACCGGTTTGAGCAGCATTCGGGAATTGACGGAAAAGCTTTGTGGCGGGTGGTTACAGGCGTGGTAACCGGAAGTTCAAAAGGAGGCGGCAGCACAATCACCCAGCAACTTGCAAAAAACCTTTTTCCGAGAGATACCTCGCGAAACAATTCCAGATTATTGAAACTTCCGAAACTTGCCGTATCAAAATTCAAAGAATGGATTACGGCAATCAAGCTGGAAAAGAATTATACCAAAGAGGAAATTCTTGTGATGTATCTGAATACGGTTGCTTACGGACATGAGACCTTTGGTATAAAATCGGCGGCTAGAACTTTTTTCAATTCATCTCCCGATTCTCTTAAACTTGAGCAGGCCGCTATGTTAGTCGGCGTATTAAAGGCCCCCACTTTTTACAGCCCGGTAAGAAACCCGGAAAGAGCCCTGAAGAGAAGAGGAGTGGTATTAGCTCAAATGAAAAAATATAATTTCATTACGAAGGCGGTATTCGATTCTGTTAAAAATCTTCCCCTTAATTTAAATTTTGTCGTACAGGATCACACACAGGGGCTGGCAACCTATTTCAGGGAATATCTCCGAACCACATTAATGGCCAATGAGCCGGAAAGAAAAGAGTATATTGATTATGAAAAATATAAAGAAGATTCAACAGATTGGAAAAACAATCCGGCATATGGTTGGTGTAATAAAAATAAAAAGGCAGACGGAACTTCATACAATATATATAAGGATGGACTGAGAATATATACGACCATTAATTCTAAAATGCAAAAATACGCCGAAGAGGCAGTCGTAGAGCATATGAGCGGATTTCTGCAAAAGGCATTTTTTAAAGAACAGAAAGACCGGAAGAAAGCGCCTTTTGCATGGAATATGAATGATGAACAAATCCGGCAAATAATGACCACTTCGATGAAACGGAGCGAAAGATGCAGGGTTATGAAATCGCAGGGATTTTCATTGGCAGAAATAGAAGACGTATTTAATAAGCCTGTAAAGATGCGTGTGTTTTCATGGTCTGGCGAACGGGACACCGTGATGACACCGTTAGATTCTATACGGTATTATAAGCATTACCTCAGGGCCGGATTTATGTCTATGGAGCCGCAGACCGGTTATGTGAGGGCATATGTGGGGGGAACCAATTACAGGCATTTCAAGTACGACCAGGTGAAACTTGCCCACCGCCAGGTTGGGTCTACGTTCAAACCATTTATCTATACGTTAGCTATGCAAACGGGTTATTCTCCCTGTTATAAAGTGCCGAACATCCCGGTTACATTTATCATGCCCGACGGGCAGCCTCCCTATACGCCGCAATATTCAACGGCCAACTTCCTTGAAAAATACGACGGTAAAATGATCACACTGAAATTTGCCCTTGCCAATTCTCTGAACCAGATTTCAGCATGGGTGCTGAAGCATTTTACACCGCAGGCAGCCATTGATATTGCAAGAAAAATGGGTGTACGAAGCAGAATAGAGCCCTATCCCTCGATTTGTGTGGGCATTCCGGAATTGACGTTATATGAAGTAGTCGGCGCCTTTTCAACTTTTGATAATAAAGGCGTTTATACGGAACCGATTTTTGTAACAAGGATTGAAGACAGGAACGGGAATGTGCTTGCTATAATCAAGCCGAAAAAGATTGAGGCTATAAACGAAGAAACCGCTTACCTGATGCTGAGCCTTATGTCGGGAGTTGTTGATTATGGAACCAGCGGAAGAATCAGGTATCAGTATAAAATTGAAGGCGATATTGCCGGAAAAACAGGAACCACCAATAACCAGTCTGACGGCTGGTTTACCGGAATCACCCCGGCTCTTGTATCGGGAGCATGGGTGGGCGGAGAAGAGAGAAGCATTCATTTCAGGGGAATAGAACTGGGGCAGGGCGCAAGCATGGCATTGCCGATATGGGCGCTATATATGAAAAAAGTATATGCCGACAAAAGCCTCGGTTATACAACTACAGAAAAATTCATAAAGCCGAAAAACCTTTCCGTTGAAACAGATTGCAACAAATATGAACAGGAAGAAAGGATAAAAGGTGAAGAAGTTCTATAAATATTCAATGTATGAGTCTACTCCGAAAAGTTCAAAATTGTGGAATATTGGAAAAATGGAATATTGGAAACGCCTATTATTCCAGCATTCCAAAATTCCATTATTCCCTTTTTACCATGAAAAGTACTTTTCAGAGAGGACTCATGTATGACCACAATAATTCCCGTTAAAATAATTGATATTGAAGATGACGGTTGTCATTTATTAATAAAAGCAAAATTCAACGGAAATGTAACGGGGCATTTAATTATTGATACCGGCGCTTCGAAGACTGTTTTTGATACAGCACGGCTGACGCCGCTCGTCAGGATAATTCCTCATAAAGGCGAAAAAATCAAATCGTCCGGAATCGGCGAGGGGTTTTTAGAAAATCATGCAGGAATTCTGAAGAAGTTTCAGATAGGTGATTTTGAAATCAGGAATTATAATATTATTCTTTTAAGCCTGAATCATATAAACCAATTGTATGCAAAGTTCAGTAAAAAACAAATATGGGGCTTGCTGGGAGGAGATTTTCTGAAAAAATATAATGCAGAGATTAATTATAAAAATAAAAAATTAATACTTAGGGTTTGCTCATTAAAATGATAACGACCTGAAAGTTATTAACATAACACATGTTTTTATTAACAATTTAATCCATAAGTGCATGGAAATATTATATTTGCTTTAAAAATACATGCACTATGATCACATATAATTCAAA
>JACREX010000104.1 GCA_016212695.1 Bacteroidia bacterium
AATAGCTCCTGCCTTTCCGTATCAGGTAGAATCTTGAAAAGTGCAAATATATGTTCTTTCGTAGTCATCGTATATTTAATATTTGTGCCAAAGGTAAGCAAAAATTATTAATCAACCATCAATTAGATAAGAGCCACTTTTAATTGTTAATTGTTAATTGTTAATTGTTAATCGGAACGTCTAATTGCCATACGATTAACGATGAACGGATAACCATTAACCTTTTATAAAAATGTATATTTTATCTCGTTTTAAGCATAACGATGAACTATTAACCATTAACTTTTTTATAAAACATACAAATTTAAAATAATTTCTGAGAAAAAAGCAAAAAGACCTGATTATTTTATACTTCGCCTAAATGAATTTTTGAAAACCGAAAATTCATTTGTTCAGCCTGCCTTGCCGGTAGGCAGGTATAACCGAATTCTACACTTCAGCATAGCTCAGTGTGAAAACAGCTTTGCTTTTGCAAAACCTTTTATATATTTACACAAAATTCATGAAAAGTCGTTCAAATTTTAAACAGAAGATACTATGACGGAAAAAAGAGTACGCGTACGTTTTGCGCCAAGCCCCACAGGGCCCTTGCATATTGGCGGCGTTCGAACCGCATTATATAATTATCTTTTTGCAAAAAAACACGGCGGAGATTTTATTTTAAGAATCGAAGATACGGATCAGGCACGCTATGTTCCGGGAGCCGAAGAGTATATATTCGAAGCGCTGACATGGGTCGGGTTAACATTTGATGAAGGAGTGCATATTGGCGGAGCCTGTGCGCCCTACCGGCAGTCTGAAAGAAAATCCATATATAAACAATATGCAGAAGCGCTATTACAAAACGGTCATGCTTACTATGCTTTTGACACTCCCGGAGAATTAGAAGCGATACGCAAAAAACAGGAATCGCAGAAACAAACGTTTCAGTATGGCCCGCTTACACGGGGCTCTATGAAAAATTCACTGACGCTGCCTGCTGAAGATGTTAAGAAAAAATTAGATTCCGGTGAAGCGTTTGTGATACGGATAAAAATTCCCGACAACGAAGATGTTGTGGTAAACGATCTGATCCGCGGTGTTGTTTCGGTTCAGTCAAACCAATTAGACGATAAAGTTCTGTTTAAATCGAATGGTTTGCCAACCTATCATCTGGCCAATGTTGTGGATGATTATCTGATGAAAATCAGTCATGTGATACGCGGAGAGGAATGGCTGCCGTCGGCCCCGCTTCATGTGTTGCTTTACAAATATCTGGGATGGGAAAACGATATGCCTCAGTTTGCACACCTGCCCTTATTACTCAAACCGGATGGAAACGGAAAATTAAGCAAGCGCGACGGCGATCGTCTTGGGTTTCCTGTGTTTCCGCTGCAATGGGAAGATACTGTTTCCAAAGAAGTTTCATCCGGGTACAGGGAATCCGGATATATTCCCGAAGCCGTTGTAAACCTGCTGGCATTCTTAGGCTGGAACCCGGGTACCGAGCAGGAATTATTTTCTATGGAAGAACTAATACAATCGTTTTCTATCGATCGCATAAATAAATCAGGAGCAAAATTTGATGCTGAAAAAGCTAAGTGGTACAATCACCGGTATCTTATTAAAAAAACCGATGAAGAGTTGCTGGAACTGTTCTTCCCCATGCTCATAAAAAAAGGTATCTGCTCTACCGATGATTATATTCAAAAGGTTATTTCTATAGTAAGAGAACGTGTGAATTTTGTGCATGAGCTCTGGGATCAGGCTCATTTCTTTTTTATAGCGCCAGAAAGTTATGATGAAAAAGCCGTTAAGGAAAAGTGGAAAGAAAACTCGCCTGCTATCCTCACAGAACTTGCCGACAGGTTTAAAAATTTAACAGAATTCACAGCCGGAATAATTCATAATGCAGTGCAGGAATTTCTTAAAGAAAAACAATTAGGAATGGGGCAGGTGATGAATGCCCTGCGGCTTACCATTGTCGGTTCAAGCGCGGGTCCCGATATGTTTAAAATGCTGGATCTTCTTGGGATGGAAGAAACAATCAGGAGAATTGAAAGAGCCATTAATACTATAAAAAAATAGAACATTGAAAAATCACAAAACAAGTAGTGAGCAGACTCCCCTGAGCCAGTGTAGTCGTACTATTATAACAGAATTAACGCTAATACTGACAATACTAAACTTATTACTGTATGCCCAAATCTCAAATCCCACCTTGCCTACCGGCAGGCAGGAATCTCAAACCTGTGGTGAGCATGGTCGAACCATCCTAAATCCTAAATTAGACTCCCTCTTTACCCTATTAAAAACCGCTAAACACGACACTACCCGTGTGAATGCATATGTAAATTTATGTGATGCTTATAGAAATTCAAACCCAGACACTGCCATGTATTTTGCTGACCTCGGATTGAAACTTGCAACAAAAGTAAACTATAAAAAAGGAATGTCTATGTGTTACAACATCATCGGCAGTATTCATGCTGACCAGGGCAGTTACGACAAAGCTATTGAATATTATTTAAAGGTTTTGAAAATACATGAAAAAACAGGCAATAAAATAGGAATGTCTATGTGTTACAACAATATCGGTACTGTTCACGCTTATCAGGGTGGTTACGACAAAGCCATCAAATATTATATAAAGGCATTGAAAATAATAGAAGAATTGGGTGATAAAATAGGAATGTCTAACTGTTATGGCAATATCGGCATTGTTCACTATACCCAGGGCAGTTACGGCAAAGCTTTAGATTATTGTTTTAAAGCTTTGAAAATTAAAGAAGAATTAGGCGATATTAAGGGAATGTCGTTGTGTTATAACAATATTGGCAATGTCCTCTCTGACCAGGGCGATTATGATAAAGCTATCGAGTATTATTTAAAGACTTTGAAAATCACAGAAAAATTAGGCGATAAAAACGGGATGTCGAAGTGTTACAACAATATCGGCAGCGTTCACCAAGACCAGGGGGATTACGGCAAGGTTCATCCTGTTAAACGCGATAGCTTGTTTAACAAAGCTATAGAGTATTATTTAAAGGCTTTAAAAATAAATGAAGAATTAGGCGATAAATACGAGATAGCAACTGTCTGTAGAAATATTGCATCTCTCAATATTTCGCTTGCCGATTCTACCGTATTGAATAAAAACCGGAGGTTGAATTATTTGAACAAAGCTATTGAATATGGCACAAAAGCTATAGTATTGGCTAAAGAAATTAATGCTGTACCGGTGGAAAGCGATGCTGCAAATTCCCTTATGCAAGCTTACAAAGAACTCGGTGACTTTAAAAAATCTGTTGAATACGCCGAAATCTTCATTACTACCAACGACAGTATGTTCAAAGAAGAAAAAACCAAAGCCCTTGCAGGCATGGAAGCAAAATACCAGAATGAAAAAAAACAATTGGAGATTGATAAGCTTGGTAAAGAAAAAGAATTGCAACTCTCTGAAAATAAAAAACAAAAGATT